>JBKOVT010000322.1:0-9932 GCA_046724035.1 Pseudomonadota bacterium | reverse complement strand
GGGTTTCGTTGACGGCAGAACAGCGTACCGGCCTGATTGAAGCCTTTGAGCAGTACGCCGTTTCTCTATGCGCGGCCTTTTTTGATGGTTATTCTGGTCAGCGTTTTGAAATCGTGGGGGAGGCGAAGACCAGCACTGGTGATCCGAGTATTTTGGTCAAGATCTTTGCCCGGCAGGTCTCGTCCCGCGATTTCGGTGCGCTTCGTGGCCTCGATGCCAGCCATAGCGAGAAGCGTTGGCGTGATGTCAATATGACTGGTAAGCGCGCGGCAGTCCTGTCCACCCTTTACATCGGGATAGACTGCTTGAAGGGCAGATGAATGCCTTCTTGGTACGCAAACGCAAACGGCCCCTCGCCGCGCAGCCCATGGGCCGTTGGCGCGTCGATTGGACACACCAATTTTATTCGACTTTCCAACCCAGGCAGAGCACGTTCCGGCCGTTTCCGTAGGAAACCGCCCCTGAATGCGGCGCGCTTGCGCACGCACTGCTATGACCCAGCTAAAAGGATCTGACAGTGCCCGACCGCATTCAAAATACGCCTGTCCTCCTATCGGCCCTCCCGTCGCACGCCGCTCATACTCGTGTTGCGGCTGCGCTCTGCGTGCTGCTAGTTGCAGGGCTCCTTGGGACCTTGCCATTCGCGCAAATCGCCTGGGCTCCAGCCCCTGCCTTCATTCTGGTCCAAGAAAGCCTGCTATCGACGAATGATCTGATCACCGCCGCGCTTCTGTTCGGGCAATACTCGATCAGCCGAACGCCGGCGCTAAATAGGCTTGCCGGCGGTTATCTATTCACAGCCCTAATCGTGATTCCTCATGCGTTGACTTTTCCAGGCACTTTTTCAGCACCCGGACTATTGGGTGCCGGTCCTCAGAGCGCTGCATGGTTGTATTTAGCCTGGCACTCTGTGTTTCCGTTCACCGTCGCTGCGTTCGCTCTGCGCCGTGACCGCGAAGAAGGCCGAATGCAAGGTACGGTAGCGATGCTCAGTGCGGGACTCGCTGCCTTAGGAGGCGTTGTTGCGGTCACGTTGCTTGTAACACAGGGTCAAAACTGGCTGCCGCCCCTTGTAGAGAACGGACAGTTTACAACTGAGGCTCGCGTAGCGGTGGGAATGCTCCTTGTGCTTCCGCTTGCCGCCTTGGTGCTGCTCATCAGGAGACGGCCTCGATCGATATTGGATTTATGGCTCATGGTCGTAATGTTTGCCTGGTTTTGCACGATTTGCCTCGGTGCATTTGTGACTAGCGGTCGCTTTGACGCCGGGTGGTACGTCGGCCGTGCTTTTGACTGGATGACATCACTATTCGTGTTGCTCGTGTTGTTATGGGAAACAATCACATTGTATGGACGTCAAGCTCGCGCGGCCCTGATGGAGCGCCAGGAGCGCGAACGGCGTCTCAACGAAATGGAAGCGGTGCTGATACATTTATCGCGGGTTAGTGAACTCGGGCAAAATGTCTCCTGGTTAATTCATGAGGTAACTCAGCCGCTCACCGCGATCTCGAACTACGTTTCGGCAACTATCCAGATGGTCAGGACCTCAAAGGCGGATCGGGTCGAACCATTATTGGAGCGGTTAGCCGAGCAATCTGCCCGGGCAACCGAGATAATAAAACATCTGAGAGATTTTATTGCTCGTCAGGACTCTGAGAAGCATATGGGCAGCATACCGGAAGTGCTTCATAGGGCGGTTGCTTTAGCGAATGATCAGGGGCCCAAAATTGAGATGAAGCTTTCCCCCAATGCCGAGTCAGCGTTTTTTGACCGTGTGCAGATCGAACAAGTCGCATTCAACCTGATACGCAATGCCATCGAGGCGATGTCAGATCATGAACGAATTGCCCTGAGTATCAGCACAAACCTAGCCTCTGACGGGATGATCGAAGTGAGCATCTCCGACACGGGACCCGGGCTGCCGCAGGAGATACAGGAGAAGCTGTTTGAGCCCTTTGTGACCACGAAGGCGAGTGGCCTAGGTGTTGGATTATCGATCTGCCGGGTCATCATAGAGGCGCACGGTGGCAAGCTGCAGGCTCGCGACAATCCCGGAGGCGGGACAATTTTCACGTTCACCCTGCCGCGTGCGCCCGCACATGCCGTAAAAGAGCCGCTCGATCCTTCTTTGATGTACATCAACGAAACGCGGGCGCTGGCGCGTTAGGATATAGCCTTCCGCGCAGTGAAAACCTCAAGCTATCGGCGGCGAAGCGCGGAGCGCTCCAGAGCGAACGATCCTTATCAGCCGAACGGCTCAGCGTACCTTGCCCCTTGTGACTTCCGCGAAGCACCAAGAAGCAAATCGGCCAAACAGACCATTACGCATCGAGGGTCCGACGATCGCGGTCGTGGACGATGATGGCGCTGTCTGCGATTCGATCCGCGCTCTCCTGGAAGTGCATGGCGCTTATGTGCACACGTATGAAGGTGGCGTCGCTTTCCTAGGGGTGAGCCCCAAGGTCGATTGCCTAATCCTGGATTACGACATGCCAGGCCTCAGTGGTCTCGACGTTATTTCAGAGTTACGAACACGGGAGTGGACCACCCCGATCATTCTGACCACAGCGATTGATCATTCGAGCGTCGAGCAGCAGGCGCTCCAGTTGGGAATTCAACTGATAAAGAAATCATCGGGACCGAAGGCGCTGCTGCAGGCGATCCGGGATAAATTGCAGGAAGCGCTCTGCCCCAGAAACATATGACCGCTCTTAAAAGATGTTCAAAGTCTCGCGGCGTGTGTTGCCTGGCACCAACGATCCACTGTCCATCGATAGGTCGTGACTCTGGTACGGAGATGGCCAATTGGCGCTGAGGGCATTAATGCCGCCGTTCAAATTTGGATGACCGCTGTCGACGCGTAGTGGAAGCCGGTGACGGAGACCGGCTGGTTCCGGTTTGCCCCAAAGCCGCCATTCCGCGAGAGCACCGGCTCCGACCGAGTTGGAAAGCGGACAATCTTTTCGCGATCGACGACGGCTGCCCACTCGACACTATCGACGCTCCTGTCCTGCCGTTCGGGGGCAGTCACGCGTCTCCTGAATGCCACGTCTCCGGTAGCCCCGCCAGAGCCATGATGCGGCAGTCAGCGAGCGCGATGGCGTAGGCTGTTTCTCTTTGGGACCGAGCCTTTTCCATTCGTAGAAGGCCTCGATAGGCACGAGGGAGCGGCGTCGTTAAAAACGCCTCGCGAAACCGCGAGCGGAATAAAGATCCGGGCGACAGGTCCGTTCCTCGGGTCGGGAGGGGAATTGCTACAAGAAGAATCTGCCCATCGCGCGCTATGCAAAAGCCGGGCACCCCTATCTCGACCTGATGCGCTGCGGCTTCATCCCTACTGGACAAAGGACAGCAAGGATAGAGAGGGCGGTTTTTTTGGGCTCGCTGGGCAGAAACAGGGTCGGCAACTGCTGATAGTAAAGCGACCAGTGCTCTAGAATCAGCATTCCTGATTCCGCGCAACACAAATCCGCTCTAGCGCTTGGACGATGTATATGCTGCTTCCAATGTATGAAATTCATCCGGTGTGAGCGTCAAGGAAAGCGCCGCAGCGTTCTCCTTTACATGCTCCGTCGAGCCGGATTCGGGAATGGCGATAACATCACCATTGCGGATCGTCCATGCCAGCGCGACAGCGGCCGCCGCGCACCCATGTGAAGCGGCGATACGGGCGAGGGTGGGATCGCGCAGCAGGCTGGCACCGGGGCCACCGAGCGGCGAATAGGCCATCACCGGCATGCCGTGCTGCCGGCACCAGGGCAGCAGGTCACGTTCGATACCGCGATTGCCGAGGTTGTAGAGAACCTGGTTGGTCGCACAGCGGTTTCCGTTTGGAACACGGAACAGGTCTTCCATGTCGCTGACCGTGAAGTTGGAGACGCCCCATGCGCGGATCCTCCCGCCCGCGCGCAGACTTTCAAACGCGGCAACGACGCTGCGCAGGGCCGCGTCCCGACTGGGCCAGTGCAGCAGGTATAGATCGAGATAATCGGTGCCGAGACGCGCGAGGGTCGCATCGCAAGCCCGCGCGATACCGTCGCGGGCCACATGATTGGGCGACACTTTCGAGACCAGGAACACGCGGTCGCGTCGACCGCCAATCGCGACGCCGATCAATTTCTCGGAACGACCGCCGCCATACATCTCCGCCGTGTCGATCAGCGTCATTCCAAGCGATAGACCGGTGCGTAGCGCCTCCGCCTCGGCGGCCTCCGGACGTCTTCCCTGCGCGAGATCAGCCGAACCCTGGCCGAGCGCCGGGACAATCGTCCCACCGGGCAATTTTAACATGGCGGATTCGGTACGAGCCAATCCGGTTGATGGCACCATGAATATCGGGCCGACCGCAGGGAGCGAGGATCCGAGCGTCAACCAAGACCCGAATTGACGCCGATTCAGCAACTGCTTGTACATAAGGGCGCTCTCCGATCCAGCGCACGCGCATCCAAAGGAGGCCGGAAGCCAGTTCAACCCCGTGGAGGATTATACTGTTGAAAGATCAGCCTCTAAGTCTTGACCTGCGGTTAAGCAATGTCGCGGCGGTGGTGCGCTTTCATCCCCCTTTGATTCCGGACACCAGATCGTATGCTGCCACCGGCATCGTAGCGCCGATGCAAAGGTGCGCTCGAGGTGACTTTAGATGCAGGCACGGGATCTGAAGGAATCGACGGCGCGCGCTGGTGCCAGGCCTCCTTGAGAGCGTGCCGCGTGCCAGCCCTCCGCTACCCTATTAGCTCGTGCACGGCGCGGTGGGCTTGGTTTATGGCCACGTCCGTATAGGCCGCCATACCGGAATCTGAATTGGCGATTGCAATGAGGCCAAAACGGGCGCGGCCGATCAGATTCGGCATTCGATCCGGCGGCGTGTCGCCATCGATCAAGGCATTGTATTCCGGCGCACAGCCATGCGGCCATCGGTTGACAATAATCGCTTCGATATCTCGAGCCGGGTCAAATCCGCCCGCGACGAGGGTGCGGCCGAGTTGGTCGCGTATATTGCGCTCAAACGTTTCGAAGGAAGTGGTGAGGAGTTCGGCCCGCCCTGCCTGGTGCTGCTCGCGTTCGTTCAGACCCGGCAGTGCGGGGGTGCGTTCCATGGTGATCAAAGTGGGTTGCTCGGGCGAGCGTGGGCTGACATAGCCGCCGATGTCTACCGTCGGATTGAGTTCGAATGACGAGTGGTAGGAGCCTGGCGCATAAATGCTCTTGATCCCGAGCCTTTTAAAGGCGGTCCAATTGCGCAATGCCACGCTGCTATAGACCCGCGGCATCTTGATCAGCAGATGCAGTGCGTCCTTTTGTGCTTGCGGCAATTCCGGGCATAGATAAGGGATCATCATATTCCAGCAGGCCATCACGCAATACTTGCCTCGGACGCTATAGACCTTATCGCCGCGCGCATAGGCGACCTCAACCCCACCCGAAGTCGGCGTATCACCGATGTTCCGAGCGCGCACGACTGTGCTGTTCAATCGGATCCGCACCGGCGCGCCCGGCCTATCGAGTTGGCTGTAATCGGCCCGCGCCGTCACGATATCTTCGGCGTCGTTACCTGGGATGGCGCCTGGGATCAGGTCCCGCACCAGGAGACGCGCGATCGAAGCGTTGCCATCCGGATAGTGGAACACTGGCGAGCCACCGGTCGAGACCAAGCCCGCCGGTGTGTAGCCCATTCGCATTGTCGATCCTGGGCTCAACTTCAAACCTTGATAGCCCGCTAGACCAGCACCCCAGGCGTCGATAGCCGAGACGGCATCGATACCGCAGCCCCACAGTGCGTCGGTTTTGTGCCCGTAGTAAGCCACCACGCCCGGATCAGCCTTTAGCCAGTGCACCAGATAATCCGCGTGCGAAATCCGCGAGAGACGATCTTTTTTTTCCGCCGAACTCAGCCCACGCATCGGGTCTTCCGCGCCGGTCTCGATCCGCACGATGTCCTTCCTCACCCCATCGGACAACGGCGCTTGCGTCAGCAGTTTTTTCAGGTGCCTCGGCGTTGTGGCTCGGCCCAGCCCAACAACGAGCTTATCAACGCCGAAGGTCTCCCGATCGAAGAAGACGGCGGGTCTGAGGCCCAGACCACGATAAACTGACGGGTGATCGCAGGTCTTGGACAACGCCATAGGGTTGATCCCCAAACGGGCCAATAGGCCGGCTGCTGGCGGCCGATAGGGCGTCGGGCTCTGGATGCCCCAGGTGCCACCATTCAGTAGCTGCATGCGGCCGCCGATATGGAACTCGTTACGCTTGGCGTGACCACCAAAATCGTCGTGGTTATCGAGGATCAAAACCGTCGCGCGCTTCGGTACTGCCGCTCGGAAAAAATGCGCGGCCGAAAGGCCGCTGATCCCACCCCCCACGACTATTAAGTCATAAGTCTCGCCGTCGTCGGCGATCGCACCTGCACGATCCCAGAAAGAGCCGTCACGCAGGGCATGGGCCACCTCGAAGGCGCCTGGGTGGCTGCCACGCAGACCAAGACGTTCGGGAGGATAATAGCCGGGTTGATCCTGGGCCGCCGCCTCAAGCGTGGCCGCGCGCGCCAGAACAGGTGACAATTCACCCATTAGGGCGGCACCGGTACCGATAAGCATACCTTGAAGAAAATCCCGCCGCTCAATCGGCCGGCCCAGGCCAAGAGCTGCGTCACTACTGCGCACCATTACTCGCTCTCAGGTTGACAATACAACGACGCCCGCGATTGAGCTGCACTGTGCCCCCTCGATCAGAGCGTCTGGGCACAATGGCTCTCGGAAAACCATCCCAAAACATCTGCCTATGTTTCTGAGGCGCCCAGCAGAAGCGGATCCCTAGCACTGCGAATTATTCGCAAGCATGATATCCCTCGGACGAAATGGAAACGGCCTATCTGGATGCCGGTACACGTGACCTTACGTCACGAGACACTAACGACGGCTTACGAAGGATCACTTCAAGCGCTTCGATCTCATAGCCTCGTCTCAAGAAGGAGCGCAATCGGTCAGCCGTATTGGCGTCTAGTGCAAGAACGGGCGACATCTTAATCCTCACAACGCTCTTGGTGCGCGCCGTTCTGAACGCATCGATAAGAAGTCTCCGCTTCTCTGTTCTCGAGGAAATCCTCTCTAATCCGAGCTTTTTATTTATCTCATAGACGAGAGTGCCCACCGTTCGTGCATTCTTATAGCCAAGCCGTTCTGCGACCTGTCTATTGGACATCCCCTCAGAAACGCACGCCACTACATCCAGAAGATGTGGTGGGAGGGAGGAAACCCGCTTAGCGGCAAGAGCGAGCTGCATTGCCCCACGCACCAGCAACCCAGAGCCGGATGTATTCGGCTGAGGGAAGTGACATCGGCGCGACTAGCTACCAGCCGACATCGCGCCGCGCGGCACTCGTCGAGCTGACCAGATCGCGCTGTATGGTCCCGGGGAATCGGTCCTCGGGAGACCTCTAACTAGGGGCTATCATCCCGCGCTATCTCGGCGTCTGGCGAGGCGCAAACGTTGTCGAAGTGTGCCGTCGCGGTGGAGCCGCTCAAAGCCCGCAATTCGGGTAGTCCGGGTATGGGCAGTATGGAGCCGCGACGGGTGCTGCATAATAGGACGGGTAGGCATAGCTGGAAGCGGCAGCGCCGACGACGGCGCCAGCCGCGACACCCGCCGCGACGCCGCCCCAACCGTAGCCGCCGCCATACCCGCCGTAGTTACCGCTGATGTTCACATTGCGGTTGCCTTGGTTGAAGGTGCGATTGCCGCTGCCGATGTTCGCGCGGTTGCCTCCGGCGAAGTTCGCGCGGTTACCCCCGGCGAAATTCCCGCGACCGGCACCCGCCCAGCTGCCGCCTCCGCGACCGCCACCGCCGCGGGCACCCGCAAATCCACCACCGCCGCGACCGCCACCGCCACGAAATCCTCCGCCACCCCCGCGACCCCCACCGCCACCACCCCGCCGCACAAGCACCAACGGCGCACCTGCTCCTTCCGGCGCAGCCGCGGTGATATTTTGACCGATGCTGCTCAGCGCGGCGGGCGCGGCGACAGCCTCCGAAGCCATGAACCCGATCAGTGCGATTGGCGCTACATAAAGCAGAGACTTGTTCATCGCTGCGGCCTCATTCGTGGGTGCCTGGACGGACTTTCTTTCCAGCGCGAGACTACCTCCCGAAAGGCGTCGGCCTCGATCAAAGCCTGACTGCGCGATACGAAAAGGCATGCCTGCGGAGTTGGAATGTATAGTTCGAAGATGCATTGGCCGATGCCATTGATCTATATCAATTGGAGCGAGTGAAATCGCGTGTTTGCTATGTCCACGTAGTCGATAACGGAATCTCCGCAAACCGGCCTTCGCTGAGACCAAGTTGACCATGGGAGCAACGCGATGAAGGGGAAACTGGCCGTATTGTTGCTGTCGGGATTGCTGTTCGCCTGTGTGCAAGCGCCGCCGCCGACCACCACGGCCGCCCCACCTCCGGCGCCGCCTCCCGCCCCGGCAGTTGCCCCCGCCCCGACCGCAGAAGCGCCACCCGCGAACCGGCGGGTCACCATCCGCGCGGTGCGGTGTGCGAGACTGCTCGAATTGCCCGAAGATGATCGCGCTGCGGCATCGCTGTTTTACCTCGGCTATCAGGCATCAAGCCTTCGCGCTCGCACGATCAATGTCGGCGCGATCCCGGATGCAGAAAACCGGGCGCTCAATTACTGCGAGGCAAACCCTAACCGTGCGGCGGTGAGCGCCTTTCGGCAAGCATACCTTCGAACCCTCAGGTAACGCGACGCGCGCAACCGCCTTTGGCGCGTTTGATCGGGCGTACCCGATGGCCTGGCAAGGAATTGATGCGGTTTTAGCTCCGGTTCCTAGGCAATGTGCCGTTTTCGGAAGCCCCCGACGTGGCCGCGTGGAGGTCCGCTATCGGCGCTGAGCAGAAAGCTCCTGTTCGGGGTGGCGGGCTTCCGGTTTTACCCCAAAGCTGCCACCCGCCAGTCTTTTGCGGAAGAGGTGCGTTGAGGAAATAGTTGGGCTAACGCTAACTCCGAGCTTTACGAACAGTCGTCCCTCGATGCTTTCCGTCTTTTATTGGCGGAGGAACGCGTTCATTTCGGGAGTGGCAAGCGACGTGTCGATATAGCCGAACGTGCCTTGTTCCCGGACTTCCTTCGCCGCGTTCAACAGCCCGGTCATAGCCGCTCGATACAGTGAGGTTGCGAGGCTGATGCGCTTCACGCCGGCTGCGGCCAAAGCCGCGACGGTGAACGACTTGCCCTTGATCCCGGCCATGAAATTGAACGGCTTGTCCAACGCCGCGCAGACCGCTCGGACGGCATCCAGGTCGGGCAGCCCCGGCGCCATCAGCGCGTCCGCGCCCGCCGCCTCATACGCTTTCAGCCGCTTGATCGTGTCGTCCAGATCGAGCCGCCCGCGCAGGAAATTTTCGGTGCGCCCGGTCAGCGTGAACGAGAACGGCAATGCCCGCGCGGCGGCCGCCGCGGCGGCAATCCGCTCCGTCGCGGGGCCGAGGTCGAAGATCGGCGCGTCGGGGTTGCCGGTCGCATCCTCGATCGAGCAGCCGACCAGCCCGGCTTCTGCCGCCTGCCTGATCGTCTCGGCGACGATAGAAGGAGCATCGCCGAACCCTTTCTCCAGGTCGGCCGAGACCGGCAGGCCGGTGGCCTCGCAAATCACCCGCGCCTGGGCCATGGCCTCGTCACGTGTCACATGGCCGTCACGCCGGCCCAGTAAACCGGCCGAGGCGCCGCTCGATGTGGCCAGCGCCTTAAACCCGAGGCCGGCCATCATTCGGGCCGACCCGCCGTCCCACACATTGGCGATGACGAAGGCATCCGGCGCCTCATGCAGCGCCCGGAACTGCTTGGCCTTCTCGGTCTGGGTCACGGTCATCCGGCGCCTCCTTTGTTCAGGGCTCGCGGAGGTCATGCAGTAAATCGCATCGGGA
>JBKOVT010000125.1:0-29450 GCA_046724035.1 Pseudomonadota bacterium | reverse complement strand
CCCGTTGGCCGCGGTGAGGGGTGAAGCGCCGCCGGCCACACCTTGCCAACGGGAGCCGATTGGGCCCGTTCCGATTGACATAGATTGATCCGAAGGATTTTGCCCGCGGCAACTTCGCGACTGAGCCATATCCGTTCGCCGGGACTATGGACGCCCAATATTCCCTAGTGGCATAGGCGATTAGGCCGTGTCAAAACTGGCGTGTTCGCAACCGTGAATCGTAAAGGAGCGCCCGCGCCCCGCATTACCACCCGACGAAACAGGCCGAAACAGCGTTATCGGGGCATGGGAGGACTGCCATGTCGGACGTGGCTAAGCTCTTTGAAGATCAGGAAAGACCCGGCCAGTGGCGCGTCGAACGGGTTGGCGATAATGGTCGGAGCGAAACGAGAACGTTCAGCGGCCCCAATGCGCTGCGACGGGCACTGCGATACGCGATGCAGAAGTACCGAGTTCTCAGACCTCGCCGTTAAAACCCGGTTCAAGCGGCGGAGGTGACGGCCTGATCCGCCCAGCCCGAATAAGGACCAGGTTGATCGTTATGTTAGAACTGGCTCGATAATCGAACGGACGAGCTAAACAAACGGCTAGCCCATTCCAGGCCGGGGCTCAGGCTGCGAGTCGTTCCTCGGCGCGGGCTGGATCATCTTGCACTTGCGGTCGATGCCGAATAATGGCGGTCCACGCAGCGAAACTTACGAATAAAAGAAACGCGGCCAAGTCCAACCATAGATACGCAGGATCAGAGAGGATCGAAATTTCGTCCAGCACGGCAGCCTCCCTTGGCAGAGGAGGAGTTAAAAGCCCCTGCCTTTCAGGAGCGGCTTTATACTACTTTGGTAGCGGCTTTCAAAACTTGCATGCGGTCAGTTTTATTAACGTTCAGTTAACGTGCTCGCGTCTTTCCTGCGAGGCGTGAGCCGAGGCTGCGTTGCCGCAAGTCCAACGGAAAGAGCTCTCTTGATTCGTTGTGCAAGCGGCCCGCGGGGCGCTCGTCGGCACACCCGAACCGCCCGATTTGACTGAACTCCCGAGCGGCGGCTTGCCCTTTTGCCCCGGCCTTCGCTAAGGAAGACGCACGGGTCAGGCCGTCCGCGTTGCGTTAGCTTTCCCGGTTCAGCGTGGCGGTTGGAGGTGACGGCTTGACTCGACCATCTGACGGTTATTTCAAACATTCGTCGGCGGCAAGGCGAAGAACCGGCACGTTGGGCGCGGTGTCAGACAAAGAGCGAAAGCCAAAGGGCAAGCCAGAGCGGAAACCTGCGGGCACTCGTCCTGGTTCCCGTACAGATGATCTCGCCTTTGAGGCATCATCGAAGCGATCCTGGACGCTGATCCCGAAGCCGCTCGCGAGCATCGCGTTACGAGACGCAAGCGGACCAAAGAACGGCCACCAATCACCAAAAAATAGACGATGACCTATCAGCATGGCGGCGGGGAAAGCGGCGCTCGCGATAACGAAGGCCAAGGTACAAAGGGCGATTTGACCCTTCACGGAACCATAACTTTCAGCGCGCCCCAGCAGCCAAACGGCAATCGCCGCCGCGCCGTAGAGAATCTCAACGGCTACCAAACAGGCTTTGATCGCTGGACTCAGCGGATTGGGGCCATATTCACTGTGATTTTTACTGGCGGTTTGGTTGTAGTTGGTCTGTTGCAATGGTGCGTTTATACCCGCCAAGCGGAGATCATGGACAAGCAAGCCGACATCGCGGCGAGTCAGACGAGGGCCTTCGTGTACGTCGATAAACTGGCTACCACCATCGATGCGAATGGCAATTTTATCGGCGACATTGAATGGGGTAACAGCGGGAATACCCCCACGAAAGAACTCACTGTGCGCCCCGGCTTCCCCGACAGCCTGTACAATGGAACTTGGGGTTTTGCAATCAGCCCGTCTGGTTTCGGCAATACTGCAAACCCGCTCTCTGGAACCTTAAATTTTAAGGTTACTTCACTAGTACAACGGCAACGAATTTTGTCGGCCAAACCTTCCCGGTTCCGGCTACGTTAAATCCTGATGGAACTTATAGTTTTAGCGGGGGCATCTCCGCTCTGCGGTTGACAGGAACACTTGACCCGGGAAGTAGCACGCTATCGATCACTTCAATTTTGAGCTTAAGTCGTACCGGGGCGGATATACCGTTCCAAATATCAAATGTCCAACCGAAGCCTTCGTTTATTTCTGATGCTGGCAATAGTCAGCAATATGAATTCGTATCCTATGCCTATGGTTCCGGCACAGAAGTTTGCGACGTTGTCGGCACTCCAGTTTGTGGCACACATACGTATGATTTTTTCGACGAAGGACAATGGAGTGATCGCCTCGTTGCCGATTTTTCCCAGGGTAATGGCGTTCGTATCCGCTTTTGGTCCGAAGTAGATCCGGGGACGACGCCACCCGTCACACCGGTGGACATTCCATTCACCCCGCCAACCAGCCTCAATGAGACGGGCTTCCCAGGGACTGTCGTGGATAATACTGGAATTACGGTCCAATCGGACGTGCCCGAACCCAGCACGCTTGCTCTCCTTGGTGGTGCCCTTATTGGTCTCTTCGCGCTCAACATAGTGCGTCTACTGGGGAGGCTTCGTACACTGGACTAGTGGCGTATACGTCCCATCAACAGGGCCGGAGCAGCGGTCGCCTACACACCGCGCCCCGGCCCTCTCGCCGACAATCCGTCATCGCGGGGTAAAAAAGAGCGCCCGCCGCCGCGAGTCGATGGTTACTTCTAATCGCGGCACTCATCGACTTGCCGCCCCGCGCGCGATGCTCGAAAACGCGCGGTACCGCCGAGTAGGCGGGTTCGGATTCCGCTCAATTGCGCGCCAGTGCGAGGCGACCTTTAGCGCAGGTTCGACGATAGCGCGCAGTTGCTTGGCGGCATCAGCGTGCATCGCGCGTGCCTTCTCGTCCTCGACATAGGAGGCTGCCGCCTCGTGGTACGCGATGCTGCGCGAGAGGTTTGCAATCGTGCGTTCGTTCATTGGTCCTTGCCTGTTCGGGGCGGGGTCATGCCGCCTAAACACAACCCCGCCCCTGGCTACATCCATCATCACGGGCACGCGGCCGAAAGGAGAAAAACCGCCGCCCGTTGTCGACCGTTGGATTTTCGCGACACCTGTCGACTGGCCGCGCCGCGGTACCATGGACCCGCGGCCTCGCACACGCTGACCCTCGAAAGGCGTGCGCGGGGTTTCCGTTTCACAGATCGGCGTCGGCATCGCCGGCCGTCAGCTTCTCGAGCAGCTCGCGCCTGCGCGCGGTGCGCCCCTCGTTCAAGTGTTGCCGCACCTCCCAGCCGGCGGGCTCCTCGGGCTGCTGCGGCGGGTTCGCCAGGACCGCTGCGGTCGCCTCGCCGATCCGCACCTTGTCGCCCATCAGCAACTGATCGACCACGCGCAATTCGAGCCGCTTGGCAGCGGCAGAGCGTTCGAGTTCGGCCAATTGGGCAGCGTCGCGTGTGACGATGCCGTTGACCACGCGCAGGGCCGCAATGCGGATGGCGGCCTCGGCCTCGGATAGACGCTCGCGAGCTTGGCGCAATTCGGTGTGAAATTTCGCGACAACTTCTTCGTTCGTCTCGACCGCCTCACGCGCGCGGATGCGGGTCGTAACGAGGGCCTCGTCGCCGGTGACGGCGATAGCCTCGACTGAGCCATTGCGGATCGATCTTTCGAGGCCTTCCCCGCGCGAACGGGGCTTTTTGTTTGCCCAGACGCTAAGCGGGAGAAAAGCGGGAGAAGTCTTTGAGGTAATACTGCTAAATAGTTGATGGCGCTGGCGTCCCCAACCGGATTCGAACCGGTGTTGCCGCCGTGAAAGGGCGGTGTCCTAGGCCTCTAGACGATGGGGACGTGACTGCCGCGGCTGACTGCATCTAGCGACAGCGGCGGCGGAAATCAATCATTGCGTCGGGCATTGCGTCGGGCATTGCGTCGCCATTGTGTCGGCGGCAGCTACTCGCAGCTACTCAAGGAGCGGCGGCGGAGCGTTCGAGCGGCCAAGCGAAGCTGAGCTCGTGGCCATCGGGATCGGTGATGTGGAAATAGCGCTCGCCCCATTCGGCATCGCGCGGCGGCGCCTCGGGGCGAAGGCCGGCGGCGACGAGGCGGGCATAGAGGCCGTCGACATCGTCATCGTAGAAGATCAGCCGGCCCCACCACGACCACTCCCGGCCCGCCGGTTGCAGGATCAGGTTGAGGAAATTGCCGCCGATGCGAAAGCTCGTGAAGCTCGCCTGTTCGCCACCATGGATGACGGCCAATCCCAGCATGCGGTAGAACGCGACGGCGCGCGCCATGTCGTGCGTCGCCAGGGTGACCGCGCTGATGCCCGTGACCATCGGCCCTTTTCCTTCCGGACCGCGGCCGCCCCGGCCGCGCTTGGTTCTGCTGAGGGCGGGCGAGACACCCGCGGTCCAATGCGGGATGCCCGCTGATGCCATCGCCTGACTCTATAGCGAGTGAACACCCGCTTGCCGGCCGGCGTATCGCGCTTGTCGAGCATCGCGAACTGGACCGGCTCGGGCGGATGCTCGAAGAGCAGGGCGCCGAGACATTGCGCTGCCCGCTGCTGGCGATCGCCGACGCCCCGGACCAAGCAATGGTGCGGGCCTGGATCGAGCGTGCGATTGCGGCGCCCTTCGACGATCTCGTGCTGATGACCGGCGAAGGCTTGCGCCGGCTGCTCGGCGCCGCGGCGCGGACCGGCATCGAAGCACCGTTCCGCGAGGCGCTGGCCCGGATGCGCACGATCACGCGCGGGCCAAAGCCGGCGCGGGCCCTGCGCGAGATCGGGCTCAGCCCCAGATTGCGCGCCGCGACCCCGACGACGGACGGGATCATCGCCGCGCTCACGGGTGAGGATCTGTCGGGGCGGCGGATCGGCGTGCAATTGCCGCCGGCCTCGCCATCGCGGCTCGTCGATTTTCTGCGCGAGGCCGGCGCATTGCCCGACCCGGTCGAGCCATATGTTTATCTGCCGGCCGCCGATCCGCGCGAAATCGCCGCGCTGGTCGAGGCGATGAGCCGCAGCGAAGTCGATGCGATCGCCTTTACGAGCGCGCCCCAAGTGGCGCGGCTCTTCGCGGCGGCCGCGGCGGAGGGCAGCGAGGCGCGGCTCGCCGCGGCGTTGCGCGCGACGCCGATCGCGGCGATCGGGCCGCTCGTCGCCACGGAATTGGCGCGGCATGGGCTCGAACCGGCGATCATGCCGCAGGGCACCTATTTCATGAAGCCGCTGGTCAGCGCGATCACGGCGGCGCTGTCGCGCTGAATACCGACACAAAAATAGATCCCGGCGAAGGCCGGGATCCATGCCTGCCGGTGCAGGAGCAGCTGATCGATGGGTCCCGGCCTTCGCCGGGACCTAATCTTTGTCGGTGCGATCAAGGCCCCAGCCCGCTTTGCTGTACCGCGCGACAGACTCTGTTAGATTCGGCCGAACAGCCGGTATGCGCGGTAAAAGATCGGGAGGAGGGCCGATGCGGGGGATCTTCGCGAACCGCTGGTGGATCGTCTTTGCGACGGTCTGCGGCCTCATTGTCGGCGGCGGCGCGGTCAACGTGTTTGCGTTTGGCGTGTTCCTGAAGCCGATCACTGCCGAGCTCGGCGTCGGCCGCGCCACGTTTTCGTCGGCGCTGACCTTGCATTCGACTTTGTCGGCATTGTCCTGCCCGGTTATCGGGTGGCTTGTCGACCGCTGGGGCGCGCGGCGCGTCATGATCCCCGGCCTCCTGATCTATGCCGCCGCGACGGCGTGCTATGCGCTGATCCAGGCCTCGCCCTTTGCAATCACCTTTCTGATCTTCGGCCTGACCGGCATCATCGGCGGCGTCGGGACGCCGATCCCTTACGCGGCGGTGATCACGCAATGGTTCGACCGGCAGCGCGGTCTCGCGCTCGGCATCGGCATCGCTGGGGTCGGGCTCGGCGTCGCGCTGGTGCCGCAATTGGCGGCGGCGCTGATCGCCGCGTTCGATTGGCGCACCGCTTATGTCGGGCTCGGCATCGCGATCCTCGTCATCGCGTTTGTGCCGGTCGCGGTCTTTCTGCGCGAGCCGCCCGTGGTCGCCCACGCCGCGGACGGCGCTCCCGCCGTGCTCCTCCCGGGCATCGAGGCGGGCGAGGCGTTCCGCTCGGCGCTGTTTTGGGGGCTCGCGGCCGCGTTCTTTCTCGATGTCATCGCGATCAACGGCACGCTGACGCACATCGTCGCCTTGATGACCGACCGCGGCATCGCGCTCCAAGCGGCGACCGCAACGTTGTCCGGCGTCGGCTTGGCGCTGATCCTCGGCCGCGTCCTGTCGGGCTGGTGTCTCGACCGGATGTGGGGACCCTATGTCGCCGTGACGTTTTTTGTATTGCCGATGATCGGCATCGCGCTGTTGGCGACCGGCGCGACCGGGATCGTGCCCTATGTCGGCGCGGTGGCGCTCGGGCTCGGCATCGGCGCCGAGGTCGATCTGATGGCTTTCTTCACGAGCCGCTATTTCGGGGCGCGCAACTACGCGAAGATCTACGGCACGATGTTCGGCATCTTCGCATTCGGCGTGGGCATCGGCCCGACGCTCTCCGGCGGGAGCTTCGACCTGTTCCGGTCCTACACGCCGATCTTCATGGTGTATGAGGTGTTCCTGGCGGTCAGCTGTGTCATCTTTCTCCGCCTCGGACCCTACCCTTATCCGGCGCGCGAGCCGGCGCGCGACACGGCAGCCGTGAAGGTGCCCGCCTGAATTCGGAGGACGTCATGGACACGATCGAACGCAATACGCGGGCGGAGTTCGACCTGGCGCGTACCGGGCCGGGGACGCCGATGGGCCGGTTTATGCGGCGGTTCTGGATGCCGGTGATGCGCAGCGAGGATCTGCCCAAGGGGCAAGCCAAGCCGATCCGCGTCATGAGCGAGGATTTCGCGCTTTATCGCGGCGAGTCCGGAAAGGCGCAGGTGATCGATTACCGCTGCCCCCACCGCGGCGCGCAGATGCATCTGGGATGGGTCGAGGGCGACGATATCCGTTGCGTCTATCACGGCTGGAAATTCGAGTGCGGCGGGCAATGCATCGAGCAACCGGCCGAGGAAGCCGGGTTTGTGCGCAAGGTGCGGATCGGCAGCTATCCCACGCGGGAACATCTCGGGCTTGTCCATGCCTATTTCGGCGAGGGCATGCCGCCGGCCTTCCCGCCCTACCCGGCGCCGCAGGCCGAAGGGCTCATCGAGAACCAGACGCAATTCGTGCCGTGCAACTGGCTGCAGTGTTTCGAGAACTCGATGGACGAGGTGCATGTCGCTTTTGTGCACCGCATCGGCGGCTCGCATAGCGGCATCTACGATCTGCCGGAGATCGGCGCGGAAGAAACCGATTGGGGGATGCTGCGCACCGGGACGCGCGGGAACGAGCTGCGCCTCAGCCTGCACTACATGCCGAACTGCACGCGGGTCATCGTGCCGCCGATGGCGGGGCTCGACGGCGCCGGCGGCTGGCGCGAGCTGTATCTCGCCTTCACCCCGATCGACGACGAGACAAACCGCTGGTTCATCACCAACCTCGTCGGCGTGACCGGGGCGGCAAAGGACGCGTACCTCGAAAAGCGCGCACAATATTACGGGAAGCGCGCGCATGCCGGCCCGGCCGAGGAATTGGCGCGCGAGGTCATGGACGGACGGGTGCGGTTTCAGGAGATCGACCACCCCGACCGGGTGCGGGTACAGGATATCGCTGTGCAGGCCGGACAGGGGCCGATCGCCGACCGGAACAACGAGCGGCTTGGGCGCTCCGATCTGGCGATCATTCTATGGCGCAAGATTTTGGAGCGCGAATTGCGCGCCATGGAGGAAGGCCGGCCGGTAAAGCAGTGGATCCCCGCGCCGGCCGATGTTGTCCCGACGCTCGGGTTTTAGCAGCAACACGCCGACACAACGTCCACCCGAGCGGGCTTGTCCCGGGTATCCATGTCAGCCTTACGGGAGAGCATTTAACACGTGGGTGGCCGGAACGAGCCCGGCCACGGGGAAAGTAAAAGTACCCTGCACCCTCTCCCGCGGTGCGGGAGAGGGCCTGCGTCACATGCTAAGGTGGATTAGCGGCCGGAGCCGAGGTGGCCGCCATGCACTGGCGAGGTCGTGCTGCCAGCGCCCGTCGTGCGGTTCTCGAGCCGGTAATTCGCCATCTGCTGCAGCTGCTCCTTGGTGCGATCCAAGGTGAGGCGGTTATTGTCGGTCTTCAGATCGCTGAGCTTCACGGCGACGCTCTTGCCGCCCATGCCGAGGAAGGTGCCGACATCGACGACGACCGCGGCGATCTTGCCGTCCTTGTCGAGGACGAGGTCGCGGACCTTGCCGATGTTACGGTTCTGGACGTCATAGACCGAGCTGCCGATCATCTTGCTGGCGCGGATCTGATCGGCCTGGATCGTCTCCTCGGCCCGGTTCGCGTTCGTCGTCTGCGTGTTCATCGAATTGGGGTGCTGCGCGGTCTGCGCATAGGCCATCGGCGCCGCGCCAAGCAGCAGGGCGAGCGCGATAGCGGACATCGTCTTGTTCATTTTGCTACCTCTCGGTTGTGGTCCCCTGGGCGGGGGTTCACCCCTGGGGCTCATAGAGGTAAACGCCAGCTTGCGCCGACCCCTCCCATCTTCAACGATGGCGCGACCCAAAATTGACCCAGGGCAATGAAGCCGTCGGCAAGCCGGGAGCGGAACTTTTCGGGCACCCGGGAGCCCGGCGGGCAATTTGATTGCCGCGGGAATTTGGCGCGCGTTACAATTCCGCCGCGGCGCCCGAAAAGCCGGAGCGCCCCTAGGGATGCGCTCCCAATGACGACTGCCGCGATCCGCCGCCTCGCGATCCCCTCCGCCGACGAGCTCGTCGAGCGGGCGCGCGCGATGGTGCCGGAGATCCGCGCCTTGGCGGAGGAGACCGAGCGCAGCCGCAACCTCGCCCCGCAGATCGTCGAAAAATTTCGCGACGCGGAACTTTTGCGGACTTGCCGGCCGCGGATGTTCGGCGGGTTCGAGTATGACGGTGAGGTTGCGCTCAAGATCGCGCTGACGATCTCGGCCGCCTGCGCCTCGACCGGGTGGACCGTCAATGGCGCGGTGTCGAATGGCTATTCGCTGGCGCATTGGCCGATCGAGGCGCAGCGCGAATTATGGGAGGGCGACGCCGACCCCTTCACCTTTGCCTGCTTTGCGCCGACCGGGACGGCGATCCCGGCCGAGGGCGGGTATCGCCTCTCCGGCCAATGGTCGTTCGCCAGCGGCTGCGATCTCGCGCAATGGGGCAAGCTCGGCGCGATGATCACGCCCGCGGGGAAGGAGCCCCCCTTCGAGGGCGCGTTCTTCCTGCTGCCGGAGGGCGATTACGAGATCGTCGACAATTGGTTTGTCTGCGGGCTGGCAGGCACCGGCAGCAAGGACATCATCGTCAAGGACGCCTTCGTGCCGGAATACCGGGTGTTGCGGTTTTCCGATACGCGGGCCGGCACCTCGCCGGGGGCGCGGCACCACGATAACCCGATTTACCGGCTGCCGCTGTTGATGGTCGGCGCCTCGATGCTGGCTTCGACCGCGATCGGCGCCGCCAAGGGCGCGCTCGAGGCCTTTATCGACTCGACGACGGGGCGCAAAACGCGCGGCGCGCTCGCCGGCGGCAATCTGCGCATGGCGGAATTCGCGACCGTGCAATTGCGCGTCGCGGAGGCGGCGGCCGCGGTCGAAGCGGCCGAGCTGATCCTGCTGACCGATATGCGTAACGCATTGCAGAAGCTGCGCGCCGGGCAGGAGATCACCGTCGCGGACCGCATCCGCAGCCGGCGCAATCAGGCCTATGTCACTAAGCTCGCATTACAGGCGGCCGAGGCGTTGAACGCGGCGACGGGCGGTTGGGGGCTGCATCTCAGCAACCCGGTGCAGCGCGCCTGGCGCGACGCGAACGCGGTGGCGCGGCATGTCAGCCTCAATTGGGACGCGGTCGGCACGATGTATGGGCAGCACGTCTTCGGTCTCGAGCCGAAGGGGCAGTACTGAGAGGAAGGCGCTCATGGCGACGATCACGGGCGGCTGTCTGTGCGGGGCGGTGCGCTATACGGCGGAAGCCGAGGCGGCGAGCGCTACGGTGTGCCATTGCCGCGACTGCCAAAAATTCACCGGCAGCGTCTTTGCCGCGCTGGTCATGGTGCCGAAAAACGCGCTGACGCTCAGCGGTCCGGTGAAGACGTTCACCGGCGTGGGTGGCAGCGGCAAGACGATCCTGCGGCATTTCTGCCCCGAATGCGGCTCGTCGATTGCCGAAGAGCCGGGAACGCGACCCGGCATGGCCATCCTCACTGTCGGCACCTTTGACGATCCCACCATCGTGGCACCGGCACGGGAGATTTTTCGCGACGACGCGGTGCCCTGGGTCCAGGTGCACGGCGACATCCCGCGCTTTCCCAAGGCGCCGGGCTGAGGCATGAGCAGCGGCGCGGTGGAACTTCCATTGACCGGCGGTTGTCTCTGTGGCGCGCTGCGCTATGAAATCAGCGAAACACCGCGGATGGCGTACACCTGTCACTGCACGGATTGTCAGCACCTCACGGGCAGCGCGTTCTCGCTCGCGATCACCGTCCCGGATAGCGCCTTTCGACTAACCAAGGGCGAGCCGCGGCTGCTTCAGAAGATCGCGGAGAGCGGGCGCACCGTCACGCGATGGCTGTGCCCGGAATGCGGCTGCTGGCTCACCAGCAGCCCGCAGCCGGGAACAACGCCCGGAGAGATGATCCGGCGGGTTCGCGGCGGCACGCTGGACGATACGTCCTGGCTGAAGCCGACCGCGCATTTCTGGACGCGCAGCAAACAGCCCTGGGTCGTGCTGCCCGATGGCAGCGAGATTTTCGCGACGCAGCCGGATTTGGAACAGTTCTTCAGATCGAACGAAACGCGATAGCGGAGGAAACGGAGATGGCGGAAATTCTCGGACTGGGATGCACGCATTGGCCGACGCTGTGCCTGCCGAATGACGGGCTGACCGGCGTTTTCAAACGCGTGCTCGACGCGCCCAATGTCGACCCGGCGGTAAAGGATCCGGCGAATTGGCCGTCCGAGCTCTTGGCCGAGCTCGGCAATGATGACGGCCTTTCGGCCGCCAACCGCTGCGGCGAGCGCTTTGGCAACGATTTCCGCGCGATCCGCAAGATCCTTGACGATTTCAAGCCGGATTTCGTGCTGGTGTGGGGTGACGACCAGTATGAGAACTTCAAGGAGGACATCGTCCCGCCGTTCTGCGTCCTGGGCTATGACGATGAATTCGACCTGCAGCCCTGGCATACCGCCAATGGCAGCAACGGCAAGGGCAAGCCGAACCGCTGGGGCGAGGCGGCCGACTGGACGTTGCGGCTCAAAGGCCACCGCGAGGCGGCGAAGTTCATCGCGACGGGGCTTATCGAGCGCGGCATCGATCTCGCCTATGCGTACAAGCCGCTGCACCACCCGATGGCGCACGCCTTCACCAACACGTTTCTGTATCTCGACTGGGACCGGCAGGGCTTCCCCTATCCAGTCGTGCCGTTTGCGATCAACTGCTACGGCCGCAATTTGATTCACGCCAAGGGCGGCTTCGGTCACCTGTACGGGCCGCCACGGCCGGAAGGTGAATCGGGCGACCCGCCCTCGCCGCACCCCTGGCGCTGCATGGATGTCGGCGCCGCGGTCGCCGAGGTATTGGCGAAATCACCGTATCGGGTAGCGCTCGTCGCCTCGTCGAGCTGGTCGCATTGCTTCCTGTCGCCGAAGAACGGCTATTTGTGGCCCGACCATGAGGGCGACCGCATCCTGTTCGATGCGATCAGCCGCGGCGATTGGGGCACCTGGCGCAAGCGGACGCTCGACGAGATGGAATATTCTGGCCAGCACGAGATGCTGAACTGGATGGCGCTCGCCGGCGCCATGGAGGCGCTCGGCCGCAAGAAGCCGGTCATCCAGGATTACATGGAGACCTATATCCTCGCTTCGGACAAATGCTTCCTGTCCTTCCCGGCATAGTCACACGGGTGTCATTGCGAGCGGAGCGAAGCAATCTCGTGCCGACTGAGGCTGACTGAACGGGATTGCTTCGTCGCTGCGCTCCTCGCAATGACAACTAACAAGGAGGGTTGATGGACGGTGCGGCGGCAGGTACGGGGATCGGGCAGCCGGTCAGGCGACGCGAGGATCTGCGCCTCCTGACAGGCCGGGGCCGCTACAGCGACGATTTCAACCTGCCCGACCAAGCGTATGCAGTCATGGTGCGCGCACCGCACGCACATGCCTGGGCGCGCGGGATCGATACGGCGAAAGCGCGCGCGATGCCGGGTGTGCTCGCGGTGCTGACCAACGAGGATGTAAAGGCCGACGGTCTCAACCCGCTGCCGCATATCGCGAACACGCACCCGGCCGATATCAGCATCCAGAACCGGGACGGGACGCCGGTCCTGCGACCGCAGCACGAGGCGATCGTCGGGCCGGAAATCTGCCATGTCGGCGAGATCGTCGCCTGCGTTATCGCGGAGAGTGTGGCGCAGGCGAAAGATGCGGCCGAGGCCGTCGCGGTCGCATACGAGCCATTGCCGGCCGTCTCTGAGGCGCTCGACGCGGTGAAGCCCTGGGCGCCGCGGGCCCGCGAGAACTTCCCGAACGTTATCCTCGATGGCGATGTCGGCGATCAGTCGGCAACCGAGGCGGCCTTCACGCGCGCTGCGCATATCGTGCGGCTCGACACCTGGATCCCGCGCATCGCAGGCGTCCCGATGGAGCCGCGCGCCGCAGTGGGCGACTACGACCGGGAGAGCGGGCGCTACATGCTCTACGCCGGAGCCGGCGGCGCGGTCAGTCCGCGGCGCGATCTCGCCGCCGTGCTCGGGATCGCGCCCGAGCAGGCGCGGGTTGTGATGAACGATGTCGGCGGCAATTTCGGGACGCGCGGGTCATTCAATGCGGAATTCGCGCTCGTCGCATGGGCTGCGAAGCGGCTCGGCCGACCCGTCAAATGGACCAGCGACCGGCAGGAATATTTTGTCGCCGATCACCAGGCGCGCGATCTCGCGGTGAGCGCCGAATTGGCACTTGACCGCGAGGGAAGATTTCTCGCGATGCGCGGCTCGAATTTGGTCAATCAGGGCGCTTATGCGCTCGCCTTCGGCCCCTTGAACAAGGGGGTCGAGATCATGTCGAGCATCTACCATGTGCCGGCCGTTCATTTCCGCGGGCGCGCCGCGCTGACCAACACGATCCCGACGCGGCCGTATCGCAGCTCCGGCCGGCCCGAGGTCATGTTTGTCATGGAGCGGCTGATCGATCTGGCGGCGATCGAGACCGGCATCGACCGCATCGAACTGAGGCGGCGCAACCTCGTGCCGGAATCGATGATGCCGTACACCAATCCCTTCGGCATGGTCTATGACAGCGGCGCCTACCACCGCGTCATGGAGCACGTGCTCGAGATCGCCGATTGGCAAGGCTTTCCGGCGCGGCGCCAGGCAGCGCGCCGGCACGGCAAGTACCGCGGCATCGGCGTCGCGAACTATGTCGACACGGCGACCGGAGCGCCGCGCGAAAAGGCCGAGGTGACCGTGAAGCCCGAAGGCCCGGTCGGCGGCACCGTCGAAGTCGTCATCGGCACGACCTCCCAGGGGCAAGGCCACGAGACGAGCTTTGCGCAACTCATCACCGAATGGCTCGGCGTGCCGATCGATACGGTAAAGCTCGTGACGGGCGACACCGATCGCGTTTCGGTCGGCGGCGGCGCGCATTCCGGCCGCGCGCTCAGGCTCGGCAGCATCGTCATGTTCAACGCGTCGAACCAGATCATCGAAAAGGGATTAAAAATTGCCAGCCATGTGCTGGAAGCCGCGGTCGAGGACATTGCCTTCACCGAGGGACGCTTCGAGGTGAAGGGCACCGACCGCGCGATCGGCATCTTCGAGACTGCGCGCGCGGCGTTGGAGCGCAGCGACCTGCCGGAGGAATTGCGGGGGCCGCTACAGGGGACGAGCGACGAGACCGTCAACCTCGCCGCCTTCCCCTATGGCTGCCATGTCTGCGAGGTCGAGGTAGACCCCGACACCGGCGAAGTCGAGATCGTGCGCTACAGCGCGGTCGACGATTGTGGGCGCGCGGTCAACCCGATGATCGTGCACGGCCAGGTGCATGGCGGGATCGTGCAAGGGGTCGGGCAGGCGCTGTGGGAGCAATGCGTCTACGAACCCGGCACGGCGCAGGTGCTGTCCGGCTCGTTTATGGATTATGCGATGCCGAAAGCGGACATGGTGCCGTTCTTCGACACCGAGCTCTCGGAAGTGCCGAGCCCGACCCATCCGCTCGGCATCCGCCCGGCCGGCGAGGGCGGCACGACGCCGGCATTGGGCGTCGTCATCAACGCCGTCGTCGATGCGCTTTCGGAATGCGGCGTCACGCATATCGAAATGCCGGCAACGCCGGAACGCATTTGGCGCGCGATCAACGGGATCAGCAACGACAGACCGCGGCAGCAGTAAGGGAGGAGATCATGGCACGCATCAAACACATCGCCCTGACGACAAAGGAGCCGGCGAAAGTCGCCGAGTTCTACAAATCGGCGTTTGGCTTAAAGGAATTGCGCCGTAGCCCAAACGGCGCGGTGTTCCTGACTGACGGCCACATCAACGTCGCGATCCTCAATTATAAGACCGAGGCATCGCCCGATGTCGGCGCGCATGGGCCGAACTTCGACGGCATCCATCATTTCGGCTTCGAGGTCGATGATCTCGACGAGGCCTGCCAGAAACTCGAAAACGCAAAAGCGCAGCGGCTGACCGCTAAGGACCATGTCGATGCGACAATGGCGGCCGGCGGCCAGGCCAATTTCGAGATGAAATGGTCCGGCCCCGATGGGGTCGTCATCGACATCTCGCATACCGGCTGGGAAGGCACGCACTAGAACAAAACCGCAGTCCCGGAAAAGCCGGGACCCGTGCCTCAAGCGGTGCAATGTCTGAATCGTGAGTCCCGGCTGTCGCCGGGACGACGGAGTTCCTAGGGAGGAAGCAATGGCAGGGAAATACACGATCTGCGCCGGCACGATCGGCAGCGGGCTGTGGCTCAGCGGCGATGGCGGCGAGAGCTGGCGGCGCGTCATGAAGGGGCTGTGGAGCGAGAGCCGTGTCTTCGGCCTGACGGTGCATCCGCACGACACACGCACGGTCTTTGCCGGCGCCGATGACGGCATCTACAAGAGCGGCGATGGCGGGCAGAGCTTTGAGCGGCTCGACTCGCCGATGAACAAGATGGATGTGTGGAAGATCGCGGTCGATCCCGCCGATCCCGACACGATTTTCGCCGGGACCCGGCCGGCGGCGCTCTACCGCTCGAAAGACGGCGGGCGCAGCTGGCAGAAACTGCCGGCGACGATCGCCGAGGAATGCCCAAATGTGCGCGTCCCGCGCGTCACCGCATTGACGGTCGATCCGACCGACCACAATCACGTCTGGGCCGGTATCGAGGTGGACGGGGTCTTGCACAGCACCGACGGCGGCGACAGCTGGCGGCGCATCACTAAGGGGATCAACGACCCCGACATTCACGACATCGGCGTCGTCGTCAATGGCGGCGCGACCGTGCTGACGACGACGCCCCGCGAGATCTTCGCGAGCCACGACCGCGGCGAAAGCTGGGCCGGGCTCGGCGTCGGCGATCAGTTCCCCCTGCCCTATTGCCGCAGCCTCGCGCAGAAGGCGGACGATCCCGACACGCTGTTTGTGGCGACCGGCGACGGCGCCGTCGGCACGACGGGCGCGATCCAGCGCTCGACCGATGGCGGCAAGAATTGGCGCATGGCGGAATTGCCGGTAAAGCCGAACTCGCCGATCTGGGCCTTCGCGACGCATCCGGCCGATCCCGGGCTGGTCGTTGCGTGCAGCCATTACGGCGAGTTGTACAAGACCGAGAATGCCGGCGACACTTGGGTGAAGCTGCCGCGCGAGTTCACCGAGATCCGCTCGCTGAGCTGGACCCCGAACTGAGCCTGCAGGCAGGCCCCATTCCGCGATGCGGGAGAGGGTGCCTGAGGGCCCGACAGGCGGGTGAGGGTCTGCAATAAGTCAACCACCCTCACCCGGCTCGCCCTCCGGGCTCGCCACCCTCTCCGCAGTGCGGGAGAGGGGCTTTGCGCGCGCGCAGCATGAGATGGAGGAGGACGGCATGGCCGGGAAAGTCGGCTTCATCGGGCTCGGCAATATGGGCGGGCCGATGGCACGCAATCTGCTGAAAACCGGCTTCTCGCTGGTCGTGCACGACATCGATACGAAAAAGCTCGACCCGCTGATCGCCGAGGGCGCGGCGGTCGAAACTTCACCCGCCGCGGTCGCGGGTGCGACCGAACGCACGATCTGCATGGTCGAGACGACCGATCAAGCGGAGGCGGTCATCATCGGCCAGCAAGGCATCATCACCCGCGCGCAGGCTGGGCATATCGTGCTGTGCATGAGCACAATCGACCCGTTCGCGGCGCGCCGTTTCGAACGGGAGCTCGCCGAGCGCGGCATCGCCATGCTCGACGCGCCGGTCAGCGGCGGCACGGTGCGCGCAAACTCAGGTGAACTCTCGATCATCGTCGGCGGCGCTGCGGAGACCTATGCGGCATGCGAAGATCTGTTTCGCGCGATGGGAAAGAATTTGTTCCATGTCGGCGCGCTCGGGCACGGGCTGGCGATGAAATTGCTGAACAACATGCTGGGACAGATCCAGACTGTCGCGATCGCCGAGGCGCTCGTCTACGGCGTCAAGGCGGGGCTCGACCCGCAGAAGATCTACGACGTAATCCGGGTCAGCACCGGCTCCTCGGTGCAGTTCGAAAACCGGGTGCCGCGCATGCTGAAGCGCGACTTCACGCCGGGCGGCACGATCGACATTTCGTACAAGGACCAGGAATTGGAGACGGCGTTTGCCAAGCGGCTGGGTGTGCCGCTGTTGCTCGCCAATGTGTCGCAGCAGGTCTATCAAATGGCGCGCGCGCAGGGGCTCAATAAAGAGGACGGCTCGGCGATCATCAAAGTCTTCGAGAAACTCGTCGGCGTTTCGGTGAGCAGCGGCGAATAATCGGAGCTTATCGGTTTCGACCGAGAGCTGAGCAGGAGTTCGCAAGCCCAACTTTTCCGCGAGCAGGGAACAGCATCGCCTATCAGTCGTTCGGCGGGTGGCTGATCCTTCCCCAATCGTGGAGAGTCCTGATGAAGCGTACTCTGACAGCCGTTATCGCTCTGGCCGCGGCGGCGGGCCTCGCCGGCTTGGTCCAGGCGCAGACCACGAGCACTACGACGACGCCTTCCGCCACGGCGCCGAGCACCTATTCGAGCGCCCCGAGCGCGACCGCGCCGACCACGACCAGCACGACGGTGCCGAGCGCGACGGCTCCGAGCGCGGCCAGCGCGGCACCTACCAATCCGAGCATGACCTCGCATCCGGCGCCGCAGGCAAGCATGCAGCAACCGGCGAACGGCAACAGCTTCTGGTCGCGGAACCTCTCGGAGGACGAGGTGCGCCAGGCGCAGCAGCAGCTGCAGGCGCAGGGCCTTTACAAAGGGCCGATCGACGGCAAGGTCGGCAGCGAGATGCATCGCGCGCTCGCCCGCTATCAGCAGCAGAACGGGCTGCGTCAAACCGGGACGCTCGACGAGCAGACCGTCGCCCGGATCGGCGGCGGCGGGGGTCCGGCGATCGGCTCGACGACGCCACCGGCGGGTTCCGCGGCGGCTCCGGCCGGGTCGGGCTCAATGACCGGCCGCCCCGCAGCCAGCCCCAGCACGACCTCGCCAATCGGGGCGGGTGGCACCAGCACCACGACGTCCACGACGGCGCCGAGCACGTCCAGCACGCAGCCGGTCACCCGCTGACCGGACCGGGCGAGGCCGGCTCCCTGGAATAAGGGAGCATTTTACGTAACAGCGAGCGGCACGCCGGGCGTACCGCTCGCTTTCCGTTTGCGCCGCAAGTTCATCGCAAAGCGGCGCGCAGATCTATGGGATTTGAGCTTTTCAAATCTTGAGGTTAACGCCTCGTTAAACCCTTTCCCTCGTCTTTACCGCCGTCAGAACAAAGTCCGGCGCGCCTGCCCCAATCGGCCCTTCGGGTCCGGTTCGGACCACTAGCGAACCGGCCGCATCTTAGGATGTCCCGCCGTCTTCGAGGGCACATCCCGGTGGAACAAACGGGTGCGAGGTGAGCCGATGCCGGATTCCGATCTCTCGACCGAACAGTCGATGGACGAGATCCTCAAGAAGATCGAGCGCAAGCTCGTCGACGAGGGTAAGCCCGAGGAGCCAGCGGGCGCTGCACCACAATCGGCTGAGGTGCTCAAGCTCTCCGACGCGGCCGGGGACAATCGCAAAGGACGGGCGCAGAACCGCGGCAGACCGCCCGGTCAGGAGACGAACCGAGCCGCGGGCGAGCCCGTGCAGACGGAACCGCAGAGCGACGAGATGGCCGCCAGGGCGGTCGCGCCCGCGAGCGCGCCGCGCAGCCCGAGCGCGCTCGACGAGCCCGCGACCGGGCCGGCCGAGACGCTCGAAGATGTCGTCCGCGAACTCGTGAAGCCGATGCTGCGCAGCTGGCTCGACGCGAGGCTCGGCGGGATCCTCAATCGGCTGGTGCAGGCGGAACTGGCCAAAGCCCTGGAAGAAGTCCAGGTGCCGCAAACCGAAGCGGCTAGCCGGTAACTTGGAACATCAGGGAGCGACGTGCCCGCCTGGTGAAGAACAAGACAGTCAAAATCCGGTAAAAATAACGGTAAAAAATTGATCAATGCCGAAGAGTATTCGGCAACAGAGTTAACTTTCTATTTAGGTCCGTATACGTATAAACAGCGCCTACTATTACGCATGTTGAGAGCTAATTCGTCTTTTATTCGGACCACAAACCTAAGTGAGTGATGGTGAAGACGCCGACAAACCGCTTGCTGCGGCAGGCCATTTGGCCGCGAACCGGATCGAAGCTCGCCGGGCGAGCCTGCGTTCCGCGACGCACGCGACGCGAGCGAGCAAGCTGCGTGTAAGGGGGCCGCAATGCCCAGCTTAGCCACTGCCTTTGATATCGCGCGACTCTATGACGAGCTGCGCGAGTGCGTGCGCGCCAACGATCAGGACGGCGTCAAGCGAGTCTTCTCCGAGCTCGTGCAAGCGCGCCGGCCGGTCTCCGAGATCCTGGCGGAGGTCAAGAGCCTCACGAAGGAGCGCGAAAGCGCGGAGAGCGAGGCAGAAAAGCCCGAGACCGAAGCAAAGACCTCGTTCAGGCGCGAATGGGCGGTGTCGACCCCCTCGTCGCAAATGCGCTCGAGCACACCAACGCAGGCGTATCGCGATGCGGCGTCGGCGAGCGCGCCGCCGACCCCGCCGCAGTATCGGAGCACCGCGGCTGCTGTCGAGCCTCCCGCGATCGAGAAGCCCGCTGCCCCACCCGCCCAGCCATTGTGGCGGCGACAGCCGGTTGAGCCGACGCCGAGCCTTGTCGAACCGCCCCCGAGCGCTGTCGAACCGCCCCCGAGCCTCGCCCCCTCGCCGCAATACCCCGAGCCGGCGCCGAGCCTTGTCGAGCCGACGCCGAGCGTGCCCGAGCCCACGCCGAGCGTGCCCGAGCCGACGCCGAACGTGGCGAGTTTTTCGCCGCAGAGCGCAACATTTCCCGCGCCCATCCCGCAAGAGCCTGTGTCACCCGCACTACTGGCGCCGCCAGAGCCGACAGCGCGGTCCGCGGAGACATGGCCATCGCATGAGGTGTCCCTGGAAGTAAACCGCCCTGTCTCTCAAGAGAGCGCTGCCGATCCCGCATTCGAGAGCCCAGCAGTGGCGGCCACTCCCGTGATCGAGCCGGCGCCGATACCGGTCGAGGTATCGGCGGTTCCGAGCGCCCCGCCCGCCGTAACGGCGCCGAGCCACGAGCCGAGCGGTGTCGATCTCAGGGAGATAATCCGTTCGGCTTCCGGCGTCGCTCCGAGCGTAGCCGGCGAACGGCAGCCAATCCGCGAGACGGTCGATCAGCCTGCAGCACCGAGCACCCGGGCCGGACCCGATTACGCAACCTTCGATACGCCGGTGTCGAACCGAGCCGCATCGCTTGGCGTCGCGCTCGAAGCAGGCCAAGCTGCGATCGAGGCCGAGCCTCCGGCGCGGCGGATCCCGGTCATGGCCATCGCGATTGCGCTCGTCGCGGTCGCAGCAATCGCGGGCGGCGGCTGGTTTGCGCTGTCGCCGCGCGGGACCGAACAGGTCGCCCTGAAGACCACCCCGGTCAACGAATCTGCGGCGACTGCAAGCCAGGAGAAATCGGCCCAGGAGAAAGCGCCGACGGCGGCGACAATGGCGCCAGCACCGGCCCCGGCTAAGACAGCGCCCGCACCCGCGCCTGCCGCCACCGCTCGCGAACACGCGTCTGCGGCGACGCCAGCACCGGCCCCCGCTCCCGCTGCATCGGCGCAGCCATTGCCAGCGCCGCCGAACGCCGGGAAACCTGAAATGCCGAAGGAGGCGACGCCGAGCGTCGCCAAGCTTGAGACACCGAAAGAGCCTGCGCCGGACAACGCGCCCGTGCCGGAGGTTGCCGCACCGACCGCGCAGAAACCAACAGCGTCATCCGAGCCGCGCCTGACTGCCGCCGAAACGGCGGCGCTGTTGTCGCGCGGCGACTCGCTGTTCAGCGTCGGCGATGTTGCCTCGGCGCGCCTGTACTACGAGCGCGCCGCCGAAGCCGGCAACGGCGATGCGGCATTGCGGCTCGGCGAAACCTACGACCCGACCTTCCTCGAGCGAGCCAAGCTGCGCGCGATCAAGGGCGACCTCAAAACGGCGGCGTTCTGGTACCGGCGCGCCAAAGAACTCGGCGTTGCCGAGGCTGACATCCTGCTGAAGGGCATCCAAACCAAATAGGAGCGGCGATCATGGGCCGTTTGAAATTGTGCAGCGTGACGGCATTCGCGGCCCTGATCGGGGTCCTTCAGGCGCCGTGCGCCAGCGCTGCCGAACAGGCGGTTACGGTGATCAACCGCGGTGTTGTCGAGATCGAAACATCCGGCGCCGCCGGTATCTCGGTCAGGATTGCCGAGGATCTCGCCAACCTGGTCGATGATGGGGCGACGCGGCGTGTCGTGCCGGTCGTCGGCAAGGGCGCGCTGCAAAGCCTGACCGACCTCAAATATCTCCGCGGCATCGACATGGCGATCGTGCAGAGCGACGCCCTCGAATACGCGCGAGAGCAGAAATTGCTGCCGGGCATCGAAGTGTCGATGACGTACATCACCCGGTTGTACAACGAGGAATTTCACCTGCTCGCCGGCCCCAAGATCAAAAACGTCAGCGAGCTCGCCAACAAGAAGGTGAATATCGACCTGCGCGGCAGCGGCACCTCGATCACCGCGACGCGCTTGTTCGAGATGCTGCAAATACCGGTGGTGGCGACAAACGACAGCCAGGAAGTCGCGCTCGATAAGTTGCGCCGCGGCGAGATCGCCGCGCTGGCCTTTGTCGCGGGTAAGCCCGCGCCCCTGTTCATGAGCCTAAAGGGCGATGACGGGCTGCACCTTCTGTCGATTCCGTTCAATCCGGCAGTCAGCAGCAGCTCCTATGCGCCAACGCGCCTCGCCGCAGCGGATTATCCCGGTCTGGTATCGCAGGACCGAGCCGTCGACACGGTCGCGGTCGGCAATGTTCTGTTGGTTGCCGATCTTCGGCAGTCGATGGAGCGTTCTCGGAATGTCGCCAATTTCGTCGATGTGTTCTTCACCGGGTTTCAATCGCTGCTGGAACCCGGACACCATCCGAAGTGGCGCGAAGTGAACCTCACCGCCGAGCTGCCCGGCTGGCATCGTTATCAGCCCGCCGACCAATGGCTGCAGCGCAACATGCAGATTGCCAACGCGCCCAAGCCCGACGACCTGAAGGCGATGTTTGCGCATTTCATCGACGAGCACCGACGGTCAGCCGGCGGTGCGCCGATGACGGATCAGGAAAAGGAAGAACTCTTCCAGCAGTACAGCCGCTGGCAGACCGGTGCGCCCCGATAAGCCTCGCCGCAGGCGACAACCTCTTTCGCTGGAGATCGCAATGAAGAACGAGCCCACGCGCGCGCCCGCTGATGATCGGGCCGCCCGGTATTGGCTGCGCCGTCGCCTGGCTACCGCCTGCTGCGCGGTTTTGCTTGCCCTTCCCGGAATTGCCGGCGCGGCCTCTCCTTCGCCGCACCGCGGCGGCACCTTGCCGTTTGCCGTCGACGCCGAGCCGGCCAATTATGACTGCCACGCCAACTTCTCGTTCGTCCTCATGCACGTCGTGGCGCCGCACTATTCGACACTCCTCAAATTCGATACCGCCAATTATCCGCAAGTCGTCGGCGATCTCGCCGACTCCTGGAATGTCTCGCCGGACCGCCGCACCTACACGTTCAAGCTGCACCCGAACGTGCTGTTTCACGACGGTTCGAAACTGACCTCTGCCGATGTGAAGGCAAGCTACGACCGCATCGTTCATCCGCCGGAGGGCGTCCTCTCGGTGCGCCAAGCCGACTACGCCGCGATCACGTCGATCGAAACACCCGATCCGCTGACCGTCGTTTTCCACCTGCAATGGCCGGACGCGGCGATGCTGGCGAACTTCGCTTCTCCGTGGAACTGCATCTACAGCGCCACGAAGCTTGCCGAGGATCCGACCTTTCCGAAGACGCACATCCTCGGCACCGGTCCGTTTGTTTTTGTCGAGCACGTCAAGGGCGATCACTGGTCGGGCAAGCGCTGGGACAAATATTTTCAGCAGGGCAAGCCTTATCTCGATGGCTATCGCGCCGAGTTCATCTCCGGCGAAACCGCGGTTAAGGCAATGGAGAGCGGCCGCATCATGGCGCAGTTCCGCAGCTTTACCCCGACCGAGCGAGACGAGATGGTCGAGAGCGCCGGCAATCGCCTTGAAGTGCGCGAAGGCCCATGGATCAGTTATGTCGCCCTCGTTTTCAACGCCACACAGCCGCCGTTTAACGACGCGCGCGTACGCCGCGCGCTGTCGCTTGCCATCGATCGCTGGAAAGGGGCCGAGGCGCTCGCCAGCACTACCTTTCTCAAATATGTCGGCGGGGTGATGCGGCCGGGTTCGACGATCAGCACGCCCGAGGCGGAGCTCGTGACGATGCCCGGCTTTTCCCGCGACATCGCTGCATCACGAGCCGAAGCCAAGCGGCTCCTGGCCGAAGCTGGCGTCCCAAATCTCGAGGTTACTCTGACAAACCGCAAGGACGTTCCGGTGCCGTATGCCGCCGCTGGCGAGTTCGCCATGGCCGCATGGCGCGAAATCGGGGTGCATGCGACGCAGGAGATGCTGAGCACGAAAGAGTGGCAGGCGGCGCTCGAAAAGGGGAAATTCGCAGCCGCCGTCGACCTCGCCGCCGACTATTTTGACGATCCGACGATCAACCTCGCCCGCTATGTGTCGCGCGACCTGTCGCCGAGCAATCACGCGGGCTCGACCGACCGGTTCCTCGACGCGCTCTATATCGGACAGGCGATCAGCACCGACACGCGCGAACGCGCCAAGATCGTCCGCGACTTCGAGCGGCACGCGCTGGCGGAAGCCAATACGGTGCCGCTCTTGTGGTGGAACCGCCTTATGGTTTCCTCGGCGAAGTTCAAGGGCTGGAACATGTCGCCGAGCCATTACATTGGCCAGGACCTTTCCGACGCCTGGATCGAGCAGTAATCCCCAGAAAATTCGATTAGGCTCGCCGAGCACGGCGGATTACGCGACGGTGTCAATCGTTGTGGCTGGGGTCGACTCCGAAAAGGAAGCTCAGATGCGTCTGGCAAAGGTCATTGCGTTGGCAGGGGCTCTCGGCGTCATCGGCGCTGCGTCGGCATCCGCCGCCCCGGTCATCCCAAATCCGGGCACCGAGCAGGCCTCGAATGTCGTCACGGCGGCCTGGGGATGCGGGCGGGGGTGGCACCCGAACCGCTGGGGCCGCTGTGTGCCGAACCGCTACGGATATTACCGGCCGTACTGGCGTCATTATTACGGCTGGCGCGGGCCGAACGACTATGTCGCGAACGATCTCAATCGGCACCAGCTCGGTGGTTACCGCTGGGGTTACTGAGCGCCCAACCCGCGCTTAGCGGACACGCTGGATGGCGGCGGCGCGAGACGCCGCTATCCGGACCGGACCAGCGGTTTACGTTTTTGGCTTGCCCAGGGCGCCTTCGCTGACCAGCACTTCGTGGGCCGCGCGGAAGGCGTCGAGCCCAGCCGGGATCCCGCAATAGGCTGTCGCGTGCAATAAGGCGGCCTTGATCTCCTCGACGGTAACGCCGTTGTTGAGAGCGCCTTTGACGTGCAACTTGATTTCCGGGGCGCGGTTGAGCGCGGTCAGCATCGCCAGGTTCATCAGGCTGCGCGTCTTGCGGTCGAGCGTCGGATCGCCCCAGGCCCAGCCCCACGCCCAAGCCGTGGTCGCCCGCTGAAACGACATCATGAACTCGTCGGCACGGGCCATCGAGGCATCGACATAGTCGGGCCCCAGCACCTCGCGCCTGATCGGCATCCCTTTCCGAAACAACGCGTCGTCGTCAGCCATCGCTTTCTCCGTTCGCCTAAAACCTACGCCGCCAGTTTTTGCCGTTCGGCGCCCTTGATTATGGCGGCGGCCTTCTCGGCAATCATGATGGTCGGCGCGTTGGTGTTGGTCGAGGTCACCGCCGGCATGACCGAGGTGTCGATGACCCGGAGCCCATCGAGCCCATGCACGCGCAGCTCGTCATCGACCACGGCCATCGGGTGCTGCCCCATCATGCAGGTGCAGCTGGCGTGATAGCAGGTGCCTCCATATTGCCGCGCATAATCGAGCAGCTCATCGTCGCTCTGAATTTGTAATCCCGGCAGTGTCTCGTCGCGGACGAATTGCTTCAGCGGCGGCGTGTCGAACAAGCGGCGCGCAAAACGCAGACCGCCGATAATGGCGCGCCGATCGCTTTCCTCCGACAGATAGCGTGGGTTGATCGCCGGCATGTCGCCCGGGCGGTTCGATTTCGCCTCTACATAACCGCGCGACAAGGGGCGCATCTGCCAGGCGCCCGCCGAAAGCCCCGGTGTCTCTTCCAAAGCGCCGATCTGGCCGTCTTTGAAGCTGCCCGGCGCAAAGGTGACCTGCATGTCCGGCGTCGCGGATTCCTCGAGCACCTTCACCGAAGCCGCGACGATCGAAGGGCTATAGGTCAGCATGCCTTTGCCGGTCAGCAGCCAGCGCACGACCTCGCCGGCGAGCGGCAGCCCGCGCGAGCGTTCGTTCGCAGTCTGGGCGCCGACGACCGGGTAAGAGACGCGCGCGACGTAGTGGTCCTGCATATTCTTCCCGACGCCGCGCAATTCATGCGTGACGGGCACGCCGATACGGCCGAGATGCTCGGGATCACCGACACCCGACAATTGCAGGATATGCGGCGAGCCGATCGCGCCTGCCGATAGGATCACTTCGCGCGCAGCGTCGGCGCGCTCGGTGTGACCGTTCCGCGAGAACTCGACGCCGACGGCGCGCTTGCCGTCGAACAGCACGCGATGGACGAGGGCATGGGTGACGAGCTGCAGGTTCGGGCGCTTCAGCGCCGGACGCAGATAGGTGCGCGCGGCGCTGGCGCGGCGGCGGCCGCCGCGGGTTTGCTGACACCAGCCGATGCAGTCGCCATGACCCGGCGGCAGATCGTTGACATCCTCGCGGTATTCCAGACCGAGCTGTTTGCCCGCTTCGAGAATGGTGGCGCAGATCGGCGGGCGGTCCGTTTTCGAAGTGAAGAGCGGACCCTCCTTGCCGCGCGCGTCGCTGGCTTCGCCCTCCCACCGTTCCGCTTTGCGGAAATAGGGCAGGCAATCGTCCCACGACCAGCCGCGATTGCCGAGCTGGGCCCAATGGTCGTAATCCTCGGGTTGCCCGCGGATGTAGATGAGCCCGTTGATCGAGGACGAGCCGCCGATCACCCGGCCGCGCGTGTAGACGATCGCTCGGCCATTGGTGCCGGGATCAGCCTCCGCGCGGTACTTCCACGTCAAGGTGTCATGGTCGAGCATCTTGAAGAAGCCGGCCGGGATGTGAATGAGCGGGTTCCAGTCGCGCCCGCCGGCTTCGATCAGCAAGACCTTGGTCGTGGGGTCCTCGGTGAGCCGGTTGGCCAGGACGCAGCCGGCTGATCCCGCGCCGATGATGATGTAATCCGCCTGCATAGGGCCCCTCCCCGGCCGATGGTTCGGCCTTTTTGCGACTGCTTATCCGATCCTATACCGATGGCCAGAACGGCTTTGCGAGCGCGCGGTTTTCCGGGAAGACCGTCAGCGGCACGCCTTTCTGCCATTGCGCGAAGATCATCGGCACGTCCTGCCGGCGTCCCTTCTCGTCGAACTTGATCGGGCCCGGGAAGAATTGCGCCGCGGGGCCGGTCGTCAGGTTCATCTGCCGGATCGCCTCCGCGACCTTCAGCTTGTCGGCGACGCCCGCGGCTTCCAGCGCCTCTTTCAGGATCGCGACATCGCCATAGCCGCACAGCGCGTCCTGCGTCGCGAATGGCTCGCCGGTGCGCTTCTTAAACCGCTCGATGAATTCTTCCTGCCCTTTCAGCGGCCAGTTCGCGACGCTGAACAAGAGACCTTCGAGCAGCTCGGGGCCGATCGTATTGAGCAATTCGGGGGAGCCGAACGGCGCACCGTTGCCGACCAGCGGCATCTTACCCTTGGCGAGCTTGAACTCATCCAGCTTCTCCAGCACCAGCTTGCAGTCCGGCATCGCGGAAGTCAGCAGCAGCAGGAAATCGGGCTTCGCCGAACGCACCTTGTCGACGAGCGGCGTCGCGTCCGACAGCGGCGGCGTGAAGATCTGGTCGACCGATGCCTTGAGGCCGACCTTTTCGAGCCCACCCCCCTCGCGCAGATATTTGCCGAAGCTGACGGGCGAAGCGGTGTTGTCCTGGATAACGCCGATCGTCTTTGGCCGTTTGCCGGTCGCGTGCTCGGCGAGCTTCAATGCGGTCGGCAATGTCTCGGCAGCCTGCCAGTCGGCGGTGGGCGAGGTCTGGAAGACGAATTTGAACCCGCGATTGGTGATCGCGTCGGAATAGGACAGCGTCAGCCACGGCACTTGCGCGCGTTCAGTGACCTCGGTCACCGCCAAGGTGAAGGAGCTGAGCCAGGCGCCAGAGCCGCCCACCAGGTCCGGATGATCGGACAGGAGGCGCTGTGCGGCATTCTTCGCCTTCTCGGTATTGTCGCCGGCATCGCCATAGATGATCTCGAGCTTGGCGCCGCCGAGCGACTTGATCCCGCCTTGCGAATTGAACTCCTCGACCGCCATGTCGGCGCCCTGCCGAAGCAGCTGTCCCTGCCGTGCCCAAGGGCCGGACAGCGGCGCGATCATCGCGATCTTGACCGATTTCGCCTGTGCCTTTGCCGAGCGGGCGTGCAGCGCGGGGACCGCGAGTGCGCTCAATGCCAGCCCGGCCGTCACGCTGCGCCGTGTCGGGGAATTCTGCATGTTTCGATCTCCTCCTATTTTGCGGGGACCGCGACGCGGTCGCTCCATTTCTTGCCGAGATAGGCTTCGATGACCCGGGGATCGCGCACGACATCCTGCGGTCTGCCGGTGGCGATCAAGCGCCCATGATCGAGCACCGTGAAGTGATCGACCAGCTGTACCATGGCATGCATCGTGTGCTCGATGATCAAGACGGTAATACCTTCGGCGCGCAATTGCCGGATGACGCCGAGAATCCCGCCGAGATCGTCGTGGCCGAGGCCGGCGAGTGTCTCGTCGAGCAGCATCAGGCGAGGATGCGGCACGAGCGCGCGCGCCAATTCCATCAAGCGCAATTCCCGCGTCGTCAGCCCCCCGGCGATCTTTTCCGCTTGGTCGACGAGCCCGACCCGGTCGAGCGCCGCCAGCGCCATCTCACGGGCGACAGCATCGGTCGCAGCGCCGACAAAAGCGCCGACGACGACGTTTTCGAGGACGCTCATGCGCGGGAACGCGCGCACAACCTGAAAGGTGCGCCCGATGCCGCGCCGGCATACCTGGTTCGGGCGCAACCCGGTGATCGGCTCGCCGGCGAAGGTGATTGTGCCGCGATCGGAGGCGAGAAACCCGTTGATCACATTGAACAGCGTCGTCTTGCCGGCGCCGTTCGGGCCGATGATGCCGTAGAGCCCGCCCTCGGGAAGGGTGAGGTCGATGCCGTCCAGCGCGCGCAACCCACCGAACGAGATCCCGATGTCTCGCAGCACGAGAAGATCGGCGCCGCTCGAGGCCGGCGCGCGCGGCAGCGGGGCGATGTTGCTGGCAGGAGCCGGCAGCGGTGACGGCGGCTCCGCCCCCGGCGCGCGCTTCGAGAACCGGTCGAGGACGCGCCAGTAAACGCCCTCGGGAGCAAGCAGAATGATCGCGATGATTGCGACGCCGTACACGACACCCTGAATGCCGGGCAAGATGTCGCCGAGCTCGGCGTTGAGCCCTTCGGCCAAGGGCACGAGCACGATCGCGCCGATGACCGGCCCCCAAAGGCTGCCGACCCCGCCAAACAAGGCGAGGATCAACGCTTGAGCGGAGACCAACATGCCAAACACGGTCTCCGGGGTCACCACCAGCAGGATGACCGCGTAAAACCCGCCGGCCACCGCGGCCAAGGCGCCCGACAGCATCAGCGCCAGCATCTTCCAGCGCCAGGTGTTGATGCCCGCCGCCTCGGCCGCCGGTTCGTTCTGCTTGATGGCCAACAGCGACATGCCGAAGCGTGAATTCTCGACCTTGAGCGAGATCAGCAACGCGATGACGAGCAGCCCGAGCGCGAGCGCGACATAACCGCGGGGATCCTCGAATTGCATGTAGAGAAGCGGCGCCTCGCGCTTCATCGGCAGCGTCAATTCCTGATAGCCAAGCCACTGGAAGACGTAGAGCGTGGCGAGCGGATAGGCGAGCATCGCGAGCGCGAAGTAATGCCCGCGCAGGCGAAATGTCGGATAACCGATGATTGCGCCGGCGGCCGCGCCGATCAGCGCGCAGAACGGGATGGTTATCCACGGGCTCAGGTCGAAATACATCATGCCGAGCGCGACCGTGTAGGCGCCCAGCCCCCAAAACCCGGCGTGGCCGAACGAGAAATAGCCGCTATAGCCGCAGAGGATGTTCCAGGCCAGCGACAGGACCGCCCAGAGGAGTACCTGGGTCAGCACGAGCTGGTAATAGGCGCTTTTCAGAAGGACGAAGGACAGCACCAGCACGGCGACCGCAAAGACGAGGATCGCCCAACGCTGCCGGTTGGCTTCGGCCCGCGTTCTCATGGCCCCGTTCTCATAGCCGGGTTCTCACAAGCACGTTCTTGTCGGGTGCCCGGCTCATGCCCGCTCGCTGAGACGGCCGAAGATGCCCTGCGGCCGCAGAAAGATGATCAGCAGAAAGACGACGAA
>JBKOVT010000257.1:0-43339 GCA_046724035.1 Pseudomonadota bacterium | reverse complement strand
CAAGTCGAAGCCGTTGCAGTAGAGCAGATCGAATGCGAAGAAGACGAGATCGTCGGTACGGCCGGTCGCGATGCGGTCCTGCAGATCGGCAAAATTCGTCGTGCCGTCGACCGCGAGCGCAACAAGCTCGCCGTCAATCATCGCGGTCTCGACAGGCAAGGCCGCCATGGCCCGCGCGAGCACCGGAAATTTTGCCGTCCAGTCAAGCCCGTTCCGGGTGATCAGCCGGGCCTTGCCTTTCTGGATGCGGGCCAGCAGCCGATAGCCGTCGTATTTGATCTCGTGCAGCCATTCCGCTCCCTCAGGCGCGTCGTCAACCAGGGTTGCGAGCTGCGGCACGACGCGGTCAGGCATCGCCCGTTTACGCGCGCCAGACAGCCTTGTCGGCGTAATCTTTTTCGAAGCCGCTGCTTTGGCCGGACGGTCGCCGGGGATTTCGCCCTTTGTCGAGTCCCATACCCGGTCGCGGTCTTCGGCGATCTGCTCCATGGAACGGCCGGTCGCAACACTGAGCGGATTGTCCTCGACCAGCGCGGCGTCGCTCCCGGGCGCCGCGACCTCGTCGCGCTCCTTGATCAGGAGCCAGTTCTCGCGCCGCTCGTTTGCCGCCTTGCCGCCCATCCGCACAAGCGCCCAGTGGCCATGCAATTTCTCGCCATCGAGACGGAATTTGAGCGCCCCTCTGCGATAGGCCTCCTCGGGGTTGGGTCCTTCGGGGGCCCAGGTGCCGCGGTCCCACAGCAACACCGTGCCGCCGCCATACTGGCCCTTCGGAATAACCCCCTCGAACCCGCCGTAATCGAGCGGATGGTCCTCGACATGGACCGCGAGCCGCTTCTCACCGGGATCGAGGCTCGGCCCCTTCGGGATTGCCCAGCTCAACAGCACGCCATTGAGCTCGAGCCGGAAATCGTAATGCAGACGGCTCGCGGCATGCTTCTGCACGACAAAGGAGAGCGGCACTGCGGCCGCGTGCTTGCGCACCCGGCCTGCCGGCTCCGGCGTTTTGCGAAAGTCGCGTTTGCGGTTGTACTCTTCGAGCGCCATCGCGGTGATCGGGCCGTCCTGGGTCAAAAAGGCCGGTCACGGCCTTTCGCGTGCAATCCTCCGGCGAATATCGGAACGCCGCAATCGCCCGCCAAGACGGCGCGGCGTCAGCTAGGCACGGCGCGCCATCGCGAGGCGAATCACCATCGCAACCGCGAGGCCAAGGACGACAGGGGTCAGCAGAGCTTTGATCATCGGTTCCTCCTCTTTGCCGAACGAGACGCGAAAAGGCGCGGTTCCGCTGCATGCGGCTAGAGGCATACGCGCGGAATCCTGTCGCGGCATTTCCGGCGGGCGAAAACCGCCCTAATGTCCGGCGATGACCGTGGAGCGTTCGCCCATCCTGTCGGAAGTCCGCGCGACGCTCGGGATCGCCGCACCCCTTGCCGCCGCCAATCTGGCGCAGATGGCGATGGGCATCACGAACACAATCATGGTCGGCGAGCTCGGCGCCGCGCCGCTCGCCGCCGCTGGGCTCGGCGGGATGCTGTTTTATATGATGGCGATGCTGTGCCAGGGCGTGCTGACCGCGGTGGCGCCCTTGGCGGCGCACGCGATCGGCGCCGACGACCACCCGACCGCCGGCCGGGTCGCCGGCGCCGGGCTGATCGTCGCGGCGGCGCTGGCGCTGCCGGTCATCGCAATCCTGACCGCCATCCCGTGGCTCCTCGGCGCGCTCGGCTACGAGCCCGCGCTGGCCACGGAGATCGGCAACTATCTGCGGATGATCCGCTGGGGCGCGCCGGCGTTTCTCGGGTTTGCGGTATTCCGGTTTCTGCTGGTCGCGTCGTTCCGGACACGAGTCGTCATGCTCGTGCCGCTCTGCGCGATCCCCGTCAACGCGGCGCTCAATTGGGTGCTGATCTTCGGGCATTTGGGATTGCCCGCTTTCGGCAGCGCCGGGTCCGGCTGCGCGACGGCCATCGTGCAATGGCTGATGCTGTTGTCTCTGGCCGGCTACATGCTGAGGATGCCGACGCGCATGCCTGTCAGGCTGGCGTTGCGCGTCTTGTCCGAGATCCCGCGCATCCTGCGGCTCGGCCTGCCGAGCGGCGTCCTCGTCGGCCTCGAAGTCGGCGTGTTCGCGATGACTGGAATTTTGATGGGCCTTCTCGGCGCCGATGCGCTGGGCGCTCACCAGCTCGTTCTCAATGTAGCGAGCCTCAGCTTTATGGTGCCGCTGGGGCTCGGACAGGCGGCGACGGTGCGGGTCGCCTATCAGCTTGGGTTGGGCGTGCCCGCGGCGGCGCGGCGCGCCGCCTATATCGCCGTCGCCCTTGGCGCCGCGTTTATGAGCGTGACCGCGGTACTGTTGCTGACTTTGCCGCGCACGATCGCGAGCGCCTATGTCGCGCTCGACGATCCCGCCAATGGCGCGCTGCTCGCGACTGCCATCCAGCTGTTTGTCATCGCCGCGATCTTCCAGATCTTTGACGGCGTGCAAGTCATCGCGGTGGGGACATTGCGCGGCTACCGCGACACCGGCGTGCCGATGCTGCTCGCCGCAATCGGCTATTGGGCAATCGGCTTTGCCGGCAGCTGGCTCCTTGCCTTCCCGCTCGGCTTCGGTCCGGTCGGACTGTGGCTGGGCCTGGCGCTCGGTCTCGCCGTCGTCGCGACATCGCTGATCGTGCGCCTGTGGTTCCAGGCACGGGCACAATTGCGCGCCGCCCCGGCGCCATTGCTCGCCGCTGAGGAGCTGCCGGCGTAAGCGCCGCCTTCAGGGATTCGTGACGCGGCCAGCGCGCGACAGATGCGGTGCGTCGAGCCCGACCCCGACGAGATGCCCGAACAGTGACGCGAGCCGCTCCCGGTCGGCTGCGGGCAAGGGCGGCTTTAGGATCGAGGCGATGTTGCTGTGCAGATGTTCGCGATCGCCGGTGCCGAACAAGACGACATCGACGCCGGGCTCGTGCCGCACAAAGCGGTAGGCCGCATCGACGACGCTGCTGGCGCCGCCCTCATGCACGAGAAAGCCGAGCGGGTCGGGATTGTCGGCGAGCTCCCGCGGCACGAGCCCGTCATCGGCCAATTCGCGCATCGTCTCGGCGAGCCGCTCGGGCCGCGAGAAGATGTTGCGCACCGCGAACATCAGCAATGTCCCGACCCGGTGCTCCTGCGTCAGTGGGAAAACCAGCCGCCGGGCGTTCTGGTGCATCATGTGGAACGCGACCATGACGACATCCCACGCGCCGTCGTGCGCCGCGCGCTGGATCATCTGGTGCTCGGGATCGCCCGGCGACGTCTCGGTGATGCCGAGCCAGCGAAGCTTCCCCTTCTCCTTTTCGCGCAACAAGGCCGGCGCCAGCACATCGAGCGCATGGTCGTAGACGCGCGGCGCGATGCCGTGCAGCTGATAGACATCGATGTAATCGGTGCCGAGCTCCTTCAGCGAGCGGTCGAGGCTTGCGACGGCGCGCTCCGGCAGCGAATCGGGATTGCTGATCCCGAACGGCGCTTTTGTGCAGATGACGACCCTGTCGCGCGGGTATCCGGCGAGCGCCTTGCCGAGCACCGGCTCGGTGCCATACGCCGCCGCGGTGTCGAACAGATTGACCCCGAGGTCGAGCGCCTCGCGAATGATCGCGATCGCGTCGGCCTCGCTCTTCCCGGTGCCGAGCCCCAAGCGGCTGAAGCCGCCGCAGCCGAGACCGGCGACGCTGACCTTGAGGCCGGTGCGGCCAAGGGCGGTGTATTCCATCGGCGTGTCTTAGCAGGGTTTGTGCCAGAAATCAGCGCGGCCGCAATCGGAAGGGCGGCGGGTGATCCGGCCGAACCGTGATCGCCGCGACCGGGACAACCGGCCGGTTGTCGGCGCGGCTGACCCTGAATTGCCGCACGAGCCGCGCCAGGACCAAACTCGCCTCGGTCAGCGCGAATTGCGCGCCGATGCAGACGCGCGGTCCCATGCCGAACGGCAGATACGCGAAGCGATCGGGCGGCGGCGCCCCCGGCAAAAAGCGCCGGGGATCGAACACGTCCGGCTCGGTCCACAGCTTTTTGTGCCGGTGCAACAGCCACGGCGCGATCATGATGATGGCGCCTTTTGGCACCGCGACGCCGCCGGCCTCGTCGGCCCGCCGCGCGAGCCGAAAGATGCCGTAGGCCGGCGGGTAGAGGCGTAGCGCCTCCTGCACGACGGCGCGGGTATAGACGAGATGCGGCAAGGCGTTGGCGGCGCCGTCCGGGCCCAGATCGAGCGGGGCGGCCTCTTCCGCGACGCGCTCTTGGACGGATGGCGTCTCGGCGAGCAGATAGAACGCCCAGAACAAGGTGACCGCCGTCGTCGCATGGCCGGCCGCGATCATCGTCGCGACCTGGTCGGCGAGCCGCCGCCGCGACACGTTGCGGCCGGTCTCGGGGTCGGTTGCCATCAGATCGAGCAGATCGCGTCCGGTTCCGGCGGCGCCCTTCGCCTGGCGCGCGTCGATGATCTCGCCGATCAAGCCGAGCCATCGCCCGCGAAAACGCCAGCGCGCGACATCGCCCGGCGTCGGGATCCAGGCCGGGAGCAGGATCTCGAATGGCGAGGGCTGCGCGAGGCGCTCGCCGTAATCCTGCAACAGCACGCGCATGCGCGGTGCAAACCGCTCCATGTCGAGCGAGAACATCGCGCGGCCGGCGATTTCGATCGCGAGGCGCTGCATATGCTCGGCGAGATCGACCTCCCCCGTCTCGGTGGCGAGCGTCTCTGCCAGCTCGTCGGTAACCCCGGCGACATGGCGCGCCACCAATGGCACGGTACGCGGCGCGAAGGACGGCGCGACGGTGCGGCGCTGCACGCGCCACTCCTCGCCCTCGGCAAGCAACAGGCCGCGCCCGACGATTGGATAAAGAAGCCGCAGCGTGGCCGAGGTGCGGGCGTAATTCTCCGGGTTGTCGATCAGCACATGACGGATCGCGGCGGGGCGGTTCAGGGTCAATTGCACACGGCCGAATAGCCGGCGCTCCAGCACTTCCTCGATGAAGGCGCGCTCGGAAAAGGCGGCCAGCACGTTCTGCCGCGCGAGCGCAGCGTATTCGCGCGCCGGCAGCGCTTCGCGCCCGGCCGAAGGCGGGGGAAAGCGCGGCAAGGTGATGTCGCTCATCGACGCGCCACACTGAACAGGCCGACTCTGTTTCCCGTAGCTATATGGGAATTTGCTGCTGCCATCGCTCCCTAGCCTGCCTTGCGCTGAGACCGGCGCGCAGAGCACGATTGCAGATTACCACGGCCCGGTTCTCGCGGGGCTCGCGTGCGGATCGCCGCTACCAGAGGTATCCTCGAATAAACGCTATCCAGGGAAACCCTTTTTGCCGGATCGCTATCCTCCTCCGCCGTTCTGGCGGACTCGGTATGTTGCGCTACATGTCATGGGCAAGCCGGGGCGCCGTAATATCGATCCCGCCGATATCCGGCGTGCGCTCGCGATGCCCTACCGCCGTCAGCGACAGCTGGACGGGCGTATTCGGTTCTGGCTCTGGGTACCCGGTCGTGGGCGGTGGCTGCGAGTGATAACCGAGGCGGATGGCGAAACGGTCCATAACGCATTTTGGGACGGAGATTTCGAGCCATGAATGATACGCCGATCACTACGGCGGAATGGCAGCCCATCAGCTATTACGTCGAAACCGATACAATGGCGGTCGAGATCCGGCCTTCGCCAGGACGCGAGGAGGACGATGCTGTTGGCCGCGATGCCGGTACTGATCTCGTCGTGCACTACGCGCCCGATGGCCACCCGTGGATGTGGGAAATAGAGCATGCTTCGCGTCATCCAGATCATATCGCAGCCGCTATCGCGGAACTAAGGCGTCAATCCGACGAGAACGGGGCTTCCTCACTTGCGAGAAATCCCGCGCAAAGCACCGCTTACGAACTGTTCTACCGGGCTATGTCGGAACGGAAGCAGATTTTTTGTACCTATGACGGATACCGCCGTGAGCTGTGTCCCATTATTCTTGGTCATTCTAAAGGCAAAGAGAAAGCGCTCGCCTTCCAATTTGGCGGTGAAAGCAAATCAGGTTTGCCGCGCGCGGGGGAGTGGCGCTGCCTCTGGTTATCCCGCGTAAGAAATGTCGAGCTACACGAGGGGCCGTGGCATGCCGGGTCGAGCCACAAGCGGCCGCAAGGCTGCGTCGAGGTTGTCGATGTCGATGTAAACCCTGGAAGTCCATACAACCCAAAGCGTCGATTATAGCTGCCTTGCTTCGTAGATCCCCGCCTACTGCGCGGATCGCTTGAAGCCGTGCCCCCTGACCGGCAGGATGCGCAGCAGGTGATTTGTGAGCCTACGGGCTCGCCGGAGCGGAGATCAGCCAATGAACGGCGCGGAAAGCCTGGTGCGGACCCTGGTCGGCGGCGGCGTCGATGTGTGCTTCGCCAATCCCGGCACCTCGGAGATGCACTTCGTCGCCGCGCTCGACCGGGTCGACGGCATGCGCTGCGTGCTCGGCCTTTTCGAAGGCGTCGTGACCGGCGCAGCCGACGGCTACTACCGCATGAGCGACAAGCCGGCCGCGACCTTGCTGCATCTCGGCCCTGGCCTCGCCAACGGGCTCGCCAACATCCACAACGCCAATAAGGCGATGTCGGGCATGGTCAACATCATCGGCGACCATGCGACCTATCACCGGCAATACGACGCGCCCTTGACCTCCGATATCGAGGGGCTGGCGCGGCCCTCCTCGCATTGGGTCAAGACCTCGCCCGACGCGATGTCGATCGCCAAGGACGGCGCCGAAGCGATCGCCGCGGCGCGGACGCCGCCCGGCCAGATCGCGAGCCTCATCCTGCCGGCCGACACGGCGTGGAACGACGGAACCGGGCCGGTCGCTGTGCCATCGCCCGAGAAGCCCACGGCGCCATCGCGCGAGGCGGTCGCCGAGGCGGCGCGCGTGCTGCGCTCGGGCGAGCCGACGCTGATCCTCCTGACCGGCCGCGCGGTGCGCGCCGACGGGTTGGAGCTGGCCGGCAAGATCGCCCAGAAATGCAGCGCGCGCATCATGGCGCAGGGCTCCAACGCGCGCACGCAGCGCGGCCGCGGCCGGGTTTCGGTGGAGCGCATCCCCTATGTTGTCGACCAGGCGCTCAAAGTGCTCGACGGCCTGAAGCATGTGATCCTCGTCGGCGCGAAGATGCCGGTCGCGTTCTTCGCCTATCCGAACAAGCCAAGCCGCCTCACCCCCGAGGGCTGCGAGGGGCATGTGCTGGCGCGACCCGAGGAGGACCAGATCCAGGCATTGGAATGGCTGTGCGACGAGGTCGGCGCGCGGGGGACGCCGGCGCCGGCCGTCAACGAGAAGCCGGCGCCGCCCGCCACCGGCGCGATCACCTCGGAGGCGCTCGGCCAATCCTTGGGCGCGCTGTTGCCGGAGAACGCGATTGTCGCCGACGAGGCGGTGACGACGGGGCGCGGCTTTTTCGCGCCGACCAAATCGGCCGCGCAACACGACTGGCTATCGAATATGGGCGGGTCGATCGGGCTCGGGCCGCCGCTCGCGACGGGCGCGGCGGTGGCCTGCCCGGACCGGCGTGTGGTGTCGTTGCAGGCCGATGGCAGCGCGATGTACACGGTGCAGGCGTTGTGGACGCAGGCGCGCGAGAGGCTTGACATCACGACCGTGCTGTTCTCGAACCGCAGCTATCAGATCCTGAAGGGCGAGCTCGCCAATGTCGGCGCCGGCAACCCCGGGCGAAAGGCGCTCGACATGCTCGATCTCGGGCGGCCGGATATCGATTGGGTCGGGCTCGCGCGCGGGCTCGGCGTGCCGGGCGCCAAGGTCACGACCATGGAGGAATTCAACCGGCGCTTTGCCGATGCGGTGCAGACGCCGGGGCCGTTCCTCGTCGAAGTCGTGCTGTAAAGAATCAGCTTTAGGTAACGCAAAGGACGCGACGGATGCGCAAAGGACGCGATGGCACCCAGCGTCTTCGCGGCCATCGCGTATCCATAGCGTCCATTGCATTACCTGTTTTTCTTGCGCTCGCTGCGCTCGCGCTGAGCGGTGCTGCCTGGGCGGCGTGCACCGGGCCGGTGGCGGATGAACGGGCGCGAGTTCGGCTTGCATCTACGGGACCGGAAGATGGCGCCAGGCTGACCTTTCTCGGCCATGCGAGTTTTCTGATCGAGAGCCCGCAGGGCATCAGGATCGTCACCGATTACAACGGCATGATCCGTGCGCCGGTGACCCCGGACATCATCACGATGAACAACGCGCACCCCACGCATTACACCGACGCGGTCGAGCCCGGCGTCAAATTCGTGTTGCGCGGCTGGGACCCGGCGGGTGGCATCGCGACGCATCATCTCGATTACCGGGACGTCAAGATCCATAATGTGCCGACCAATGTCCGCGAGTTTGGCGGCACGCGCTATAACGGCAACTCGATCTTTGTATTCGATGTCGCCGATCTGTGCCTCGCGCATTTGGGACATCTTCACCACACATTGACCGCCGGCCATCTTGCCGATCTCGGCCCGATCGATGTCGTCATGGTGCCGGTCGACGGCGCCTACACGCTGAACCAGGACGACATGATCGCGGTATTGCAGCAGATCAAGCCGAAGATCGCGGTGCCGATGCACGTCTTCACACAGGCGACGCTCGAGAAATTTCTGGCGCGCGCCGCCGAGTTCTACACGGTGAAACGCGCCGACGATCCATCGGTCGTGCTCACTCGCGCCACGCTGCCGGCCGAACCGGAGATGCTCGTCCTCCCCGGCCGCTGAGGAACCGGCTTACACCTCGGTCTTGGCGCCGGTGCGGCTCGTGATCAGGCCGTAATGCTCGATGCGGCGATGTTTCTCGAAATTGAACACGGTGCGCCGGAGGTATTCGCCGAGCTCCAGGTCGAGCGTCGTCGTAATCAGCTCGTCCTCCTCGGTCAGCGCGAGCGCGGCGATCTCCCCGGTCGGCGCAACGATCGCCGAGCTGCCTATCATCGCATGCCCGTCCTCAGCGCCGCATTTCGCCGCCGCCAATACCCAAGCAGCGTTCTGATAGGCGCCGGCCTGCAACGACAACAAATGGTGAAACATCCGGAGATGCTCGGGCTCGCGATGATGGATGTTCTCGATGGGCGTGTTGTAGCCGAGCGCGACGATCTCGACCCCCTGCAATCCCATGACGCGGTACGCTTCGGGCCAGCGCCGGTCGTTGCAGATGCACATACCCATGACCGCGTCCTGCATGCGCCAGACGCGGAAACCTTCGTTCCCGACATCGAAATAGCGCTTCTCCAGATGCTGGAACGGCGCTTGCGGGAGATGCTCGGAATGGCCGGGGAGGTGGATCTTGCGGTAGCGGCCGACGATATGCCCGGCGGGATCGACGAGGATCGAGGTGTTGTAGTGCCGCGGCGCGCCCTTCTCCTGCGTCAGCTCGGCATAACCGAGATAGAAGCCGATGCCGAGCTCCTTCGCGAGATTGAACAGCGGCCGCGTCTCCGGGCCGGGCATCTCACGCTCGAAATAGCGGTCGATCTCGGCCTGGTCTGTCATCCAATAGCGCGGGAAGAAGGTCGTCAGCGCCAATTCGGGGAAGACGACGAATTTGGCGCCGGCGCCGTGCGCCTCGCGCAACAGGGCGCAGAGCCGCTTGATGACCGTCTCGCGGCTGTCGGCGAGATGGATCGGGCCCAATTGGGCAACGGCGGCGCGAAGCTTGCGGGACAAGGCGGCTCTCCTGAATTGCATTCCGCCGAGATTGTCACTGGGAGGGAAGCGACGCAATTCCCAGCGGGTTCCTCGAACAATGCCCCTGAGAGATAGCCCCGCACAGCGGAATTCCGTTGCCGGAAGCGGCGGAATGCGCTTCGCTTTTCGGCCCTGAGGATCCCGGCGCCCAAGCAATGTCATCCGCAAAAGCTGAGCGCGAGCCGCTCGTCTATCTCAACTACACGCAGGCGGAACTCGACGCCGCCTACAACCAGGCTGCCTATCAGGCGAACATCCAGCAATTGCGCGACCGCTGGATCGCCAATAGCGAGCGCACCCGCCAGCGTATCGGGCCGCCGCTCCGCGTGGCCTATGGACCGACCGAGATCGAGCAGCTCGATATCTTCCGCACCGACCGGGACGCGGACGGTCGCGGGGCGCCGATCTTTGTCTTTATCCATGGCGGCGCGTGGCGGGCGGGCTCGGCCAAAGCCTATGCCGCGCCGGCCGAGATGTTCATCCGCGGCGGCGCGCATTACGTGGTGCCCGATTTTGTCTGGGTGCAGGATGCCGGCGGCAGCCTCTTCCCCATGGCCGAGCAGGTTTGCCGCGCGATCGCCTGGGTCTACAAAAATGCCGCGAGCTTTGGCGGCGACCGCGAGCGGATCTATATCGGCGGCCATTCCTCCGGCGCGCATCTCGCGGCCGTCGCGCTGACAGCCGATTGGCACCGCGATTTCAGCCTGCCGGCCGACTTCATCAAAGGCGGGATGTGCTCGAGCGGGATGTACGATCTCGGGCCGGTGCGGCTGTCGCACCGCAACTCTTATGTCAAATTCACCGATCAGATGGTCGAGGCGCTCTCGCCGCAGCGCCACATCGACCGGTTACGAGCACCCCTGATCGTCGCCTACGGCACATGCGAGACGCCGGAATTTCAGCGCCAGGCCCGCGATTTCGCCGCCGCGGTGAAAGCGGCGGGAAAGCCGGTCGATCTGCTCGTCGGCGAGCATTACGCCCATCTCGAACTGCCCGAGACGTTCTGCAATCCCTATGGCTTGCTCGGCGCCGCCGTGCTCGGGCAGATGCGCCTCGTCTGAAGCGCGCGTCTCCCTGAAGAGGGAAAAGACGCGAACGATACCGGAGCGCCGGCGTTCCCCTTGCGGACAGACAACGCCTGGGGAGAGCTCACATGGATCAGCCGATCGCGGAAGCGACGCCGACCTCGACTGCGGCGACCAGCCAAACCGAACCGGAAGTCGTCGCGGGCATCTCCTCCGCCGAGGGCAATCCCGCACTGCCGCTGTCGTTCCGCGTCGGCGGGCTCGACATTCCTTATGGCCGGCTCGCCATGCTGCTGGCCGGCGGGCTCGCGCTCGGCTACGGCCTCAGTCGCTGGCTGACGCGCAGCAAGACCTGACCGAGCGCTTTTACCGCGGCGCAGAACTTCCGGTTCAGCGCTTGGTGTAGCTCGTATTGGCGGTCTGGTTCTGCTGGCCCTGCTGGCGGGCCTGCTTGTTCGCCTCGTGCCGGCCGATCAGGCAACCGGCGGTGGCGCCCAAGAGCCCGTGATGGTGCATGTAATGACCGGCGACCCCGCCGACGACGGCGCCTTTGAGACAGCCCGCCGCGTCGGCAGGAGCCGTGGACAATGCCGTTGCCGCGAGCAGCGCGCCCGCCGCGATGACGATCGATTTCATGGGATCCTCTCCGTTGCGTTCCCCCGGCTTTAACAGCCGATGCTCGGGCATTATCGCGTTTTCGCGTACCGCTCACCGTCCGCCGATGGCAAATAACGCAATCGAATTGGCCTAGCCCGGCCGCTCTGGCCTGCCCGCCCGCTTCGCCGTACTATGCGTAGTGATGGCGATCCCGGTGCGAAAATGCGACGCCGCCTTGGGGGCGGAAATCGTCTTCGACCTGTCGCGACCGATCGATCAGGCGACCTTCGCCGAGATCGAAGGCATCTTTCACGACAACATCGTCGTGTTTTACCGCGATCAGCATCTCACGAACGAGCAGCACATCGCGTTCAGCCGCCGCTTTGGCGAGCTCGAGATCCACATCGTCAAGAAATATCTGCTGCCAGATTATCCCGAGATCCTGTTGGTCTCGAACATCAAGAACGACGCGGGCGAGCATGTCGGCCTCGCGGATGCCGGCTTTACCTGGCACAGCGATACCTCCTATCGCAAAAACCCGAGCCGCTGCTCGCTCCTCTACGCCAAGGAGGTGCCGCATCGCGACGGCAAGCCGCTCGGCGACACGGTCTTCGCGAACTGCATCTTCGCCTATGAGGCGCTCCCTGAGGTGATGAAGCGGCGCCTCGCGGGAACGAAAGCAATCCACCGTTATTCGATGCGCCGGCGTATCGACAACAGCCCGCGCCCGCAATTGACCGCGGCCCAGCTCGCCGAGACGCCCGATATCGCGCACCCGATCGTGCGCACCCACCCCTATACCGGGCGCAAGGCGCTCTATGTCACGGCGGGGGAGTGCATTGGCATCGTCCTGGCGAACGGCGAAGAGATGCCCGAAGACGAGGCGCTGGGTCTGATCGCCGAGCTCGACGCGCATTGCGTCCGGCCCGAATTTTGCTACCGCCACAGCTGGCGGGTTGGCGATCTCGTGATGTGGGACAATGCCAGCGCGATGCACCTTGCGATCTGCGACTACGCCTTGCCGGAGCGCCGTCTGATGCACCGCACCACGGTCATCGGGTCGGAGCCGCTCTGAGATGTCCGCGAGCGTTGCCGAGGCTGTCACGGGCGTCGCGCCCGCCGCCAGGGCCCAGGCCGGCGGTGTCCTCATCGTCCATGCCGAACCGCCGGCGCTCGAGCCGACGCTCGGCTGTGATGCGGCGCTGCGCCGGATCGGCCTCGCCGGCCTCGATCACCTCTCGCGCAACGAGGCCGCCGCGCTCGCCGGCATGTCGGGCGGCATCCATCAGATGCGGGTCGCGGCCCGGCGTATGCGCGCGATTTTGTCGGGTTTGGCCGAGCGGCTGCCGCAGCACCAGCGGCACTGGGCGTCCGAGGAATTGTGCTGGCTCGCCGACGCGCTTGCGCCGGCGCGCAATCTCGATGTGTTCGAGACGGTCTTGCTGCGCCCCGTGCAGCGAGCCTCCGACGACCCGCTCGCTTTCGAGCCGCTGCGGCAGGCTACGGAGCGGCAGCGCCGCGCCGCCCAGCGCCTGGTTATCGAGGCGATCCGATCGGAGCGTTACGCCGGTTTGATCGCGCATCTCCTCGCCTGGTTCGAGACCTGCGGCTGGCGGCGGCTCGATGCCGGCATGCCTGAGCCGCCGATCGGCGAGATTGCGGAACGGGTCCTGCGGCATCGCTGGCGGGTGGCGAAAAAACGCGGCAAAGAGTTTGCCGCGCAATCGCCGGAGGAGCGCCACCGCCTGCGCATCGCCTTGAAAAAGCTGCGCTATACGGCGGAAGCCTTGGCCTCTCTTTATCCGCTCGACACCGTCGCGCCGCTTGGCGCGCGGCTGAAGCGCCTGCAGGACGCGCTCGGCCATCTCAACGATGTGCAGGTGGGGCATGAGATCCTGGCTGGGCTTGCATCGGATGCCGGCCCTGACGGCGCCCTCGCCGAGGCCGGGCGGCGGGTGCTCGGCTGGCATGAGCGGCGGCTGAGCGACCGGGAGCCGAGATTGCGCGAGCAGTTGCGCGAGCTGTTCGAGGCCGGGCCGTTCTGGCGTGGCTGACGATCGCGCCCCGTAAACGGGCGCTCTATAAAATTCCCGCCCTGTAAAATTCTGCAAATCGAGAACACCGGCCGGGGAGCCGGTGTTGTCATGATGCCGGCATCCGTGCAGGCACACCAAGGATTGAGACCCCATGTTGAAGGAATGGCTGGGTATGGCTGAAGGAATCCTGCAGGACCTGCACCAAGATCACGAGGAAGTCAGCGGTCTGATCGAGCAATGCCTCAAGACCGAGGCAAGCGCCGAACGCAATCAGATCTTCAAAGAAATCATGAGCATGCTGATCGCCCATTCGGAGGCGGAGCAGCAGGTGCTCTACAAAAAGATGCAAAAGTCGGACGATGAGAAGGCGCGCAGCTTCGTCTTCGAAGGCATGAACGAGCACCAGATCGTCGAGCAGCAATTGCAGCAGATGGCGCGCACCCGCAACAAGGCGAGCGAGCAGTGGACGGCGCAGCTGACCGTGCTGAAGGAGCTCGTCAACCACCATGTCAAGGAAGAGGAAAGCACCGGCTTTTCCTGTGCCCGCAACGAATTCGAGCGCGAGGAGCTCGAGAAGATGTCCGGGCAGTTCCAGCGCCAAAAAGAAAAGCTGATGGCCGAAGCCTAGGCGCTCGACCCGGTGGCTGGGCCGGTCCCGGCCACCGCTCGAAGCCGGGAAGGTTTTCGAGGCTCTACCCCGCCGTGAAACGCGGCATGATCTCCTGCGCAAAGAGGCGCATGGAGGCGAGCGCCTCTGCATAGGGCATCGTGTTGAAATTGACCTGCAGCGAGGCGTGCTCGAAGCCACCGAACTCGTGCTGCAATCGCGCGATCGTCGCCGCGATTTCGTCAGGCGATCCGGCCCATGCGCCGCCCGATGCGATCTGCTCCGCCGCATTGGAGGCGCGCAGTGCGGCGATAATCTTGTCGTATCCGGGGTAATCTTGCGAAACCCTGCCGGCGAGCCAGTCGGAGGCGGCCTCGACCAGCGATGCGAGGTAGGCATCGATCAGTGGCGAGGCGAAGGCGCGAGCGCGCTCGCCGTTGCGGTCGCAATACAGGTGAAAGGCGATCATGACCTCCCCGGGCCCGGGGTGCCCGGCCGCCTTCCAGGCCTTGCGTTAGGCGGCAAGGAGGGGCCGCATCTTTTCGGCGACGAGCGCGATCGCCATTACCGCATAGCCCATCCGCCCAGCGAATTCGAAAGATTCCGGCGTGTTCAATGCCGCGACGTAGAATTTCGGCCGCGGCTGTTGCGTCGGGCGCGGCAGCGACGTTGTGTTCTCGATCTGGTGAAAGCGGCCGCGATGCGTGACGCTCTCCCGGCTTAGCAAGAGATCGACCTGCTCGATACCCTCGCGGAACCGCGCCACCGACTCATCGGGCGACACCCCAAAGCGGCGGAATTCGTGCGGCAGGAATGCCCTCGCGAAGCCGACATCCAGCCGCCCGCGACTGAGCGCGTCCAGCATCGCGATCTCGCCGGCCAGCTTTAACGGATGGTTGAAGGCCGGCAATACCGCTCCGGTCACCAGCCGCGCTCGCCGCGTCCGCTGCGCGGCCGCCGCTAGAAACACAATCGGGTTCGGGCTGTAGCCGCCGTAATGATGGAAATAGTGCTCGACGATGCGGATATGGCTGAAGCCGAGCCGGTCGGCCTCCTCGGCGAGGTCGAGCGCTTCCTGGAAATACTGTTCGGCCGATTTCTCCTCGGGCCGCACATCGGGAAAGAACTGCACACCGAATTGCATCAAGGTCCCTCTGCCGCCCGGGTCCGGCGCCCAGAGTAACACGCCGAGCCGAGCGCAATAATCGCGCCGGATGCCTTCAGGCTCCGCACCTCGCGGGAACCATGCCCCGATCTGTGGCGTCAGGTTGAGACAATGATCTGGGCTGACCGGACGCCTGTTTTATGAAGCTGTTGGACCTGCTGATCGGCCGCAAGCTCGCCAACCGGGAGGGCGAGAGCGAGAAGATCACGGCCGTCGAGGGCCTGCCGGCGATGGGTCTCGACGGTCTCGCCTCCTCGGCTTACGGCCCTGAGGCGGCCCTGACGATGCTGGCGCCGCTCGGGCTGATGGGGCTCGCCTATATGGGCCCGGTCATGCTCGCTGTCTTGGCGGTATTGGCGATCCTCTACGGCTCCTACTGGCAGACGATCGAGGCCTACCCGACAAGCGGCGGCTCCTACACGGTCGCGCATGAGAACCTCGGCGCCAATGCCGGCCTCCTCGCCGCGACCGCGCTGATGATCGATTACGTGCTGAACGTCGCGGTCGGCATCTCCGCGGGGGTCGCCGCGCTGACCTCGGCCGTGCCGGTGCTCCATCCGTATACGCTGTGGCTGTGCCTCGGCATTCTCGTGCTGGTGACCCTGGTCAATCTGCGCGGCACGTTCGAGGCGGGGCTCGTCTTCGCGATCCCGACCTATCTTTTCGTGCTGAGCTTCGGCGGCGGTGTCGTCGCCTATGGCGTCTGGCACGCCGTGCTCGCCGGCGGCGATCCCGTGCCGGTCGTGCCGCCGCCCGCGGCGCCGGTTGAGGTCGGCGCGGCGGTCTCGATCTGGATGCTGTTGCGCGCCTTCGCCAGCGGCTGCACCGCGATGACCGGCGTCGAGGCGGTCAGCAATGGGGTCAGCGCCTTTCGCGATCCGACCGTCACCTATGCGCACCGCACCTTGACCGCGATCGTCGTCCTGCTCGGCCTCTTATTGGCCGGCATCGCCTATCTCGCCGGCGCCTATCACACACTGGCAATGGATCAGAGCGAGCCCGGTTACCAAAGCATCCTGTCGCAGCTGACCGCCGCAGTGGTTGGGCATGGCGCGTTCTATTTCATCGCGATGGCCAGCGTCTTGGCCGTGCTGTGCCTGTCCGCCAATACGAGCTTCGCCGGTTTCCCGCGGCTCTGCCGCCAGGTCGCGCGGGACGGCTACCTACCGCGCGCGTTTGCGATGCCGGGTCGCCGGCTCGTCAATTCGGTCGGCATCGTTTGGCTTGCGGTGACGGCCGGCATCCTGCTCGCAATGTTCGGCGGCATTACCGACCGGCTGATCCCGCTTTTCGCGGTCGGCGCCTTTCTGTCGTTCACCCTGTCGCAGGCCGGGATGGCAGTGCATTGGTCGCGCCAGCTCTCCGCGAAAGATGAAGGCGGCGGACGGCTCGGCCATCGCGCGCGGCTCGGGATCAACGCAACTGGCGCTCTCGCCACCGGCGCGAGCCTCGCCGTGATCCTTGTGGCGAAATTTGTCGAAGGCGCCTGGATCACGGTGCTGACGATCCCGTTCGTCCTGGCGCTCCTCAAGCTGACAAAGCGCTATTACGCGCAGATCGATCGGCAGCTCATTGACGAGGGTCCGATCGCGCTCGACGATCTGACGCCGCCGATTGTCATCGTGCCGATCCGTGAATGGAACCGGCTCGCCGAACGAGCCGTGCATTATGCGCTGCGCCTCTCGTCGGAGGTCATCGCCGTGCATTTGACGCGGCTCGAAGGCCCCGATGCCGAGGAAGATGCCGAGCGCCTGCGGCACCGGTGGCAGCACGAGGTCGAGCGCCCGGCGCGGACTGCCGGGCTGAACCCGCCCCGGCTGGTGCAGATCCCCTCGCCCTATCGCAGCATCGTCGCGCCCTTGCTCAAATTCGTGCTGCAGATCCGGGAGAAATTGCCGAACCGAGCGATCACGGTGGTGATCCCGGCGCTCGTCGAAGCGCATTGGTGGGATCACCTGATGCACACGCGGCGGACGCACCGCCTGCGCCAGACGCTGATGCGCCATGGCGGCCCGCACCTCGCGGTCGTGCTCGTGCCGTGGACCTTGGAGGAGCCGAAACCCGAGGCGGTGATCGCCGCCGAGGAACCGCGCCATCAGGCGCCCACCGCCGCCGAGCGTCACCCGGAGCAGCATGCCGCGAAATGAGCGTCAGCCCTTCGCCCAAGCTGCGAGCGCGGCGGCGACCCGTTGCACGACGCGGTCCCAGTCGCCGCGTGCAGGCTGCCGGAAGAGGCGCATCGTCGGGTACCACGGGCTGTCCTCGCGATCGAGCAGCCAACGCCAATCGGCGGCATCGTGCAGCAGCAGCCACACCGGCACGCCGAGCGCGCCGGCGAGATGCGCCACCATCGTATCGACGGAGATGACAAGGTCGAGCTGGGTGATGACAGCGGCGGTCTCCTGGACCGAGTCCGACGTCAATTCCGCGGCGAAGGGCGGTGCCTCAGGCGCTGCCCGCCACGTCTCGTAAGCCGGCCCGCGCTGCAGGCAGACGAACGCTACGCCCGGGACGTCCGCCAATGGCGCGAGTTGGCGCGGCTTGAGCGACCGCTTTGGCCGCCAATCGCCCGCCGCCCAACAAAACCCGATCTTGGGGTGCGCCGCGAGCGGTGCGAGCCGATCTTTCGCAGCGGCGATTGCCGCCTGCCTCGGCCGCAGATACGGCACCGAATTCGGGATCGTTTCGATGCTCGTGCGAAAGGCGTGCGGCAGTTCGGTGACATCGATTTCCGCATCGCAGCCGAATTCGCCGCACTCCGGGTCGACGCCCTCTTGCAATGCGCAGAGCCGATCAATATCCGGCACGTCGCGCAGCAATTCAAGCAAGGGCGGCTGCACCTCGACGCAAACCGACGCAGCGCGCTTTGCCAGCAGCGGGACATAGCGGATGAAATGAAGGGTGTCGCCCAGCCCGTGATAGCAGCGCACCAGCACATGCCGGCCGTCGAACGGCGTTCCATCCCACACCGGCCGCATATGCCGCGGCAGCGGCTTCGCTGAGCCGCTGGAGCAGCATAGTGCGCGATCCTGATCGGCAAGCCGCCACGCGCTCTCGAAATCGCCGCGCAGCATGTGGCTCATCCAGCCGAAATCGCCGGGAATAAGTCCGCTCATCGCTCGTCCGCGGGCGGCAATGTCGCGGTCCATTCCATGGCGCAACGCCGCGGCGTGGCACTGCAATGCCTCATCCAGCCGGCGCTGCAGAAACAGCGCCTCGCCGCGCAGGTAATGCGCCGCCGCGGCATCGGGACATTGGTTCACGGCAGCTTCGAACCGGGCGAGCGCCTCGTCGATTTGCCCGCGCCCCAAATCGGCGCGCCCGCGCGCGATCAGATCGTCGTACCTCGTCACCCCTGGCAAAACAGCTTATGCGTCAACGCGTTCCGAGCCGGGCGCGCGCGAAGCGAAGCCGGAACGCCGCCGCAAAGCCTCGTGTTGCCCGGGTAATCCCCAACCCTATCGCGGCGACGGCCTTGCGGATCGTCGCGGCGCAGCTGCCGGAAGGAGAAAGAATGCAGGTACGCGAGTTGATGACCCCCGAGGTCGAGATCATCCGGCCCGACGACACACTGCAGACTGCCGCCAAGATGATGGCCGATATCGATGCTGGCATCCTGCCGGTCGGCGAAAACGACCGCCTCGTCGGCATGATCACTGACCGCGACATTACCGTCCGCGCGGTCGCCGAAGGACGCGATCCGGACAAGACGATGGTGCGCGACGCGATGTCGGACGAGGTGCGCTACTGCTTTGAGGATGAAGATTCAGAGGAAGTCGCCCGCAAAATGGGTTCGTGGCAGGTCCGGCGTCTGCCGGTGCTCAACCGCGACAAGCGGCTGGTCGGCATTGTCTCGCTCGGCGATATGGTGATCGGCGGCTCCGAGGATCCGGCCAAGGAAGCGTTGAAGGAAATTTCGCAGGGCTGACACCGCGCTCCCGGATGAAGCAACACCCCTGGTAAATTTGATTCCCCGTGCCCGGCCTTGAGCCGGACACCCACGTTTTAAAGATCGAAACGAAGACGTGGATGGCCGGGATAAACCCGGCCACGCGGGATTGTGCTCGTATATCGGCACTACAGATACGGATCGCTCTGCGCCAAATGATGGGTGACGAGATCCGTCACCGCCGCTTCCAATGGCGTGAAGGGTGCGTTGTAGCCGGCCTGCCGCAAGCGCGTCAGCTTCGCCTCGGTGAAGTATTGGTAATTCGGGCGGATCTCCGGCGGGATGTCGACAAATTCAATGTTCGGCGCGCGGCCGCAGGCGGCGCCGAGCGCGTTCATCAGATCGAGAAAGCTGCGCGCCTCGCCGGTGCCGATATTGTAGATCCCGCTGTCACGACCCTGCCGCCACAGCCATAGCATCGCCGCGACGCAATCCTTCACATAGACGAAGTCGCGCCGCTGCTCGCCATTGCGATAATCGGCGCGGTGCGACTTAAACAGCCGGATCGTCTCGCCCGCTGCGACCTTGCGGTAGTTCTTGGCGACCAAGCTCATCATGTCGCCTTTGTGGTACTCGTTCGGCCCGAACACGTTGAAGAATTTGAGCCCGGCCCAATGCGGCGGTGCCGAGCCTGCGGCGGCCTGCCGCAACGCCCACAGATCGAAAGCGTGCTTCGACCAGCCGTAGAGATTCATCGGCCGCAGCCGCTTGAAGGCGTCGATCCCGCCGGCATCGTCGAACCCGGCCGTCCCGTCGCCATAGGTCGCGGCCGAAGAAGCGTAGATCAGCGGCCTCTGCGCGGCGGCGCACCAGCGCCACAGCGCGATCGAATAATTGAGGTTGTTGGCGATGATCTCATCGGCGTCGGTGAAGGTCGTGGCCGAGATCGCGCCGAGATGAAAGATCGCCTCGACGTCGCCGCCAAACCGTTCGAGCCAGGAATGCAGCCCTTCGACGGGCACGATCTCAAAAAAATCGCGCTTGGCGATGTTGCGCCATTTCTCGTCATGGCCAAAGCGGTCGACGATGACGAGGTCGCTGCGGCCGGCTTCATTGAGCGCGGCCGCGAGCACCGAGCCGATAAACCCAGCTGCCCCCGTCACCACGAGCATCAGGCCGCGTCTTCTTTCGAGCGGGCCCGCGCGACCCGGGTCCGAGCAGTCGCGGGCGTCTTCCGGATCGCCTCGATCAGCCGCGTCGTCGAGCGCCCCTCGACGAGATCGACGAGCAACACCCGGCCACCCGCCGCCTGGACATCCTCATGCCCGACGACGCCCTCGACCGTGTAATCGCCGCCCTTGACCAGCACATCCGGCTTCAGTCGCCGGATCAACTCGATCGGCGTCTCCTCGTCGAAACTGATGACGGCATCGACCGACTCGACCGCAGCAATGACGGCAGAGCGATCGTCCAGCCCGTTGACCGGCCGCTCCGGTCCCTTGAGCCGGCGCACGCCGCGATCGGTATTGAGCGCGACGATCAGGCGGTCGCATTCGGCGCGCGCCGCCGCCAACAGCGCGACATGCCCGGCATGCAATACATCGAAGCAGCCATTGGCGAACCCAACACTGAGGCCGCGGCTTTTCCAGCGCCGCACCAACGTCTCGGCTTCGGCGGCGGTGTAGTATTTGGCGCGGTGCCAGTCCTTGTCGCGCACGTCGCGCGACAGTTCGAGCATCAATTCGTCGAGCTCGACCGTGGCCGTGCCAAGCTTGCTGACCGCGATGCCGGCGGCGGTGTTCGCGAGGTGCATCGCCTGGGTCAGCGAATAGCCTCCCGCACGAGCGAGCGCCAGCACCGCCATGACCGTGTCGCCGGCGCCCGACACGTCGAAGACTTCGCGCGCCCGCGCCGCTTCGATGTGCACCGCGCCGGAGGCCTCGATAAGCGCCATGCCCTTTTCCGAACGGGTCACGAGAATGGCCTCCGCGCCCGCATCCTGCATGACCTTGGTCGCGGCCGCGACGATCTCGGCGTCAGTCGCGACCGGCAGATGCGCTGCCGCGGACAGCTCCCTCAGATTGGGAGCGATGCAGGTCGCGCCGCGGTAGCGCGCGAAATCGGTGCTTTTCGGATCGACATAGACCGGGATGCCGAGCGAGCGGGCGCGGGCGATCGCGGTGGCAATGACCTTGGGGCCGAGCGTTCCCTTCGCGTAGTCCGATAGGATGACGGCATGGCTTTTCGGCAAATGCCGCTCGAGCGCAGCCAGGAGCGCCTTCTCTTCATCGGGATCCGGATCATGCGGGCTTTCTTCGTCCACCCGGAGCATCTGCTGATGGCCCGCGATAAAGCGGGTCTTGCAGATCGTCGGCCGGCTGGCGCTCGCCGCATGCGCGTCGGCGATGCCCGGGGTCTCGGCGATCAGCGCGCGTACCTCGTTCCCCGCCGGATCGCGGCCCAGGAGCCCCATCAACACCGCCCGGCCGCCCAAAGCGGCGATGTTGCGCGCGACATTGCCGACGCCGCCGAGCATGCTCTGCGTCCGCTTCAGCAAGAGCACCGGAACCGGCGCCTCCGGCGAGATCCGCTCGGTGTCGCAATAGGCAAACCGGTCGAGCATGATGTCGCCGAGGCACAGGATCGTGGCGTTCGAAAAATCCATCGACGAGATCGGCTAATTCCCGGGTCGCGGCGGCCGCTTTTCTATCACGGGCATGGTTAACAGCCTAGAAACACCCGGCTCCCCTACTGCTTGTCAGCGGTCGAGGCGGTATTTGTTGACCTTGTCCCAATCGAGCTCGAGGCCAAAGCCCGGCCCCTGCGGCACCTCGATGATGCCGTCGCGGATCGGTGCGCGGTTTGTGATAAAGCCGGCCCATAGCGGGTCGCGCTCGGGGTCGGGAAAGCATTCGACATAGGTGCCGTTCGGCACCGCGGCGAGCATATGGACCGCGATCTGCGGCTCCTCGTGATGCGCCAGCTCGATGCCGTGCACCTGGCATACTCCGGCGGCGCGCCGCCATTCGGTGATGCCGCCGGCCTCCGACGCGTCGAAATTGACGATGTCGACCGCCCCGGCCGCGATCAGCCGGCGCACACCGTGGCTCGAAATCTCGCTCTGCCCGGCATTGATCGGGATCGTCGTGCGGCGGCGCACCTCGGCCATGCCAGCCGCGTCGTCGTACCAATGACACGGCTCCTCGAACCAGCGGATGTCGTATGGCTCGATGAGCCGCGCGAATTTGACCGCCTCGGCGACCGGCCAGCCGCGATTGGCATCGACCGCGATGACAAAATCGGGTCCGCCGCCGTCGCGGCAGGCCGCGACCCGCTCGGCATCGGCATCCGCCGAGAGACCGCCGACCTTGACCTTGCACCCCGCCATCCCGGCGCTCTTCAGCCACGCCATCTCGCGGCCGAGATCGGCCAAGGTTTTGCCCTCCTCGTAATACGCGGCGATCGCGATGATCGGCAGCCGGTCGCGGAAGCCGCCAAGCAATGTCGCGACATTGGCGCCGAGCGATTTGCCGAGCAGATCCCATAGCGCGGTATCGACGCAGGCGATCGCCTCCATGACCTGCTTGCGGTCGCGGTTCGGGACGCTCAGCTGAAACATCCGCGCCCACAGCCGCTCGATGCGGCGCGCATCCTCGCCGATCAACAACGGCGCCAGCTCGTTCTGGACGATCAGGGCGATGTCGCGCCCATGCGCGCGGTTATCGCCATTATACACCTCGCTGACGAGCCCGCCCGCCGTGTGAATCCGCGTGACGATCGTGTTGCGGCTGGCGACCCGATAGCCGCTGCCGCTGAACACCTTGTTCAGCGGGATTTCGACCGGGATCGCCTCGATTCTCTCGATCTTCATGGCTCAATGCTCCAGGAGGGCCGCCGCAGAGCGCCGATTATCGGCCGGAGCAGCGGCGCGGCATACCCTTTTCGGGCAGCGTTGCCCTGCCATTGCTCGCCCCTTGCCCGGTGCGCGGTTTGCCCGCACGATTGTCGTGACTGAAGCTCGGGACGCTGCTCCCGGCATGATTGAGGGGATGATGCCGCTTCGCCCAACCGCCGCAACCCGCCGTCAGAAGCGCTGGGGCGCGGCGATGGCTGTGCTGCTGCTCGCTGCACTTCTCGCCGCGCTTGGCCCGGCCCGCGCCGGCGATTTCGTCGATTCGGCCGGCCGGCGCGTCCTCCTGCCCGAGCCGATCGAGCGCGTCATGCCGGCAAACCCGACCGCCGAGGTCCTCGTTTATGTGCTGGCCCCGGAACGGCTGGTTGGCGCGAGCCGCCCAGCGCGACGCGGCGCCGCGGCAAGCCGGCATGTGCCGGTGCTGGGCTGGCGTCCCGGAATGGGCCCGGCGAGCATGGCGGAGACGGCGACGCGATTGCACGCCCAGGTGATCCTCGATGCCGGGCCCGTCACCCCCGAGCGCGCCGCCTTTGCCGATCAGGTGCAGCAGTTGGCCGGCATCCCTTACATCCTCATCGATGACAGCTTTGTTCGCATGCCGTCGATGCTGCGCGGCATCGGGGCGCTACTCGGCGTCACCGAGCACGCCCGCCATCTCGGTCGCTATGCCGAGGACACGATCAACACGATGCGTGGCCGGCTGCTGATCCAAGCGCCGGAGACCCGTCCGCATGTCTATTACGGGCGTCGCGCCGACGGGCTCGAAACGCCTTTGCCCGGCGCCCCCGAAGCCGACTCGATCGAGCAGGCCGGCGCTATCAATGTCGCCCGCGTGCTCGGCCGAGACGGGCTCGCGGCCATAACTCCGACACAGCTCTACGAGTGGAACCCCGAGATCATCATCGCCGAGGAGCGCAGCTTTTATAACGCGCTGCGCCGCGATCGCGCCTGGCGAGGCCTCGCGGCGGTAGCCCACAAGCGGGTCTACCTCGCGCCGGCTTATCCGTTCGGCTGGATCGACGACCCGCCCGGCGTCAACCGCTTGATCGGGCTGCACTGGCTCTCGGGGCTGTTTTATCCCGACGCCAATCAGGATGATCTGCGCGCGGCAGTCTGCGAGTTCTACGACCAGTTTTACCGCATCAAGCTGACCAATGCACAGGTCGAGGCGATGGTTCGGCCGGCCGGTGCGCCGCCGATCGAGGCGCCGCATGGGGCACCGGAGCCGCTTGTTGGGCTTGGCGCCATGCCGCCATCGCCGCTGCCATCGACGCCGCCGGCTACCCCATCGGCGCCGAGTGCGACGGTCTCGCCGATGTCGCCGGTGACGCCGAGCGCCCCGGACGCTACGGCGCCTTCAACCACTCCGGCCCCGGAAGCTACGGCGCCTTCGACCACCCCGGCCCCGAGCGCCACCGGTCTTCCCGGGCCGCCGCCGGCGCCGTCCACGGCGTCCGCGACCTGCACATTGCCCGGCGCCAACGGGCCCTTGGGCAACAACGCGGCGAGCGCGGGCTTGCCCGGGATCGGTCCGCCGGGCCGACGCGGCGCGGCGCCGGGGCTTGGCCTGCCCCGCGCCGGGCCGCAATAGGCTCTGTCGCTCGCTTAGCGCGGCTGCGCGGTGTAGCGCAGGTACGGCTTCGGAGCGCGGAAGCCCGGGTAACGCTTCTGCGCCTCCTCGTCGGACACCGAGCCGGCGATGATGACGTCCCCGCCGGGTTTCCAATTGACCGGCGTCGCCACCGGATGCTTCGCGGTGAGCTGCACCGAGTCGAGGATCCGCAGCACCTCGTCGAAATTGCGACCGGTCGTCATCGGATAGGTCAGCATCGCCTTGATCTTCTTGTCCGGCCCGACGACGAAGACCGAACGCACCGTGGCGTTCTGCGCCGGCGTACGGCCTTGCGCTGTCTCGCCGGCTTCGGCGGGCAGCATGTCATAGAGCTTGGCGACCTTGAGCTCGGGATCGCCGATCAGCGGGTACGTAACCCGGTGCCCCTGCGTCTCCTCAATGTCCTTCGACCAGCGCGTGTGATCCCCGACTGGATCGACGCTGAGGCCGATGATCTTTGTGTTGCGCTTCTCGAATTCCGGCATCAGCCCGGCCATGTAGCCGAGCTCGGTCGTGCAAACCGGCGTGAAATCCTTGGGGTGCGAGAACAACACGGCCCAGCCATTGCCGATCCAGTCATGGAAATTGATCTTCCCCTGGGTCGTCTCGGCCGTGAAATTGGGTGCTTCGTCGTTGATGCGCAGCGACATTGGAGAGCCTCCATCTGCCTGGGTACGCCCGGCGCCGCATCGGCGTGGCAGTGCAAAAATCCGCCGCCTCGCCGGCTTGTTTCTTACGGCTGCCGGGACTGAGGCGAAAGATGGCCCGGCAGCGGCCCCAGCGCAAGCCGACTCGCCCGCCGGGCTGAGCGGCTACTCAGCCGCTTGCTGCTGTACCGGAGCGGGGCGCCAGCGCAGGACCGGCTTGCGCGCCGCCGTGGTCTCGTCGAGCCGCCGGCGCGGCGCTAGAAGCGGGGCATTTCGGAATGTCGCGGCTTCACCGGCTCCGGTCTTGATTGATTGGGCCCGCGCCGCGAGCCCGGTGAGAACGGCGGCGAACTGATCGAGCGAGGCTTTGCTTTCCGTTTCGGTCGGCTCGATCAGCACGGCGCCGTGCACGACGAGCGGGAAATACATCGTCATCGGGTGAAAGCCCTCATCGATCAGCGCCTTGGCGAAATCGAGCGTCGTGACCCCGGTACCCTCCAGAAATTCGTCGTCGAACAACACCTCATGCATGCAGATGCCGGGAAAGGCCGCGCTCAGCGCGCCGGCCAGTTTGACGCGCAGGTAGTTGGCGTTGAGGACGGCGTCCTCGGCGACCTGCTTCAAGCCGTCCGAACCGTGGCTCATCATGTAGGAGAGAGCGCGCACGAACATGCCCATCTGGCCGTGAAAGCCCTTCAGCCGGCCGATCGAGCGCGCCGCGTCGCCGGAGTCATGTTCGACGAGACCGAAGCCGCCCGCGCCATGCACGATCCACGGCACCGGCGCATAGGGCGCCAGCTCCGCCGCGAGCACGACCGGGCCGCTGCCCGGCCCGCCGCCGCCATGCGGCGTCGAAAAGGTTTTGTGCAAATTGATATGCAGCGCGTCGATGCCGAGCTCGGCCGGCCGCACGCGCCCGACGATCGCGTTGAAATTGGCGCCGTCGCAATAGAAGAACGCGCCGGCCCTATGCACCGCCTCGGCGATCTCGAGGATTTGGTCTTCGAAGAGGCCGCAAGTGTTCGGGTTCGTCAGCATCAATGCTGCGACATCGGGTCCGAGCTTTGCCCTTAGCGCAGCAAGATCGACCCGGCCGCGCTCGTTCGCCGGGATCGACTCGACGCTGTAGCCGGTTGCCGCCGCCGTCGCCGGGTTTGTGCCATGCGCCGATTCCGGCACGAGGATGCGGCTGCGCTTGTCGCCGCGCGCTTCCAAGGCGGCGCGGATCGTCATGATGCCGCAGAGCTCGCCATGCGCGCCCGCCGCCGGCGGCAATGCCACGGCCGGCATGCCGGTTAGCGTTTTCAGCCAATGCGCCAGCGTGTCGATCAGTTCGAGCGCGCCCTGCACCGTCGATACCGGCTGCAGCGGGTGGATGTCGGCAAACCCGGCGAGCCGCGCCATCTTCTCGTTGAGGCGGGGGTTGTGCTTCATCGTGCACGAACCGAGCGGGTAGAGACCGCTGTCGATCGCGTAATTCTTCTGCGACAGCCGCGTGAAATGGCGCACGATCTGCGGCTCGCTGAGACCGGGGAGGCCGATCGGTCCCTTGCGGTCGAGCCCGCCCAGCCGAGACGTGACCGGGCGCGGCTCCGGCAGATCGACACCGCAATGACCGGGCGAGTCCTGCTCGAACAGCAGCGGTTCCTCGATCTGCAGGCCGCGATTGCCGCTGATCGTTTGGACAGCACTCGTATTGTCTGCCGATGAGTGGCCGCTCAGGGCCTGGCTCCACTCGTTCATCGGAGCGCCTCCGTGAGCCCGGCCGCGAGTCGTTCGATATCGTCGGCGGTGACGGTTTCGGTCGCGGCGACCAGCAGCAAGTCGGCGAGCTCACCGCGCCCGGGATAGAGCCGGCTGACCGGCACGCCGGCGAGGATGCCGCGCTGGGCGAGCGCCTCAACGACCGGCCCGGCGGGCTTTGGCAGGCGCAATGCGAATTCGTTGAAGAAGCTGCGGTTGACCAAGGTGACACCCGGCACGGTAGCAAGGCGTTCCGCTGCCGTAACGGCCGTCGCGTGATTGAGCTTCGCGAGCCGCGTCAGCCCGGCTTCGCCGAGCAATGACAGATGGATCGTGAAGGCGAGCGCGCACAGCCCGGAATTCGTGCAGATGTTGCTCGTCGCCTTTTCGCGTCGGATATGCTGCTCGCGCGTCGACAAGGTGAGCACCCAGCCGCGCCGTCCCTCGGCATCGGTGGTCTCGCCGACGAGGCGTCCCGGCATTTGCCGCACGAATTTCTCGCGGCTCGCGAACAGCCCGACATAGGGTCCGCCGAAATTGAGCGCGTTGCCAAAGGACTGCCCCTCGGCGGCGACAATGTCGGCGCCCATCTCGCCCGGCGGCCTGATGGCGCCCAAGGACAGGATTTCAGTGACGATGACGACGAGCAGCGCGCCGTTCTGGTGACAGATCTGCGCAAGCTGCGAGTAGTCGCGGATCTCGCCGTAGAAATCCGGGTTCTGCACGACGACGCAGGCGGTCTCGCCGTCGATCAACCCGGCGAGATCCTCGCCGCCGCCGGGGGCCGGGTCCTGCGCTTGCAATTCCTCGCCGGCGAACCGCGCATAGGTCTCGCACACCGCGCGGTAATGCGGGTGCAGCCCGCCCGACAGCACCGACCTGTTGCGTCGCGTGATGCGTCCCGCCATCGCAACCGCCTCGGCGCAGGCGGTGGCGCCGTCATAGAGCGAGGCGTTGGCGACATCCATGCCGGTCAACAGCGCGACCTGTGTCTGAAACTCGAACAGATATTGCAACGTGCCCTGCGCCAGCTCGGGTTGGTACGGCGTGTAGGACGTTAGGAACTCGCCGCGCTGGATCAGGTGATCGACGGCGGCCGGCACGTGATGGCGATAGCTCCCGGCGCCGAGAAAAAACGGCACCGCGCCGGCGACCGTGTTCTTCGCCGCCATTGCGGCGAGCCGCCGCTCGACTTCCAATTCGCCCATCGCGCGCGGCAGGTCCAGCAATCCCTCGTGCCGCGCCGCCGCCGGCACCTCGGCGAACAAATCGTCGATCGACGACACACCGATCGTCGCCAGCATGTCCCGGCGATCGGCACCGGTCAGCGGCAGATAGCGCATCAGTGCCGCTCCCCGACAAAGCTCTGATACGCCGCCTCGTCCATCATCCCGTCGAGCTGTTTGGGATCGGCGAGCCGCACCTTGATGAACCAGCCCTCGCCCATCGCGTCGGCATTGACCTTGGCCGGATCGGCGACGATGTCGCCATTGACCGCGACGACCTCGCCCGAAACCGGCGAGTAGACCTCGCTCGCGGCCTTCGCCGATTCGACGACCGCCGCCTCCTTGCCCTGTTCGACTCGCCGGCCGAGCTCGGGCAATTCGACATAGACGACATCGCCCAATTGCGATTGCGCGTAATCGGTGATGCCGATCACGGCGACGTCGCCCTCCTGCCGCACCCATTCATGGTCTTTCGTGAAGCGAACCGCACTCATGCTGAAGCTCCTGTCGGGCGGTAATAGCGTGTCGGGACAAAGGGCAATCGCGCGACATGCGCCGGCCGCGGCACGTCGCGCACGACGAGTGCGAGCGCGGCGCCGTTCGCGCTGTGCGCCGCGTCGACATAGCCCATCGCGATCGGCGCGCCGAGCGAGGGACCGAAACCGCCGCTCGTCACCGTGCCGACCGGGTTGCCGGCGGGATCGGTGATCGCGGTGCCTTCGCGCGCCGGCGCGCGCCCGTCGGGTTGGATGCCGACGCGCTTGCGTGCGACGCCCTCGGCGAGCTGACGCAGGATTATCGCGGCGCCGGGGAAGCCCCCCTCGGCGCGCCGCCTTTTGCCGATCGTCCAGGCGAGCCCGGCCTCGATCGGGGTCGTCGTCTCGTCGATGTCGTGGCCATAGAGGCAGAGCCCGGCTTCGAGGCGCAGCGTGTCGCGCGCGCCCAGCCCGATCGGCATGACCTCCGGCTCGCCCAGCAGCCGCTCGGCGATGCCGGCCGCCTGCTCGGCCGCGACCGAGATCTCGAACCCGTCCTCGCCGGTATACCCCGAGCGCGTCACGCTGCACGGCGTACCGGCGATCGACAATTCGGCGGCGCTCATAAACGGCATCCGCTCGACCCCCGGCGCAAACCGCGCCAGCACCGGGGCGGCCGCCGGGCCCTGCAATGCCAGGAGCGCGCGCTCGAAATGCGGCTCGATCGTCACCGCGCGACCGAGCTGCGACTGCAGGTGCGCGAGGTCGGCGTCCTTGCAGGCTGCGTTGACGACGAGCATCAGGCCGTCATCAAGGCGCGTCGCCATCAGATCGTCGAGAATCCCGCCGCGGTCGTTCAGCAATAGCGTGTAGCGCATCTGCCGCGGCATCAGGGCCTGCAGATCGCCCGGCACGAGCGCCTCCAGCGCGCCTGCCGCATCGGCGCCATGGAGCCGGATCTGCCCCATATGCGAGACGTCGAACAGCCCGGCCTGCGCCCTTGTGTGCAAATGCTCGGCAATGATGCCGGTCGGGTATTGCACCGGCATCTCATAGCCGGCGAACGGCACCATCTTGGCGCCGCGCGCACGGTGCAGCTCATACAAGGGTGTGCGCCGCAGCGCTGCGGCGGAGGAATCCGGGCCGGGTTCGTTCAACGGGCGCACCTCCGACGAATCGGACGCCGCCTGGCGTCCGGGAGATGCCCCCTCTGTCCTGAACCCTGAGAGATTCACCGCGCGGGCGCCCCCAAGGAGGGGCCATCGAGACGCGGCTTACTCCTTCGGTGAGCGGCCCAATTGCTTGCGCGGTCCGCCGCTTTCCAGAGCGCCCTTCCCCCCGCAGTCCTTTTGCCTGAGAGTTTCCGGGGCGGTTGCTCCTTCGGCGCCGCGCTTTGGGGTCGATCCCCGGCGCGGCCTCTCCTGCGGGCGTGCATACGGCAGCCCCCTGTGTATCACCGCCCCCCACCCGACGCCAGCGCCACGCGTTCGAAGGAACCCTGGCCTGTGATGTGGCGAACGGATCGGTACCGGGTAGGAAAGAAAGCGAACCAAGTCTAGTGTGCGCCCTCCCTTTACCGAGCCTTGGCCGGACTGAATAGCCCGCGTGGTTATGATTACAGGAGCGAGTGAGCCAGTCGCTGAGATTCCCGCGCATCCGGATCGTCGGCGCGGCGGGACATTGGTTTTCGGCACATCATTCGCTCCGAACCCTGAAATCTGGTCGATGCGGCACCGGCGCTGGCTGGATGGGATAAGGGGTTCGGGCCTCGCCTATCGCCAGATTCTCCTTGTTGATGATGGCTCTCCGTCATTACCGGACTGGGCGGATACAACAGTAGTGCATGACGGTGTACCGGTGCCTCGCGACGAACCGGTGATCCTCTATCATTTCGCTAATCGTCTTGGCCGCCCGTCTCGGAATGACTATCCCGGTTGGTACCGGTCGTTTGCTTTCGCCGCGCGCTATGCGGAGGAAGCCGGATTCGACAAGGTAATCCACCTTGAATCGGATGCGTTTTTGGTGTCGCAACGCGCCGTCGAATACTTCAATTCTGCGCGACGCGGCTGGATAGCGATGTGGGTTCCCCGTCACGATTTCGCCGAGAGCGCCATCCAGATCATCGGCGCGGATGCGCTCGACAGCTTTTTTTCCTTCTGCCGGACCAGCTACGAGACGTTTCGTGGCAAGGATATCGAACGCTTCCTCCCATTGACGAAAGTCGAAAAGAGCCTCCGTGGCGACCGCCACGGGGAGTACCTCACCTATGTTCCGCAAGACGCCGATTACACGGTACAGGTCGGCACCCTCCCTTCGTATTTTTGGTGGCTCAAGCGTGCCATGCACCCAACCCTGCCAGAGGACCGTATGGCGGCCTATTTGAAACAACTCACCCCCGATCAGCCGCTAGTTCATACCGGCCTCAGTCATCTCGAATTTCTGTCGGTCTTGCATAAATGGTTGGTGCCGCGCACATACCTCGAGGTCGGAACCGAGACCGGCCAATCCCTGCTTCGCGTAAAATGCGACGCTCTCTGTATCGATCCAAATTTCAAGGTAACTGGGAACGTATTTTCCGGGCGGCGGCGGGCTTTCTTCTTTCAGATGACGTCACGAGAGTTTTTCAGACATTACGACCTGCACACATTCTTCCCGGGCGGGATCGACATCGCATTTCAGGATGGTATGCATCATTTTGAGGAGCTGCTACAGGACTTCATAAACACCGAACGGTTCTGCCATCCCAATTCCTTGATGGTTCTGCACGACTGTCTGCCGCTGAACGAGCGAATGGCAGAGCGCTCTTATCGGCTCGATGAGACGGAAGAGCCCGGCATCCGTGATTACTGGACCGGGGATGTTTGGCGCATCATTCCTATCCTGCAGAAATTCCGACCCGAGCTCCGCATTTTCTTCGTTGATTGCCCGCCGACGGGGCTAGTGTTGTGCTCGAACTTGAATCCCTATTCGACCGTTCTTTCCGAGAGTTACGATCAGATCGTCGCGCAATTCCGCGAGCTTAGCTTATCCGCTGTCGGCTTATCAGCGCTCTGGCGCGCGTTCCCTACGTTGGATTCGGCTGCAATTGCGCGTGAACCACAGCCGCTGGCGGCGCTGCTTGGATTGGGCTGAGACCTGAGATCAGGTTGGTATTTCGCAGCTTCAAAATTGTGTGACCAAAGTGATCCAATGAGCGGCGTTTGCGGCATACTGGCATGGCGCTGCTTGCTCCGGCTGGTAGGCGAGGCATTGAGATGAGGAACATCGGGCCGGAGGCCGCCCGCAGCTATCAGCGCCGCGTCGAGAGCGGTTTCTTCAAGAAATATCTCGCCGGCAAGCACATCCTCGATATCGGGTACCGCGGCGAGGATCAGACCTCCGTGCCGATCGTCGAGCAGGCGATCGGCATCGATCTCGATTATCCCGGCTATGACGGCGTGCACCTGCCGTTCCCAGACGGCAGCCAGGACGCCGTGTTCTCAAGCCATTCCTACGAGCATATCGGCGACTACGGGGTCGCGCTGCGCGAATGGTACCGCGTGTTGCGGGTGAGCGGGTTCATCATCGTGTTCGTGCCACACAAATACCTCTATGAACGCAAGAGCACCCCGCCGTCCTTGTTCAATCCCGATCACAAGCGCTTTTACACGGCGGCGTCGTTGCTGCGCGAGTTCGAGGAATCGCTGCCGGCGAACGGGTTTCGCATCCGCCATCTCGCCGAGAACGATTTCGGCTTCGACTACTCGACGCCGATCGGCGAGCACGCGCACGGCTGTTATGAGATCGAGCTTGTGGTCGAGAAGATCAGCCGACCCGCGCACTCGGGTCTGTTCGAGCTGCCCGCGGACAAGCAAGCGCAGCTCGAGCGGATTCATCGCTCGGTCGCCGAGGGTATCGCCGCCGCGTTAAGCGGCAAAAAAACCGATCGTCCGCTCAGGGCACTCGCGGCTCAGCCCTACTTTCCGACATACGAGATCGTCAGATCGCGCCTGGCCGCGCAGGGTGACATCGACGAGGACCGGCTCAAGGAGGCCCTCCGGCGATTTTTGGCGCTGGTCGCGTTCGACGAAGAACTCTATCTGCGGCTCTATCCCGACGTGAAACAGGCGATCGAGACGGGCTCGCTCACATCCGCGCGAGACCATTTCGTCGCGCATGGCTATTTCGAGGGAAGGGTGTTTCAGCAAGACCCGATTTATCTCGATCTGCGCCCCAACAAGGCGGGCTGACCCGGCTATCCGATTTACTCGGCGGCAACCGGCTCGACAGCCTCCGCCGACATCGGCGAAAGTGCGGACCGGCGCGGCCAGCGAGGAAGCCGATGAGCCAAGAGAGCAGCAACCCGTACGAGACCGGTCTCGACAAGAACGCCGCCAACTTCGTGCCGTTGTCGCCGATCGGCTTTCTGTTGCGCTCGGCCGCGGTCTACCCGAACCGCACCGCGGTCATTCATGGCGAGCAACGCTACACCTGGAGGGAGGCGCTGGAGCGCTGCCGCCGGCTCGCCTCGGCGCTCGCCAAGCGGGGTATCGGGCGCGGCGACACGGTCGCGGTCATGGCGCCCAACGTGCCGGCGCTTTTCGAGGCGCATTTCGGCGTGCCGATGGCGGGCGCGGTGTTGAACGCGCTGAACATTCGGCTCGATGCCGACACGATCGCCTTTATCCTGAAGCACGGCGAGGCGAAGGCGCTGATCACCGATGGCGAGTTCGCGCCGGTGATGTCCCGCGCGCTAGCGCAGCTCGACCGCAAGCCGCTCGTCATCGACATCGCCGATCCGCTCGGTCCCGATGGAGACAGGCTGGGCGAAACCGATTACGAAACATTCCTCGCCGAGGGTGATCCCGGTTTCGCCGAGCTGACCCCGGCGGACGAGTGGGACGCGATCGCGCTCAACTACACCTCGGGCACGACCGGCAACCCGAAGGGCGTCGTTTATCATCACCGCGGCGCCTATCTGAACGCGCTCGGCAACATCCTGTCCTGGGGCATGCCGCAGCACCCGGTCTACCTCTGGACCTTGCCGATGTTTCATTGCAACGGCTGGTGCTTCCCGTGGACGGTGACGGCGCTCGCCGGGACGCATGTGTGCTTGCGCCGCGTCGAAGCCGGCGCGATCTACGATGCGATCGAGCAGGCCGGCGTCACGCATCTCTGCGGCGCGCCCGTTGTCATGAACATGCTGCTCAATGCGCGCAAGGAGCCCCTGCCGCGGCCGGTCGATATGATGACCGCGGGCGCCGCGCCGCCGGCAGCCGTGATCGGCGGGATGGAACGGCTCGGCTTCAAGATCACGCATGTCTATGGCCTCACCGAGGTCTACGGCCCCGCGGTCGTTTGCGCCTGGCACGATGAATGGGACACGCTGTCCGATGATGAGCGGGCGCGGCTCAAGGCGCGCCAGGGCGTCACCTATCCCGTGCTCGACGGGTTAACCGTCGCCGACCCGGAGACGCTCGCGCCGGTGCCGTCGGATGGCACGACGATGGGCGAGATTTTGTTCCGCGGTAACATCGTCATGAAGGGCTATCTGAAAAATCCGGCCGCGACCGAGGAGGCGTTCGGCGGCGGCTGGTTCCGTTCGGGCGATCTCGCGGTCATGCACGAGGACGGCTACATCGAGATCAAGGACCGCTCGAAGGACATCATCATCTCGGGCGGCGAGAACATCTCGACGATCGAGGTCGAGGATGTCTTGTACCGCCACCCGGCGGTGCTCGAAGCCGCCGTCGTCGCCAGGCCCGATCCGCAATGGGGCGAGACGCCGTGCGCCTTTGTGAGCTTGAAGGACGGCGCCCGGGCCGAGGCCGCCGAGATCATCGCCTTCTGCCGCGAGCACATGGCCCGGTTCAAGGCGCCGCGGCACGTCATCTTCGGCCCGTTGCCGAAGACCTCGACCGGCAAGATCCAGAAATTCGTCCTGCGCGAGCGCGCCAAAGAAGCGAGCTGACGAAGGCAACAAAAAAGCCGGGGAGGATCGCCTCTCCGGCTTTTTTACGAGGCAGCAACCACAGCGCGGTTACTGGCGCTCCAGTTGGAAGATTTCGTCCTTAATGCGGAGTTTCTGACGCTTCAGATCGTGGATCGTCTCCTGGTTGGGAAGGGGACGATGGTTTTCTTCATCGATGGCGCGATCGAGCGAAGCATGCTTTTCTCTCAGAGCCTCGATGCGATCATGCAGCGACATGCATTGCCCTCCTGCTAGACGGTCGTAATGGCCAATTTTAGCGCCGGATCGGCCCTCCGGCCAGGGGTTCCATCCCTCTCTTCGAGATAGGCGGCAACGCCGGAATTTACAGGGCGAGAGCGCCCCGTAGCGGGGTAAACGGGCAAGGCAAGCAGGGAATCGTGATGCGACAGAACCGGGAACCCGCCGATCCGCCGCAGCGCCTGATCATCGGGATCAGCGGCGCTTCGGGGGTGATCTACGGGGCGCGCCTCCTCGAATTATTGCGGCCCCTCGGCGTGGAAACGCATCTCGTCATGAGCCGCTCGGCCGAGGTGACGCTCGCGCTCGAAACCGCGCTCAAACCGGCCGATCTGCGTGCCTGCGCCAATGTCGCGCACGCGATCGGCGATCTCGCGGCGCCGATCTCCTCGGGCTCGTTCCCGACGATCGGCATGATCGTCGCGCCCTGCTCGATCCGCAGCATGGCCGAGATCGCCACCGGGGTCACGACGACGCTCCTGACCCGCGCGGCCGACGTCACGCTGAAGGAGCGGCGCCGCCTCGTGCTGTTGGTGCGCGAAACGCCGCTGCACACCGGGCATTTGCGCACGATGGCCGCGCTCTCCGAGATGGGCGCGATCATCGCGCCGCCTGTGCCGGCGTTTTATGCGAAGCCGCAAACGATTGAGGAGATGATCGACCAGACCTTGGGCCGCGTCCTCGACCTGTTCGGCCTCGATGCCGGCACGGTGCGGCGCTGGAGGGAGCCGCCCGAGGAGGGCGTGCGGCCGTTGCGCGCCAAACCGAAGCGCGCCTGAATCTAAGCCCCTGGGGCTCAGCCGCGCGACAGGAAATCGTGCAAGCCGCGGCATAGCACGGCCGCCTCGGCCGATTTCGCTTCAGCGCCGAGATACAGCAGCAAATTGTCTTTGGCGGCGGCACAGCGACGGCCTTCGCTTTGTGCGGCTGCGGGGAGTGCTGCAAGCCGCGATTGCACGGCCCGCTCCGCTGCGAGTTCGAGGCCGAGAACCCGCCGCCGTAGAGCCTGGATATCGGCATCCCCCACTGGCTTGAGCCGGCGGCGCAGTTCGCGCAATGGCCCGACGATCTCGCGGCGGAGCGGCGCGATCGCCGCCGCGGCAGCTCGCAGCTCGCTCGCCTGCAAACCCTGTCCGTGCATCGCGCCGCGCCACAGCGCAAACAGCATCAGATTGACATCGAGCCCGGCCCGATCCTGGAGCGCGATCAGCGCATCGGGAATCCCGGGACGGGCATAGAAGGCCAGCGAAAACCGCCAGAACCCCTCTCCGGAAAGGTTCGATTTACCAATCTTCTGTTGCCGCATTGTTCTTCGCCCGATGAACTCGCCGCGAAACGTGCTATATGCAGTTTGTGAGGCCTTTGCGGAAAAGGCTGCGCAGCGATGATGCGCCAGCCCGGGCGCCTTTGCGATGGATCTCGACGTCGAAGCCTTGAAGACGAAGCTCGCCGCTTTGAGAACCGAGCACCGCGATCTCGACGACGTGATCGCGCGCCTTGCCGAGCGCGCCCCCTTCGACCAGCTGCAATTGCAGCGGCTCAAAAAGCGCAAGCTGATGCTGAAAGACCAGATCTCGCAGATCGAAAGCGAATTGCTGCCGGACATCATCGCTTGACGCGCTCGCCGATGACGGGCAGGTGCGTGCCGACGCCGATCCCAATACCCCTCCCACCGCACACAGGAACGACATGAGCGAGGCGAGCTGCGCGATTGGCATCATCATGGGCAGCCAGTCGGATTGGGAGACGATACAGCATGTCGCGCAGACGCTCGACCGGCTCGGCATCTCCTACGAAAAGCGCATCGTCTCGGCGCACCGCACCCCGGAGCGGCTTTACCAATACGCCAAGGGCGCACAAAAGCGCGGCCTCAAGCTGATCATCGCGGGCGCCGGCGGCGCCGCGCATCTGCCAGGCATGGCGGCGGCATTGACGCCCTTGCCGGTGCTCGGCGTGCCGGTCGAGAGCCGCACCTTGCGCGGAGTCGACAGCCTCCTCTCGATCGTGCAGATGCCGGCCGGCATCCCGGTCGCGACCTTTGCCATCGGCCAAGCCGGGGCGGTCAATGCCGCCTTGTTCGCGGCGGCCATCTTGGCGCTCAGCGATCCTGCGGTCGCTGCCGCGCTCGACAATTGGCGGCGGTCGCAAACCGACGCCGTGGCGGACAGCCCGGAATCGCGCTGATGCTGCCGCCGGGCAGCACGATCGGCATTCTCGGCGGCGGGCAGCTCGGGCGCATGACGGCAATGGCCGCCGCGCGCCTCGGCTACCGGACGCATGTCTTCGCGACCGAGCACGATTCCCCGGCCGCGCAGGTTTCGGCTGCGGCAACGGTCGCACCGTTCGGCGATGCCGCGGCGATCGCGCGCTTTGCCGCGGCCGTCGATGTCGCCACCTTCGAATTCGAGAACATCCCCGCCGCCGCGGTGCGCCGGGTCGCCGCCAAACGGCCGGTCTTTCCGCGCCCAGAGATCCTCGAGACCACGCAGGACCGGCTGCGCGAGAAGAATTTTCTGCGCGAGATCGGCGTCGCGACGACCGAGTTCCGCGAGGTTGCTGACCCCGAGGCGCTTGCCGCCTCGATCGGTGAGATCGGCGCGCCCGCCGTGCTGAAGACGGTGCGCATGGGCTATGACGGCAAAGGGCAGGTGCTGATCGCGCCCGACACGAAGCCCGAGGACGCCTGGCGCCGCATGGGCGGGACGCTCGGAATTCTGGAAGGCTTTGTCGATTTCCGCTGCGAGATTTCGGTCGTGCTCGCCCGCGCCGCCGACGGCGCCATGGCGGCCTATCGGCCGGTTGAGAACCGGCATGTCAACCACATCCTCGACACGACGATCGCGCCGGCAGACCTCCCGGCCGAAACCTTGGCCAAAGCCGAAGCGACCGCGCGCCATATCGCCGAGCGGCTCGACCTGGTCGGCGTCCTCGCGGTCGAGATGTTCGTGACAAAGCCGGGGGCGCTGCTGGTCAATGAATTGGCGCCGCGGCCCCACAATTCGGGGCACTGGACGATCGACGCCTGCACGACGAGCCAGTTCGAGCAGCTCGTGCGGGCGATCTGCGGTCTGCCGCTAGGCTCCACCGAGCGCCACGCAGACGCCATCATGCAAAACCTGATCGGGCGGGATGTCGAGCGCTGGCGGGAAGCCGTTGCCGACCCGCAGGCCAAACTGCACCTCTACGGCAAGAACCGGGTGCGGCCGGGCCGCAAGATGGGCCACATCACGCGTCTCCTGCCGCGCCGTTGAGCCTAGTTGAGCCTGGTCAGCGGATTGGGGTTAGCGGACCGGGCGAAAGAACCGCAGCGGGTTCGGCAGCCGCTCGGCGGCCGCCTCGAAGCGCTCGCGCAATTCGGTCAGGCGATGCAGATCGGCGAGGCGGCGTTCGACAAAGGCGTCGGTCTCGATGCAGCCCGGCGAGCGGTCGTCGAGCCAGAACAGCATCGCCGCGCTGTAGATCGCGGCAAGGCTGGCGCGCTTTGTGTAAAAGCTGAAATCGGTCGAGCTGTCGCCGACCGCATACCAGATCCCGTCGACGGTCTCGTACAACAGCCGCAGCCCGAGCGGGGCATTCTGCGGCATCGCCAAGACCGCCATGCCGCGCCGCACCGCCTCGCGAGCCGGCAATAGGATCTCGAACCGGATGCGCAGGGCTCGGGCGATGCGCCGCGACAGGCTGAGCGGCTCGGGCGGCGCGGCTTCGAAGCGGTCGAGCATTTGCCGGTCGGCCCAGCGGCTGAACGCCGCGACCATGTCCAGGGCGCCGCGGGGGAACAAGGCGCAGGCCTCGGCGACCGGGATCTCGATGCGCTCGGCCGCCAACCGGAGCGCATGCTGCGACCAGCCGTCGAACGGCACATCGGGGAGCATCGCGGCGATGAGCCGGTCGCGCTCGGTGTCGGCGAGCGGGCTCTTCATCGCGGCGGCTCGTTCTCGGCGAGGATTGCGGCGACATCGATCGGGTGCCGCTGCAATTCCTCGGTGAACACGAGGAGGCGATGGTCGGTCATGCGCTGCGGGTAAAGGATGCCATCGAGATGGTCGCATTCATGCTGCACGACCCTCGCGTGAAACCCGGCCACCTCGCGCTCGATAGGCTTGCCGTCGAGGTCGAGCCCGCGGTAGCGCACGCCGAGGTAACGCGGCACGACGCCGCGCAATCCCGGCACCGAGAGGCAACCCTCCCAACCATAGGCCCGCTCATCGCCGATTGGCTCGACCGCCGGGTTGATCAGCACCGTCAATTCCTGCTCGCTGTCACCCGGCACTTCGGTGACCCGGTCGCCCGCGACAAAGAATACGACGACCCGATAGGGGACATGGACCTGTGGCGCCGCGATGCCGGTGCCGCCGGCATCCTCCATCGTCTCGATCATGTCCTCGACGAGGCGGCGCACCCAGGGCGCCCTCGGATCATCGATCTCGGCGGCGCGGCCGCGCAAAACGGGGTGCCCCATGCGGGCGATCTTCAGCAGAGCCATGCGTTCAATATGTGATCCCCGGGGCACGGCGTAAAGCCGTGCAAATCCAGGCGTTTTGCCCCCACTGCTTCACACCGGCCCAGCGCGGTGCTAGATTTTAGTGAGGCGTGCCCCGCGGCCCCCTGTTGCGTCCATACCCGGAGAGAATGCCCGTGCAAGTCCTCGTTCGCGACAACAACGTCGACCAGGCTCTCAGAGCCTTGAAGAAGAAAATGCAGCGCGAAGGGGTTTTTCGGGAAATGAAGCTTAGGCGCAATTACGAGAAGCCGTCGGAGCGGCGCGCCCGCGAGCGGGCGGAGGCGGTGCGCCGCTATCGCAAGCTGTTGCGCAAGCGCCTGGAGCGCGAGGGGTACTAGCCTCCCGGGCGCTATTCGAGCGCCTTGACGATCTCCTCGCACATCTTCTTGGCGTCGCCGAACAGCATCATCGTGTTGTCGCGATAGAATAATTCGTTCTCGACGCCGGCATAACCTGACGCCATCGAGCGCTTGACGAACAGCACGGTCTTGGCGCGCTCGACATCGAGGATCGGCATCCCGTAGATCGGCGAGGTGGGATCGGTCTTGGCCGCCGGGTTGGTGACATCGTTCGCGCCGATGACAAAAGCCACATCGGTCGAGGCGAAATCGCGGTTGATCTCGTCGAGCTCGAAGACCTCGTCGTAGGGCACGTTGGCCTCGGCCAACAGCACATTCATATGTCCCGGCATGCGCCCTGCGACCGGGTGGATCGCATAGCTGACCTTGACTCCGTCTTTTTTCAGGACATCGGCCATCTCGCGCAGCGCATGCTGCGCCTGTGCGACGGCCATGCCGTATCCCGGCACGATGATGACCGAACCGGCATTCTTCAGAATGAAGGCGGCGTCCTCGGCGCTTCCGGATTTGACGAGCCGGTCGCCCGCCCCGGCGCCCGCCGGCGCGGCGCCGCCCTCGGTGCCGAAACCGCCCAAGATCACATTGATGATCGAGCGGTTCATGCCCTTGCACATGATGTAGCTGAGGATCGCGCCCGACGAGCCGACCAGCGCGCCGGTAATAATCAACAGGCTGTTCGACAAGGTGAAGCCGATGCCCGCGGCCGCCCAGCCCGAATAGGAGTTCAGCATCGAGATGACGACCGGCATGTCGGCGCCGCCGATCGGGACGATCAGCAGGAACCCGAAAGCGAGCGACAGCAGCACGAGCAGCAGAAAGAGACCGCTCGACTCGGTGATGACGAACAGCACGATCAGCGCGATCAGCAGGATGCCGAGCGCGAGATTGATCAGATGCTGGCCCGCGAAGGTCAGTGGCCGGCCCGACACCAGCCCCTGCAACTTAGCGAAAGCGACGACCGAGCCGGTAAAGGTGATCGCGCCGATCGTCAGCCCGATCGCCATCTCGACAAGGCTCGCCGGGTGAATCGCGCCGCGAATGCCGATGCCGTATGCCTCCGGCGCGGCGAACGCCGCGGCCGCAACGCATACGGCGGCCAGGCCGACAAGGCTGTGGAACGCGGCGACCAGCTGCGGCAACGCCGTCATCTGGATCTGCCGCGCGATATAGGCGCCGACCGCGCCGCCAATGACAATGCCGATGACGATTAGCCAATAGCTGACGACCTCGGGGCTGGCGAGCGTCGTCAGGATCGCGATAACCATCCCGACGATGCCGAAAATGTTGCCGCCCCGCGCCGTCTCCGGCGAGGACAGGCCGCGCAGCGCCATGATGAAGCAGATCGAGGCGACCAGATAGAGAAGCGCCGAAAGGCTTTCGCTCATGATGGATCTCGGCGCCGGCTATTTCTTGCGCTGGAACATCTGCAGCATGCGCTGCGTCACGATAAATCCGCCGAAGATGTTCACGGCGGCCAATATGACCGCGACAAACCCCATCAGCTTCGCGAACCCGAGACCAAATGGTCCGGCGGCGATCAGCGCGCCGACGATGATGACGCTCGAGATCGCGTTGGTGACGCTCATCAGCGGCGAATGCAAGGCCGGCGTCACCCGCCAGACGACGTAATAGCCGACGAACACCGCGAGCGCGAAGATCGTCAGCTCGAATACAAAGGGCGTCCCGGCATGGGCCGCCTGCTGCGTCGAGAGCGCGAGCTGCTGTGACAGCGCATCGAGGTTGCGCGCGAGGGCGCCAGCCTCGCCGGCAAGCTCGCCGGCGCGCTGCCCGAGCGATGCAGGATCGGCCATGTGGTCTCCGTCAGCTGGTGGCGGCCGCGGCGAGCGCCGGTTCCGGCATGAGCGCCGGGTTGACGATGGCGCCGTCCATCGTCAGTAGCGCGGCCTTGACAATCTCGTCTGCGGTATCGATCCGCAACTTGCCTTCCTTATCCACGATGAGGGCGAGAAAGGCCAGCAGGTTGCGGGCATAAAGCTGGCTGGCATCGACCGGCACCCGTGCGGCCATGTTGACATGGCCGACGATCTTGACGCCGTTCGCCGTCGTGACAATTTCGCCGGCCCGGCTGCCCTCGACATTGCCGCCGGATTCGACGGCGAGATCGATGATGACCGAGCCCGGCGCGAGCGCCGCCACCATGGCCTCGGTCAGCAGGATCGGCGCCTGCTTTCCCGGTATCAGCGCCGTGCAGATGACGATGTCGGTGCGGCGCAGGGCCTCGGTGATCTTCTCGCGTTGCCGGCGCTGGAACTCCTCGTTCATCTCGCGCGCATAGCCGCCGGAGGTCTCGGCCGCCTTCATCGCCTCCTCGTCGACCATGATGAAGTTCGCGCCGAGGCTCTCGACCTGCTCCTTGGCGGCGGCGCGCACATCGGTCGCGCTGACGATCGCGCCCAACCGGCGCGCCGTTGCGATCGCCTGCAGGCCCGCGACCCCCGCACCCATGACGAGCACCCGGGCCGCCTTGATGGTCCCGGCCGCGGTCATCATCATCGGCAGGGCGCGGCCGAATTCGACGGCGGCGTCCAGCGCCGCCTTGTAGCCGGCAAGATTGGCCTGCGAGGACAGGACATCCATTGTCTGCGCCCGCGTGATGCGCGGCATCAGCTCCATGGCAAAAGCCGCTAGACCCGCCTCCGCATAGGCTTTCGTGTCCGCCGGATAACGCAGTGGCTGGAGTAGCCCGATCAGCACCGCGCCGTGTTTCATTAGGGCGACCTCGTCACCCCCGTCCGCGCCGCCCCGCAGCGGCCGCTGCACCTTCAGCACGATATCAGCATCGGAGAGCGCCGCCGCCGAGTCGGCGACGATCGTCCCCCCGGCCGCGCGGTAAGCGTCGTCGGTAAAGTAGGCCTCGGCGCCGGCGCCGTTCTCGACGAGGACATCGAGCCGCATCCCGGTCATGTGCTTTACCGTATCGGGCGACGCCGCGACGCGCCGTTCGTGCGCGCGGCGCTCCTTGATGATGGCGACCTTCATCGCGGCCGGATCCTCATTCGCGACGCCCCGTTCGGAAACAGCCGTCTGGGCGTTTCGGCGCTACGGTTAATGCCGGTTGGAGGGTGGTTTGTGAAGAGCCAAGCCGCGCGGCCGAAGCGCGCGCCGCGGATTTGGTTCGGCCGCAGCGGGCGTGCTAGTGTCGGGCCGGGGACACGCCAGCGAATTGTCAGGCGTATGTCCCACAGCGCGAACGGGCGCTGGCGACCGCAACCTTTTAGCTAAAACGCCCGCAATCCCTTGTCCCCGGCCATTCCGATCACGGGAATATTCGACCAGGAGGCACGTTGTCGTTGCGTTGGAAAGAGGCAGAAGCGCCGGTCCGCGCGGCTGATCGCGGCGATCCGGTGAGCCAGCGCTTCAGCGATCAGCTGATCGCGGCGCTGCCGCGGTTGCGCCGGTTTGCCCGGGGCCTGACCGGATCGGCGACCGAGGCCGACGACCTTGTTCAGGCGGCGTGCGAGCGGGCGCTCGCGCGAGAGCATCAGTTTCAGGAGGGCACCCGGTTCGACAGCTGGATGTTCCGCATTGTGCAGACGGTTTGGATCGATCAGCTCAGGGCCCGCGAGGTCCGCAAGGAAGACAGCGACGT
>JBKOVT010000288.1:0-14359 GCA_046724035.1 Pseudomonadota bacterium | reverse complement strand
CGTCTGCGTCGGTGCGAGTCGGTCAAAGGCATAGACCGGCGCCGCGACCCAATCGTCGAGATAGATGCGCCGCTCGGTTTCCGGCGGTGTCGGCGGCGCGGCGGGCAGATCCGGCTCTTGTGGCAATTCTTCGAGGATGCCTGAGACCGCAACGCGCGCATTGACCAGCACGGCTTCCTGGTCGGGCATCGAATAGGTGTAGAGCGCCTCATGCCGGCGGTGGAAACGCTCGACGATCTGCGGCAGTGGGTCGGCAATAGACCAATCGACGTCCTCGAGCGGCACCGTGATCTCGAAGACCTGCTCGCCATAGCGCATATCGACCGACCGCGCGGCGCGGGCCGGGCCGGCGAAGGAGGTGCGCAAACGCGCCAAGCCTTCCGCCTCCATCTCATCAAACAGGCGCTTGACGGCGGCGCCGTCAAGCGCCTTGGCGTCGCCGATATGCGTGCGCGACAATTCGAAGCGCAGATCGGTCGCCAGCATGCCCCAGGCCGACAAGACCGAGGCGACGCGCGGCACGATGACCCGCGCGAGGCCGAGCTGGCGGGCGATCTCGGTCCCGTGCAGCCCGGCGGCGCCGCCAAACGCAAACAAAGCAAAGCGCCGCGGATCGACCCCGCGCCGGACCGAAACGAGGCGTACCCCCTCGGCCATGTTCGTGTTGATGACGCGGTGAATGCCGCGGGCCGCGGCGAGCCGGTCGATGCCGAGCGCTGCGGCGATGCGATCGACGGCACGCGCGGCCAGGCCCTCGTCCAGAGCGCGCGCCCCGCCGAGAAAATTCGCCGGGTCGAGATAGCCGAGCACAAGGTTGGCGTCCGTAACGGTGGGCTCGGCGCCGCCTTGGCCGTAGCAGGCCGGGCCGGGCGCGGCGCCGGCGCTCTCCGGCCCGACATGCAGAATGCCCCCGGCATCGACGCGCGCGATCGAGCCGCCGCCGGCGCCGATCGACGCAATGTCGAGGCTGCCGAGCGCGATGCGGTGGCCGGCGATCTTACGGTCCATGACGAGCGCCGCCTGGCCGTCGACGACGAGGCAGATATCGGTGCTTGTGCCGCCCATATCGAACGGGATCAGGTTCGGTTCGCCGAGAAGGCGCGACGCGTAGACGCTGCCCGCGGCGCCGCCGGCCGGCCCCGACAATACCGCACCGGCCGCGAGCCGCCCGGCCTCGGCGATCGGGGCGACGCCGCCATGCGAGTGGATGATCAAGGTCGGGCCGCGATAGCCGGCTTCGGCGAGCCGCGCTTCGAGCCGCGCGAGATAGCGCGACAGCACCGGGCCGACATAGGCGTTGATGATCGTTGTCGAGACGCGCTCGAACTCCTTGATCTGCGGCAAGACCGCGGAGGACAGCGACACATAGGCATCGGGCAAGGCGCGGGCGAGCGCCTCGGCGGTCTGGCGTTCGTGGCGCGGGTCGCACCACGCATGCAGGTAACAGACCGCGACCGACTCGACGCGCTCGCCCTCTAACACGGCGATCGCGGCTTCGAGCGAGGCTGGGTCGAGCGGTGTCTCGATGCGGCCGTCGGCGCGAATGCGCTCGCGCACCGGCAGGCGCAAGCGGCGCGGTACGAGCTGCTCGGGTGGCGGCATGCGGAGGTTGTAGCGGTCGTCCTTCAGCCCCTCGCGCATCTCGACGACGTCGCGGTGGCCTTCGGTGGTCAGGAGCCCGAGCCGCGCGCCCTTGTGTTCGAGCAGCGCGTTTGTCGCGACGGTCGTGCCGTGCACGACGCGATCGGTGTCGCGAAGCAACGTGGTGCGGTTAAGGCCAAGGCGACCGGCGAGTTGTGAGAGGCCGTCGAGCACGCCGAGCGAGGGGTCATCCGGTGTCGAGGGGACCTTGGCGAGCGTTGTCAGCCCGCCCTCGTCGATCGCGACGAGATCGGTGAAGGTGCCGCCGACATCGATGCCGATTCGATACATCGATGCCCCCACCCTAACCCTCCCCCGCAAGTGGGGGAGGGGATTTGCTCAACCACTGGCCGGGACACGCATCGGAGCTATCAGCAGGGGAATTGGGGAAGTCAGACGAAACTCCCTCCCCCGCTTGCGGGGGAGGGTCGGGGTGGGGGTATACCGATGGCCAATTTCCGAGCGCATCGGTGATTGCCTGCAACACGCCGGCGCGATTTTCGAGAATATCGTTGTTCCAGAAGCGGAGGACCCGCCAGCCTTCCGCCCGCAAAGCCGCGTCTCGCCTGTCATGGTCACTAGGTTGAGCGTGCTGGCCGCCATCGGCTTCAACGATGAGGCGCGCTTCGAGACACGCAAAATCGACAATGTAAGGCGGTATCGGAAACTGACGGCGAAAGCGCCAGCCAAAGCGGTTACGGCGCAATTCGCGCCACAGCGCCTGCTCGGCGTCGGTCATATTTCTGCGCAGGTTACGCGCCTGATTTCGCTTCGGGAGCCCACCGCGCATGTTCTCGCGGCTTGAGGTTGCCCCCACCCTAACCCTCCCCCGCAAGCGGGGGAGGGAATTGGAACCGGCGTCGCTCATCGAGTTATGAACCCGTTTGCGGTGTCGTCGTCGGTGGCGGCGGGGTCGCGCGTTGTGGGGTCGCCCCAGCCGCCGCCGCCGCCGGATTCGAGGACGAAACGGTCGCCGGGGCGGATGACGAGGCCGGTCTCCTTGGTCTTGATCGGGCGCGACGGCTGATTGCCGGAATAAACCGTGTAGCGGTGCGGCAACCCGTCCGCGCCGCCGAGAATGCCGCAGGCGCCATGCTTGACGCCGTCGCCGGCGGTGTTGCCGAGCGCCGGCTCCGCTGTCTCGACGATCATCTCGACGATGCCGCCGGGGCCGCCGCGATATTGCCCGGCGCCACCCGAATCCGGGCGGAATTCGTGCGTCTTGAAGAACAGCGGAAAGCGTACTTCGGTGACTTCGAGACTGCCGAATTTGATGCCGCCCGCCGCCTGCCACTCGCCGCCGCCGGGCCAGCCATCGCCGGCCGAGGACGCGCCGCCGCCGGGCCGTGCCTGAAAGAAATGCCAGATAAACGGTTTGCCCCCGGGCTTGCCATTCGTTCCGGGTGCGCGCGGGTCCTTGCCCTGGATCGCGATGCGGAAGCGGCGGCCCCAGCCGGCCATCGCGCGGTCCGGACAGGCCGGCGCCAGGGCCTTGATGATCGCCTCGATAATTTCCTGGCCGCAATGATTGGTTGCCAAGGTGACCGGCGCGCCGGGATTGGCCCAAACGACCGTGCCCGGTTTCGCGATGACCTCGAGCGGGCGGAAGGTGCCGTCGTTTTTTGGCGTGTGCGGGTCGATCAAATAGGACAGCGCGACGACGACCGAGGAATACATGTTCGGGTAGGAGGAGTTGATGAAGCTCGTGACTTGCGGGTGCGAGTCCGACAGATCGATCTTCAGATCGCTCCCCGATTTGGTGACGGTCGCGCGGATATGGATGTCCTCATTGCCGCGCCCGTCATCGTCGAGCAATGCCTCGCCGAAATAGACGCCGTCCTGCCATTCCGAGATAACCGCGCGGGTCTGGCGCTCGGCTCCGTCGAGCACCGCCTCGATGGCGGCCAGCGTTGTCTCCCAGCCGAACTCGTTTGCGAGCGCCAGAAAGCGCTGCTCGCCCAAATGCGCCGAGCCGATCATCGCCGCGAGATCGCCTCGGAAATCGCGGGGGTGGCGCACATTTGTCGCGATCATCTGCATGACGTCGCGGCGCAACTCGCCGCGGTCGTAGAGCTTCAACGGCGTGATGCGGACGCCTTCCTGCCAGATATCGGTCGCGGAGGCGTTGTAGGCGCCGTGCGTCGCGCCGCCGATATCGCTCTGATGCGCGCGGTTGATCGACCATAGGCGCGGCCGGTCGTCTTCAAACACCGGCACAAAAGCGGTCAGATCCGGCAAATGATTGCCGCCGTGATAGGGGTCGTTGAGCAGGAAGACATCGCCCTTGTGGATGTCGCCCTCGAAAAATTCGGTCATGGCGCGGGCGGCAAACGGCAACGCGCCGACATGGATCGGCACATGCTCGGCCTGCGCGATCAGCCGGCCGTCGAGGTCGCAGATCGCGGTCGAGAAATCGCGGCTCGAATTGAGGATCTGCGAATAGGAGGTGCGCAGCATCGCCTCGCCCATCTCCTCGACGATCGCGAGGAGACGGTGCTGAACGACCGAGACGGTGATCGGATCGACGCGGTTCGACAAATTCTCGCTCCGGGCGCAAGGGGCGCCGGAGTGTGGCGTGACCCCAGGGCGAAGGGAAGGCTCTGAAGCGGTCAAAAGGCTGTCTAGCGTTCCGTCGTCCCCTCGGGGAAGCGCAGATGCATCGTTAGTTCGAGGCTCGAATCCCCAAACCGCGCCGGCAGCGGCGGGAAGCGGCCTACCGCGGCGACCATCTGTCCGACCCGCTCGTCAATATCGGGATAGCCGGAGCTGCGGGAGATCGCGATGCGGGCGATCCTGCCGTCGCTGAGCACCAGCACCGAAAGATAGGTGTCGCCGCGCCGCCCGGCGATCACCGAAGGCGGCAGCAGGTTCATGTGGCGTTGGGTCAGCGCCTTCAAAAGCGCGAGGTACTCGTCGCGAGTCGTCGGTTCGTTGCTCAACACCCGCCAGCCGGAGGGCCCCATGATCCGCACCGCGTTGTCGGGCCGGTTAAGGGCCACTTTCGGGTTGGGCTTTGGCTGTGGAGGCGGTGGCGGGTCCAGCGTCATATCCGGCCGCGGCAAGGGCTCGGGTGGGGATTCCGGGGCGGACAGCGCGGTCTTCAGCTCAGGGGCGCGTTCCGGGACCGGGGTCGCGGGTTTCGCGGTCTTATCAACCGTGGGGCCCATATCATCCGAGGCCATCCGGCCGCGCGGCGGCGGGGCTTGTTGCGGTGCCGGCGCGGGTGGCGGCTCCATAACAAGCTGGATCGGGATCGTCTCTGGGATGTCTGGCGGCGCGCTGGCCCAACTGACGAGCGCCAGCAAGGGCAACAGGTGCAACGCCAGCGAACCGGCGAGGCCGAACGGCAGCTGCCGCTCGTTCCTTTTATGTTCACAGTTTTCAGCGGGGAAAAAGGCGATCGGCCGGGGCGATTCCGCCGCGTCCTCCCTGGAGAATACCAACGGAAGGGGGGGCTCGAGCCGACCCGTATCGGGGAGGGCGGTGGCTAACCGGAACGAATCGCTAACATCGGCTGGCATGCCAGCGGGTCCCGCCTAGCCCGCTTCGGCCGGGGCGAGACCGGCCAATTCGAGCCAGGCTGCCTCGTCGAGCGTCGTGACCCCGAGGGCCGCGGCTTTGGCCGCCTTCGAGCCGGCGTCCGCGCCGATCACGACATAATCGGTCTTGGCGGACACCGAGCTGGCGACGTTGGCGCCCAAGGCCTCGGCGCGCGCCTTCGCCTCGGAGCGGCTCATCGCTTCGAGCCCGCCGGTGAAGACGATCGTCTTGCCGGCGAGCGGCGATTGGCTGGCTTGGGCCGGCGCCTCGTAATCCAGGACAGTGACCTCGCGCGCCAGGTCGTCGAGGACGGCGCGGTTATGCGGCTCGGCGAAAAAGCCGATGATATCAGCCGCCATGTCCTCGCCGATGCCGTGGACATCGAGGAGATGGGTGCGGGCCGGGCTCTCCGGATCCTGGGCAGCCTCCATTTCGCTGCGCCAATGCGCCAGCGAGCGGTAATGGCGGGCTAGGAGGCGGGCCGTTGCCTGACCGACCTGCGGGATCCCGAGCGCGTTGATAAAACGGTCGAGCGAAATGCGGCGGCGCTCCTCGATCGCGGCGATCAGCTTGTTGGCGCTGACCTCGCCCCAACCCTCGCGCTGGGCGATCCCTTCCGGTTTGAGCCGGAAGATGTCGCCGGGCTGCCGGATCAGCTCGTCCTGCCAAAAGGCGCTGATGTGCTTCTCGCCGAGGCCCTCGATGTCGAAATTGTCCCGCGACACGAAATGCTTCAGGCGCTCGACCGCCTGAGCGGCGCAGATCAGGCCGCCGGTGCAGCGCCGCGCCGCCATGCCGGGCTCGCGAACGGCCAAGCTGCCGCAGACCGGGCATTTCTCCGGGAATTCGTAGGGTTTCGCATCTTGTGGGCGGCGTTCGAGGATCACACCGACGATCTGCGGGATGACATCGCCGGCGCGTTGCACGATGACGGTGTCGCCGATCCGCGCATCCTTTCGCTCGATCTCGTCCTCATTGTGCAAGGTGGCCCGCTGTACGACGACACCGCCGATGGTGACCGGCTCCAAGATCGCGGTCGGGGTCAGCGTCCCTTGGCGACCGACCGTGATCATGATGTCGCGCATGACGGTCTGCGCCTGCTCGGCGGCGAATTTATGCGCGAGCGCCCAGCGCGGCGCGCGACTGCGCATGCCGAGCCGGTTCTGCAGATCGAGATCGTTGATCTTGTAGACCACGCCGTCGATGTCGTAGGGCAGCTCGCTGCGGCGTGCTTCGAGGTCGTCGTGATAAGCGATCAGTTCGGCAATGCCGCGGCACAATTTTGATTGCGGGTTGACCGACAAGCCCCAATCGCGAAAGCGCGTCAGGGCTTCGGCCTGGCTCTTCGCGAAGGGCGCACTCGCCTCGCCCCAGGCATAAGCGAAAAATTTGAGTGGGCGGGATGCGGTCACCGCAGGATCGAGCTGGCGCAAGGAGCCCGCCGCGAAATTGCGCGGATTGGCGAAGACCTGCTCGCCGGCGGCGGCCCGCTCGGCGTTGAACGCCATGAACGCGGCGCGCTCCATATAGACTTCGCCGCGGATCTCGATGGTCTCCGGCCAGCCGCGCCCCGCGAGCTTTTCCGGCACGGTCTTCAGCGTGCGGATGTTGACGGTGATATCCTCGCCGGTGACGCCGTCGCCGCGCGTCGCACCGAGCACGAGCCGGCCGTTCTCGTAGCGCAAGGCCGCGGAGAGCCCGTCGATCTTGGGCTCGGCCATGACCTCGATCGCATCCTCGGCGACCCGCGCCAGATCCTCCGGGCGGCGGAAATAATTGCGAACGCCGGCAAAGAAATCGCGCACATCCTCCTCGGCGAAGGCATTCTCCAGGGATAGCATCGGTACGCGATGCGTGACCTTCGAGAACCCCGCCGCCGGCGCGGCGCCTACCCGGCGAGTCGGGCTGTCGCTGCGGATCAGCTCGGGAAAGCGCGCCTCGATCGTCGCGTTGCGCTGGCGCAGCCGGTCGTATTCGGCGTCGCTGATCTCGGGCATGTCCTTCGCGTAGTAAAGCTGATCGTGATGCGCGATCTCGGCGGCGAGACGGGCGAGCTCGCCCTTTGCCTCCTCTTCGGTCAGCAGTTCGACCGCGCGCGCCGCGATGTCTGGCGCCGCCGTCTGCGCCTTCATGGCCGGGCTCCCGCGATCAGGCTGGCGGCGGCGGCGCGCGCCTCGGCGGTGATCGTGCTGCCCGACAGCATGCGCGCAATTTCTTCCTGGCGCGTGTCTGGATCGAGCTCCTCGACCGAGGTGATCGTCGCCTGTTGTCCCTGCTTCTTGGCGACGCGCCAATGATGCGCGCCGCGCGCCGCGACCTGCGGCGAATGCGTAACGACGAGCACCTGCAAGCGTGAGCCGAGGCGCTGCAATCGCTCGCCGACCGCGGCGGCGACGGCACCGCCGATGCCGCTATCGACCTCGTCAAAGATCAGCGTCGGCACCGATGACGTGCCCGCCAGCACGAGCTTCAAGGCCAGCATAAAACGCGAGAGCTCACCGCCCGAGGCGATCTTCGCGAGCGCGCCGAACGGCGCGCCGGGGTTGGTCGCGACCTCGAAATGGATGCGCTCGCAACCATGCTCGCCCCAATCGGCCTCGCCGAGCGGCGAGAGGACGGTGCGAAAACGCGCCTTGTCGAGGCGCAGCGGCTTCAATTCGGCGGTGATTGCGCCATCGAGGCGGCGCGCCGCCTTCTCGCGGGCGCGGGTCACCGACGCGGCGGCCGCGATATAGCGCTCACGCGCCGATGCGGCGGCTTTCTCGAGGGCGATGACGCCCTCCGCGCCGGTCTCGATCGCCGCGAGGCGAGCGGCCACGGCTTCGTGCAGTCGCGGCAGGTCGGCGACCGCGACATTGTGCTTGCGGGCGAGCGCGCGCAGCGCGAAGAGCCGCTCCTCGACCTGTTCCAGGGCGCGCGGGTCGAGATCGAGCGCCTGTCCGGCGGCATTCAGCAAAGCGAGCGCCTCGGCGGTCTCATTCGCGGCACGCTCGGCGGCAGCGATCGCATTATCGAGCAGCCCTTGGGCGCGGTCGCGGGTGCGTTCGAGACGGCGCAAGGCGCGGGCCAGCGAGCGCTGGGCGCCGCCCTCGGCATCGGTTTCGCCGCCAAGCTCGCCGGCGGCCTCGGAGACCGCCTCGCCGATGCGTTCGGCGTTCTGCAACAGCGCACGGCGGGCGGCGAGCCGGTCCTCCTCGTCGCCCTCGGGGGCGAGCGCGTCGAGCTCAGCCTTTTCATGACGCAGCAAATCTTCCTCGGCGCGTGCCTCGGCCAGCCGGCGAGCCGCCTCGGCCGCAGCCTCTTGCGCCACGCGCCAGTCCTGCCAAGCCGCGGCCAAAGCGGCCGGGCTCACTTCGTGCTCGGCGAAGGCGTCGAGCAATTCGCGGTGGGTCGCCGGATCGAGGAGGCCGCGCTGCTCGCCCTGGCCCTGGATCTCGACAAGATTATCGCCGAGCTCGCGCAGCAAGCCGACGCTTGCCGGCTCGTCATTGACAAAGGCGCGGCTCCGGCCGTCGGCGGTGACGATGCGGCGCAGCACGATCGTGCCGGACAGGTCGGTTGCGATGCCCGCCTTGTCGAGAATGGCGGAGGCGGGATGGTTGCCGCCGACCGCGAATTCGGCCGCGACCGCGGCTTGCTCGGCGCCAGGCCGCACGAGGCTCGCATCGGCGCGGCGGCCGAGTGCCAGCGCCAGCGCATCCATCAGGATCGATTTGCCGGCGCCGGTCTCGCCGGTCAGCACGCACAGCCCCGGCCGGAACGCGAGCGAGAGGCGTTCGATCAGGACGACGTCGCGTATCGTGAGGCCAAGCAGCATGCCGAGCGGCGGGTAAAATCGTGCCCGGATGATATAGGCGCCCCCGATGTCAAGCCAGCCTCGGCACGGTGGTTTGCCTAGCCGGGCGGGGTCTCCACGGCGACGGCGCGGGCCGTCATCAGGCGCAAGAGAACCGCCGTCACGATGCGGTCGCAGCGCGCGCCGGCGAACGGGAAGGCGTCGTCCCAGATCGACACGAAATGCCCGCTCAAAGCGTCGCGCAGCAGCCGGTTTGCGCGGTGAAAGCGCGTCTTGACGGTCTCTTCGGGAATGCCGAGCGCGGCTGCGGTATCCCGAGTGCTGAGCTGCTCGATCGCGCGCAACACGAAAACCGTGCGGAACGGCGCCGGAAGCGCGTCGACCGCGCTCTCGAGGGCACGCCGGATCTCCTGGCGCGCCGCCGCGCGTTCCGGGTTGACGGCTGTCGCATCGGGTGCCGCGTTCGGCGAATCGGTCGAGAGCCGGTCCGCGACGGTGTCGATGTCGACGGTCGGGCGCCGCCGGCGCAGGGAGCCGAGCGCCTCGTTTGTGACGATGCGCGCCAGCCAGGTCGCGAGGCTCGCCTCGCCCTTGAAACCGTCGAGATGGGTGAAGGCGCGGATATAGCCCTCCTGCACGGCCTCCTCCGCATCGTCCGCGTCCCGCAGGATGCCCCGCGCGAGGCGGTAGAGCCGCTGGTTGTTGCGGCGCATGACGGCTGCGAAAGCGTCGGTATCGCCGCCGCGCATGCGCTGCAGCACCTCGCCATCGCCATCGAGCGTGTGAACCTCGTCAAGCGGCATGCAGACCTCTGGTCACTGAGCCTCCTGTCACCGAGCCTCCGGTCATTGGGCTCCCTCCCGCGCGGCGAAAAATTGGCACCAGCCGCGCTTGCTGATGGTCCCCTCGACAAATTGGCACTGATCGGGGGGCCGAAAATTGACGCAAATCTCGCAGCGTTGCGGTACCTTTGGCTGATCTTGGTACTTTGCCTCCGTCTTCGAGACCTTCTGCTGTTGCTGCGCCGGCGCGCGCCGGGCCGGGATCAGCGCCGCTGCCGCCGCCAATCCCACCCGGCCGAGCAGCGCCCGGCGGGATACCGACCCAGTATCGCTCATGACGCCACCCGCTCGTCATTTCGCGACGAGCGTTTCCTCCGCCTTCGGCACGTGCCACAGCACGATGTGATAATGCGGGTCGGGCACGCCGGGGTGGCCCGCATTAAAAGATAGGGTGACATGGTCGACCTTGCCGCCCGGGGCCGGCAGATCGGCGATGTTCTTGTGCTCGCTGATGTCCTTCAGCGGGATCATGTAAATCGTGCTGACGAGCCGGCCCTGATGGTCATAGGCGAGGAATGGGCCGGCCGGGAGTGTGCTCGGATTGACGTAAAGCGTGCCGAGCCCTGGCAGGAAATCCGGCAATTTGACCAGCTCGCTGACCTTCTTGTAGGCGCCGCCGGGCGGCGCGTGCTCGACGCCCTGCGCCCAGGCCGGCGCGGCGATCAACGACACCAATCCGGCGGCGATCATCATTTTCCGCATAACAACTCACCTCTCCGATCGAGCGGGCCTGGCCCGCGCCTATCCCCGTCCTGCGGGTCGGCGACTCAGATGCGGAAGGCGAGGAAAAGGTTCCCGGCGCGATAGCGGGCCGGCTAGGCGCGGATCTCCTGGCGCTGGAAGACAACGTAGGCGATGACGAAAATGACGATCGTCGCGGCAATCAGCCCGGTCAGCTGCGGCCAGATCAGGATAAAGCTCTGCGATACAGGCAACGGTGCGTTGACCATCGTCGACAGCTCGCGCAGCGAGACAAAGACCGGACCCAGCGCGCGGGTCGTCGGGTTCAGCAAGGCGACGGCGGTATCGCTGTAGAGCGTGTTCGGCGACAGACGCTGTAACGTCTGCTCGGTGGTGATATAGGCGACGTTGGGCCCGAAGATGCCCTCGGCTGGGCCGGCGATCACCGTCGCGAGGAGCGGCGTCACCATGACCGTCCAGAACAGCGCGAATAACAGCCAGAGGCCGAGCGCCGCGAGTGCCGCCGTCGCCGGCGCGCGGAACAGCACCGAGAACAGCATCGCGAGCGCCAGCCACACGCCGCCAAACGCAATCGTCGCGACCAGGAAACCCAGCATGCGGATCAGCTCCTCGCCGCTCGGCGGCAGCCCGAGGCGCAAGAAGCCGAGCCCGAGCACCAGCAGCCAGAGCGACACCAGCGCGATCGACAGCGAGAGGAGGCGCGCGAGGAATTTCCCGAACAGGAGTGCGTCGCGATAGATCGGCTGCGCCAGGATGCGGCTCAAGGTGCGCTGATTGAACTCGGCATTGATCGCGTCGAACCCCAGGGCGATCGCGATGATCGGCGTCACGAGCCCGACCATGCTGATAAAGGAGAAGGGGATCGGGTCGGGCGTGATCGTCAGGAGACGCAGAAAGAGGAACGGGCTTTGCCCGATTGTCTCGCGGATCGTTGTCGTCGAGAACCACGCCAGAACCAACGCGACGAGAAATACCAGCGCCTCGATGACGACCATGCGCACGCCGCTCAGATGATCGGCGGTCTCCTTTGCGACGACCGTGCCGACCCCGGTCCAGGGCGAGCCGCGCCGCGATCCGGTCGCGCTCCTACTGAGCGGCAAGGCGGGCCTCCTCGAAATAGCGGTTGTAGACCTCGTTGAGGCTCGGCGCGGCGAAATGGATGCCGATCAGCTCGACCTCCGGCGCCAGACGACGAGCGATGTCGGCACGCAGATCGCGCTGGCAATCGACGCGGTAGCGCTCGCTGCCTAACGCCTGCACCCGAACGACGCCGGGCACCGCCGCGAGGCGCTCGGGGATCGTAGGCCCGCGCGCCTCGACATCGATGACATGGCCGCCGCCGAGGATGCGGCCGGCGAGCTCGGTCACGGTGCCCGACAGCGCCACGCGCCCGCGGTTGAACAAGGCCACCCGGTCGCACACGCTCTGCACCTGATCGAGATGGTGCGAGGACAAGAGGACCGCCGTGCCATCGGCCTTCAGGCCGCGGATCATGTCGAGGAATTCCTGCGTCGAATGCGGGTCGAGCGCGGTGGTCGGCTCGTCGAGGATCGCAACGCTCGGCCGCTTCATCAGCACTTCCGCGAGACCGAGGCGCTGCCGCATGCCTTGCGAGAAAGTGCGCACCCGGGCGTAGCCGTAGGGGCCAAGCCCGACCCGTTCCATCGCCTCGCTGAAGCGCGTGTCGATCTCGTGGCGGGAAAGCCCGGCGAGGCGTCCGGTATAGGCGAGATTGTCGAGCGCCGAGAGCCCGTCATAAAAGCCGATCTGGTCAGGCAAATAACCGACCCGGCGCTTCACCTCGAGCGGATCGCGCAACGGATCAAAGCCGGCGACCTCGGCGCGTCCCTCGGTCGGCTCGGTGAGGCCGAGCAGCATCAGGATCGTCGTCGTCTTGCCCGAGCCGTTGGGGCCGAGAATCCCGACGATCTCACCTGCGCGGACTTCGAGATCGATGTGATCGACCGCGACATTCGCGCCGTAGCGCTTGGTCAGCTGCTCGGCCCGGATCACGACATCGTCGGCCATTCTTCAGTCCTCAGCGGCGGCCGAACCGAGCGACGGCAAAGACGACGACCAGCAGCGCGATCGCGATGATCGCGATGCCGACTGCGCCCCATAGCGTCGACGTCAATACGGTAATGCGGAAATTCGCCGATTCCGACAGCCCGCCGGCGGCGCTGGCGCGCATTGTCGTCTGGTAATCGCCGGCAATCGCCTTCTCGGACGGGGTCAGCGTCACCTTGACGTTTTGCGTTGCGCCGGCGGCGAGCTGGGGAACCTGTTTTGGGTCGAATTCCGATTTCCAGCCCTCCGGGGCGGTCGCGCTCAATTCGATGTCGCGCGCCGCCTCGCTGCCGTCATTGCGCAACACGATCGTCAGCTGGCTGCTGCGGCCGGCATAAGCCTCGCCGCTGAGGCGGCCGCCTTCGCCCGACACCGCGACGCGCGGCTGGCCGACGATTGTCAGGCTGACCGGGAGCTCGGCGCTCGTCGCCTCGGTCTTGGCATGGAGCGTCAGCTTATAGTCGCCCGCCTGGGTCTCGCGCGGGATCGTCAGCGACGCCTCGACATCCTTCGACTTGCCGGCCTCGATCGGGATCGAGGTGATCTGCTGGCTGCCATACGCCTCGGTAAAGCTGACCTGGAAATTCTTCGGCGCGTCGGCGCTGAAATTAATCGTCGCATCGCGGCCGCTGTCATTGGTGACGCTGACCCGGTATTTGAACGAGGTCGTCGCGGTGCCGCGCAACGCCGGGAAATTCGTTGTGAGCTTCAATTTCGCCGGAAGCTCCTCGCCGATTGTCAAGGTGATCGGCAATTTCTCGTCCCGCTGCCCGCCCTTGGCCTCCACCGTAAAGCGGTAATCGCCCTTGCCGGTGTTCGCAGGCGGCTCCAGGCGCAATTGCAGCCGCTCTTCGCTGTCCGGCGCGACCTCGACCGCCGAGACCGGCTGGCCACCGCCGAGGATCGTCGCCTTCCAGCCATTGGCCACGTCCGGAACCGAGATCGTCAACGATTGCGGCGGCAGTTTGAAATTGCGCAAGGAGAGGTCGACCGTCGTGGTTTCGCCGGCGCGCACGGTCAGCGCCGGATACCGCGTCGTCAGAAACAGACCGGTGATAGTGCCGGAACCGGTTTGCGGCTGATCCGCGGCGAGGGCGCCGCCGGCCCATAGCGTCATCACAACAACAGCAAAGAGCCGCCGCATCATGCGGAAAATCCTCCCGGATGCTGCCGCCAAATCCACCACGGCGCGCGGCGCACTCGGTCGGCGCGGCAGGACAGGGATGACGGCGAATGTCGATCGGCGAGCCTCATAGAGCACCCGCCCGGCAAGCTGAAATTATTTTTTTGTAATGTGCTGGCTCAGAAGCTGCTCACCAACTGTCCGAACCAGCCTTGCCGCGCTTCGGCCGGCGCGCCGCTGCCGGTCATCAGCCCATAGGCTTCCTGGTACCAGCGGCTGCCCGGGTAGTTGTAGCCGAGCACGGAGGCATTCTCCTTGGCCTCTTTGGCGAGGCCGAGCGCCAAATCGCACTCGACAAGGCGCTCCAGCGCCTCCGGCACATGCGTAGTCGTCTGGTAATTGTCGATGACGCGCTTGAAGCGGTTTATCGCCGCCAAATACTCGCCCCGCTTTAGGTAATAGCGGCCGATCTCCATCTCCTTCCCGGCGAGATGGTCGCGCGTGAAATCGAGCTTCAGCTTGGCGTCGCGCGCGTATTTGCTGTCGGGGAACCGGCGGACGATGTCGTCGAGGGCGCGCAGGGCCAGCTCGGTCGTGCGCTGGTCGCGGCCGACATCGACGATCTGCATGTAGTAGCAGATCGCCTTC
>JBKOVT010000267.1:0-26235 GCA_046724035.1 Pseudomonadota bacterium | reverse complement strand
TTTTTCCTGCTCGGTGATGAAACGGTTCGCGCCACCTCGGCATTCGCCACCCTCGAAAGCGCGCATGATGCGATGATCCGCGCCTATCGCCGCAAAGATTGGGAAACGGCGCGCCACGAACTCGAATCCTGCCGCTCCCAGGCGCCCGAGATCGTGCAGTATGTCTATGAGCTTTACGAGCAGCGCATCGCCGATCTGCAGGCGACGCCGCCGCCGCCCGATTGGGACGGTGTCTACGCCGCGCTGATGAAGTAGGCCGCGCCGCCCGGCCGGCGCCGCCGGCTCAGGGCACGTAGCGGCTGACGCCCTCGATCTCGCCCTGCTCGCGCCCGCGCAACTCGATGACATTGCGGTCGGGGTCGCGCACAAAGACCGAGACGTGCCCCTTTTCGCCAAAGCTGACCGGGCCCTGCGTGATCGCGATGTCGTTTGCCTTGAGCGCGGTGAGTGTTGCCGGTATCGAAGCGACGCGCAGCGCCATGTGGGTGTAGCCCGGGAATTTGTCCCTGATGTCCATCAGGATATTGGCGTCGGGATCGCCCGCATTGGCGTTGAAGATCAGATTGAGCTCGACCCCGTGCTCGTTGCGCACGATCGCGACATCGTCGCCCTTGGCGCGGTGCGCCAACTCGAACCCAAGCACCCGATAGAAAGCCAGCGCGCGCTCCAGATGCCGCACCCGAATACCGATGTGATCGACCCGTTCGATCGCGATCGTGTCGCCCATCCTCGCCTCCATGCCTCGCCGATCTCTAGGTAAGGCGGGGCGCCCGCAACGAGAAGGGCGCGATCGTCTGCCCTCGCGGATTATATCGTCGGGTCGCCCGGGCGCAGGCTCGTATAGGCGAAGATCAGGATCAGCACCGCCGCCGCCAAGGCGAGCTTCATCTCCGACGGCAACAGCACAATCCAATCAATGATCGGTTCGAATGTCATGTGCGACCTCCTTGGCCGCCGCTTCCCTGGCTAGGCGGCCGTTTCGTCCGCGAGGCGATCCTGGAGCCGGCTGAACAGCTGCTCTCGCTCCGCTTCGGTTTCCGCGATCGCCTCTTCGAGTGCATAGATCGCGGCGATCTGGTTGTGGGCTTCCGCGACGTCGAGTTCTCTGCGCAACGCGTCGAGATGTTCCGTCAATGCGGGAAGCGCCGCCCAGTCGGACGGGTTCGATGTCACTGCTGTAATCCCTGTCCCCGCAAACCGAAATCCCCGTAGATCCGCAAACCAATGATCACCCGTTCAAGATCTGAAGGAGAACCGGGCCGGAACTTTTGCGATCCCCCATTCCGGCCCGGGCCCCTCGGTCTTGGAGAGCGGAGGAGTGCATTCCGCCCCCAAGTTGCAGCAGGCACGACGCTCTAGAACCTGGTCAGCAGCCGCTCCACGGCAATCACTGTCAATGCGGCCATCAATCCGATCTCGGTTGCCGTAAAGCCGTCTTTATTCTTCAAAAGCCGGCCAAGTATCTTCAACATTACTCGATCCCGTTATTGAACCTCCGTCGAGTAACCGAGTGAGGATTTCAGTCGAGCAGGGTTAACGGCGCGTTAAATGCGCCGCTGTTCCCAAAATTGACACAGCAGCGTGGCGCCGTGCGTTGCCGGCTCGGCGTTTCCGCCGTCTAGCTCTGCCGATCAGTCCTGACGAGCGCTTCGGATTGCGCGCCAGACCCGCTCGGGGGTGGCCGGCATATCAATATGCTCGATCCCGAGCGGCGAGAGCGCATCGAGGATCGCGTTGACGATCGTCTGCGGCGCGGCGATGCAGCCGGCCTGACCTGCGCCTTTGACGCCAAGGGGGTTCACCGCGGTCGGCAGCTCGGACAACGTGATGTCGAGCGGCGGCAGATCGTCGGCGCGGGGCAATGTGTAATCCATAAGGGAGCCACTCAGCAGCTGGCCCGTTTGCTCGTCGTAGACGGTGTGCTCGAGCATCGCTTGCCCGATGCCCTGCGCGAGCCCGCCTTGCACTTGACCCACGGTCAGCATCGGGTTGATCAACCGCCCGTAATCATCGATCGCGGCATAATTTTCGAGCGTCACCACTCCGGTTTCGGGATCGATCTCGATTTCCGCGGCGTGACAGCCATTCGGGAAAGTGAAGATATCCGAGTCGTTATAGGCGTCGGCATCGAGCCCGGGAGTTGTTCCATCCGGCAGATTGGCGGGGTCTCGGGCCGCTTCCGCGAGCGCCAAGAGATCGATGCCGCGCTCGCCGGCGCCCGCGGTGAACCGTCCTTCGCTAAAGCTTACCGCGCTTGCATCTGCTTGCAGCAGGTGCGCGGCAACCGCGCGGCCCTTTTGGATAACCATCTGCGCCGCCTGGTGTAGCGCCGTGCCGCCCATATGCATCGAGCGCGCGCCGCCATGTCCGTTGCCGCTTTTGACCACCCTTGTGTCCGCCTGGACAAAATGGAAGGCGGCAATCGGCATTCCCAACAGATCGGCGGCGATCTGCGGAAAGCTGGTTTCGTGGCCCTGGCCATTCGATTGCGTGCCGAGCACCAGGGCAACACGGCCATCTTCCTCGAAGCGGATCTCGGCGCGCTCGCCCGGCGTGCCCCGCGATGTCTCGAGAAAACACGCGATGCCGAGCCCGCGCAGCTTGCCGCGCTGCGCGGCTTCCTGGCGTCGACCGGCAAAGCCCTCGCTCAGGACGCGCCGCGCCATCTCATCGAGGTTGGCGGCAAACCGTCCGCAATCGATCGTGACCCCGAGCCCGCTCTTATACGGGAACTCGCTGATCAGATTGCGCCGGCGCAACGCCACCGGGTCGAGCGCCAGCCGGCGCGCCGCGCGATCGACCAGCCGCTCGATCAGGTAGTTGGCTTCGGGTTTGCCGGCGCCGCGATAGGCGTCGATCGGCACGGTGTTGGTGAACGCGCCGCGCACCGCCATGAACACCGCTGGGATCGCGTAGACCCCGCCCATCGCGCTGGCCGGCGAATTGGTCGAGCTGCCCGGGCCGTTCGTCGACAGATAGGCGCCGAGATTGGCCACAGTGTCGACATCGAGGGCGAGAAACCGGCCATCATCGTCGAGCGCCAGGCGGCCGCGCGTGTGGTTGTCGCGTCCTTGCGCCGAGCTGACGAACTCCTCGCCACGCTCCGCGATCCACTTGACAGGGCGGCCCAACCGCCGCGCCGCCCACAGCACGAGCACCCATTCGGGATAGAGGAAGTTCTTGACGCCAAACCCGCCGCCGACATCGGGGGCGCGCACGACGATGCGGTCGGACGGCATGTGAAACACCGCATCGGCAAGCTGCTGTCGCAGGCTGTGCACACCCTGCCCGGTCAGCAGCAATTCGAGACGATCGGCGGCGGCATCGTAACGGCCGATGGCGGTGCGCGGCTCAATCGGCGCGACGACCAGCCGGTTGTTGACCAGCTCGATCTCGACGGTATGGGCTGCCTCGGCAAACGTCGCCTCGACCGCCGCCTTGTCGCCGCGCTCGAACCGATAGGACAGATTGCCCGGCGCCTCGTCCCAGAGAAGCGGCGCCCCTCTGGCAAGCGCCGCCGTCGCATCGACCACCGCCGGCAAGGGCCGGTACGCGACCTCGATGAGCTCGGCCGCATCACGCGCCTGCTCGCTCGTCTCGGCAACCACGAAGGCTACCGGGTCGCCGATGTGGCGGACCCGGTCGCGCGCCAAGGCCCGGCGCGGCGGCACGATCATTGGCGCGACCGTCGCCACCTGGGCGATGCACGGCAGGGGACCGATGCCGTCCGCTTCGAGATCGGCCGCGGTGAAAACGCCCCGCACCCCCGGCGCCGCCCGCGCAGCCGCGGTATCGATGCCGTCCATCGCGGCGTGTCCGTGCGGCGAGCGCAGCACAATCCCGTGCAGCTGGCCGGGCATGTCGATGTCATCGACATAGCGGCCCTGCCCGGTGAGAAACCTCTGGTCTTCGAGGCGGCGCAGCGGACGCCCGATATGCGCCTCGCTCATCAGACCGCGGCCAGCCGAACGCCGAGGGTCACGCATAGTCTCCGTCACCGCCGGCGCGGCGATGGGCAAAGTTCAAGGTGAGCAGGCGCTGGGTGAAGGCGCCGTAGGTGGTCGGCTCGTAGCGCGGCGGGTTGTCCGGACCGACACAGGTGGGAACGCAATCGACGATCGCATCGTGGTTCGGCCCGAGAAAGAACGGGATCGCGTAGCGCGAGGCGTCGTTGCGGTTGATGACGCGGTGCGGCGTCGCGCGGAAGCGATCGTTCGAGTAGCGCGCCAGCATCGCCCCGGTGTTGACGACAAATGTCCCCGGCACCGCCGGCGGCCGGATCCACTCGCCCTCGGCCGTGCGCACCTCAAGGCCCGGCAGCGCCGATTGCGCGAGGAATGTGATGAAATTGTTGTCGGTATGCGGCGCGAAGCCGAACTCGTTGTCCTCAGGGTTCGGCTGCGGCGGATAGTGGATCAGCCGGATTGTGCAGTTCGGCTCGGCAAAGGCTTCGGCGAAATAATCCGGCGGCAGGCCCAACGCCATCGCGACGATCGGCACCAGCCGCGTCGTCATTGCTTCCATCGCCGCGTAATAGGCCATCGTCGCCGCGCGGAATTCGGGCATGTCCGGCGGCCAGCGATTGAGCCCGATCAGCGGCTTGTTGTTGACGATGTCCGGGTGATCGGGCGCGCGGTCGCGGGTGATGTAGAAGCTCTCGCTGAAATTCGGCTTCGTGTTTTTATTGACCGGCGAATGCCGCACGACCTGTCCGCCAAACGGCAGATAGCCGATATTGTACTGCCCGACCTTCAGCGCGAGCTTGTCGCGTTCCGGCCGGGCAAAAAATTGCGCCGCGACAGCAAAAGTGTCGTCGACCAGGCGCTGCGGCACCCCGTGATTGGCGACGACGAGAAATCCCGTGTCCTCGCAAGTGCGGGCGACGGCGCGCGCCAGCGGCGCGGCGGCGTCGGGATCACCGGCCAGAAACGGCCCGATATCGAGCACCGGGATGCGGCCCTGATCCGAAACCGCGCTAAGAGCTAGCTGGGCTGCGCCGCTCATTCCGTATCCTCTGTCCACTGTGTCAGAACCCGCTTCTGCAACAGACGCCCTCATGGCGAGAGCGCCACGAGGAGGCCTCTACGGCCCTCTATTGATACCACGCCCGAGCCGCCGTTGAGCACGCCCTCGCCGGCGCCTCGGCGTAGAGATCGGGCTTGCGATCTGCCGCCAACCCGTCATCGTTCAGGGCCCTGCCTCGGAGGGAGATCGGTGAAGCCCGCGCCGTTCGCCTATCACCGGCCGACCACATTGGACGACACGCTGCGGCTGTTGGCTGAGCTCGCGCCGCGAGACGGCCGGGTGCTGGCCGGCGGGCAGAGCCTCGCACCGATGATGGCCTTTCGCCTCGCCCGCCCGGCACACCTGATCGACATCAATGCCGTCGCCGGGCTCGACGGCCTGGCGGTACGGGACGGCGCGCTGCGCATCGGCGCCGGCGTGCGGCATGCCGCGTTCCATCGTCCAGTCGGCGAAGGTCCGCTCGGGGCCCTGCTGGCCACAGTGGTTCAGCACATCGCGCACTACCCGATCCGCGTGCGCGGCACCTTCTGCGGCAGCCTCGCGCATGCCGATCCGGCGGCGGAATGGTGCGTTGTCGCGGTAACCTTGGATGCCGAGCTGGTGGCGCTCAGCATCAACGGTGAGAGGCTCATTCCCGCGCGAGCCTTCTTCCATGGGCCGATGGAGACGGCACTCGCACCCGACGAACTGCTCGGCGAGGCGCGGCTTCTCCTCCTGCCCGACGGCACGCGTTTCGGGTTTGCCGAATTCAGCCGCCGGGCGGGGGATTACGCGCAGGCCATGGCGCTGTCGGTGCTTCATCTCGACGGCGCTGTCATTGCCGGCGCGCGCATCGGGCTCGGCGGCGTCGAAGCCGTCCCGCGCCGGGTTGTCGCTGCGGAGGCCGTCCTTGAAGGAGAGGCGCCGGGCTCGGATGTGTTCGAGGTGGCAGCCGCCGCAGCGGCAGCCGCAATCGAGCCGCTGCAAGACCCGCAAACCGACGCGCAATACCGCCGCGAATTGACGTACGCCATGGTCTATCGGGCGCTGATGCGCGCCTGCCCGCCTTCGGGAGCGCGGGGATGAGCGAGCCGATCGCGGTTACGCTGAGCGTCAATGGCCGGGACTACCCGCTCCGGCTGGAGCCGCGCCGCACCCTGTTGGATGCGATCCGCGAGGAATGCGGCCTGACCGGCACGCATATGGGATGCGAGCATGGGGTGTGCGGCGCCTGCACGGTGCTGCTCGATGGCCAACCGATCCGCGCCTGCCTGATGTTTGCGGTCCAGGCGGAGGGTGCGGCGATCCGCACCGTCGAGGGGCTGGCGACGGGCGATGCGCTGGATCCGGTGCAGCGCGCCTTTATCGCGCATCACGGCGTGCAGTGCGGCTTCTGCACCCCGGGTTTTCTGATGCTCGCAACCGCAGTCCTGGCTCGGGAGCCGGATATTTCGGACGACGAATTGCGTGAGGTGCTCTCGTCCAATCTCTGCCGCTGCACCGGCTACCAAAACATTGTCGCCGCGGTACGCGCGGCCCTCGCCGAATTGCGCGGAGGCGCCGCATGAGCAACGCACCGCACGCATCCGATGGGCGAGTTCTCGGCCGCTCGGTGCCGCGGCTCGAGGATCGGCCGCTCGTCCGCGGACAGGGGCAGTTTGTCGGCGACATCGCCTTCCCGCATCAGCTCCATATGCGAGTGGTGCGCTCGCCCTATGCGCATGCGCTGTTGCGGGCGGTCGACATCTCGGCCGCGCTGGCGGTACCGGGTGTGGTTTCGGTGTGGATCGCGGCCGATATCGTCGATCTGCCGCCGATCGATTTTCGCGACCCCGCAAACGAGGCGCTGCGACCCTATCGGCAGCCGCTATTGGCGCGAGACAGGCTGCGCTATGTCGGCGAACCGGTCGCGGCGGTGTTCGCGACCGACGCGTATCTGGCGGAAGATGCCGCCGATCTTGTGACGATCGAGGCCGAAGAGCTGCCGGCTGTATTGGACGCCGCGGCATCGCCGGGCGGCTTTGCCTCGGGCCTCACGACCGAAGCGCTCGTCATGCGGGAAGGCTATGGCGATGTCGATGCCGCGTTTGCATCGGCCCATGCCATTGTTGCGCTCGATCTCGACATCGGCCGGCACAGCGGCGTGCCGTTGGAAACGCGCGGCGCGCTGGCGCGGTACGATTCCTCGCGCGATGTGCTGGAGCTCTACGGCGCCGCCAAGGTGCCGCACCGCAACCGCGACAGCCTAATGCGCATGCTTGGCCGCAGCGCGGCCGGCATCGTGCTGAAGGAAGGCAATACCGGCGGCGGGTTCGGGATCCGCGGCGAGCTCTACCCGGAGGATTTTCTCGTCTGCCTCGCGGCAATGCGGCTCGCGCGCCCGGTCAAATGGATCGAGGACCGGCGCGAGAACCTGATGGCCGCCAACCATTCGCGCCAGCAGCACCACCGTGCCCGGGTCGCGGTGGATGCCGAGGGCCGCGTGCTCGCCTTGGAGGACGAGTTTTATCTCGATCAGGGCGCCTATGTGCGCACGCATGGCGCGCGTGTTCTCGAGATGACGATCAGCATGCTGCCGGGGCCGTATCGCATCCCCGCCTATCGCGCCTGCGGCCATTTTCGCCTGACCAACAAAACCCCCGCTGCGACCTACCGCGCGCCCGGCCGTTACGAGGGCAGCTTTGTCCGCGAGCGGCTGATGGATGCCGTAGCCGACCGGCTAGGCCTCGACCGGATCGAAGTACGCCGCCGCAATCTGATCGGCCGCGCCGAGATGCCGTTCAGCCGCCCGCTCAGCGCGTTGGGGACCGACCTCGTCTACGATTCCGGCGACTACGCCTTGCTGCTCGACAAGGCGTTGGCGCGGATCGGCTGGCGCGATTTGCAGGCCGAGTTGCGCCGCCGCCGCGATGCCGGCGAATTGGTCGGGGCCGGGCTCGCCGTCTTTGTCGACAAGGGCGGGCTGGGCCCCGCCGACGGTACGCGCGTCAGCGTCGATACGACCGGAGCGGTGGAATTAGTGACCGGCGGCTCCAATGTCGGGCAGGGCTTTGCGACGGCGATGGCGCAGATCTGCGCCGACACGTTGGGCGTCGATTACCGCCGCGTGCGGGTCGTTTACGGGCAGACCGACCGCATCGCCTACGGCATCGGTGCGCATGCCTCCCGCGCCTCGGTGATGACCGGCGGCGCGACTCATGCTGCGACACTGAAATTGCGAATGAAGGCGCTGGAGATGGCCGCCGCGCTGCTGCAGGCGGTGCCCGATGAGCTCGACATCGTCGACGGCGTGGTGGGGCATCGCGATCGGCCCGGCGGTCCGTCGATAACGCTCGGCGAGATCGCGCGCCACCTGGCCCCCGACTCGGCGACTCTCGGCGATCGCGATCCCGGGCTCAATGCCGAAGGCTGGTTTCGTACGTCGCACATGACCTATCCCTACGGTATCCAGATTGCTGTCGTGCAGGTCGATGGCGACACCGGCGCGGTGACGGTCGAGCGCTATCTCGTCGCTTACGATATCGGGCGCGCGATCAACCCGATGCTGGTGGAGGGCCAACTCGTCGGCGGTGTCGTGCAGGGGCTGGGCGGCGCCCTTTATGAGGAATTCCGCTACGACGAACGCGGCGAGCCGCTCTCCGTCACGCTTGCCGATTACCTGATGCCGACCGTGCGGGAAATTCCGCCGATCGAAGTGTTGCTGACCGAAGACGCGCCCAGCCCGCTCAATCCGCTCGGCATCAAGAGCGCGGGCGAAGGCGGCATAACCCCTGTAGGGGCTGTGATAGCGGCGGCAATCGACGATGCGATCGGCATCCCCGGCGGCGTCACCCAACTTCCGGCGACACCGCAACGCGTGAAGGCGCTGCTTCGCGCGAGGCGGCAAACCCGAGCCGCAACATGACCGGCCCGCTGCTGAGACTGCTGAACGCGCAATCGCTAGCTGCGTACACTGCTTCCGGGTATTGGGGGGACGAGACGCTCTACGCCATTGCGGCCCGGCATGCGCGGTCGACGCCAAACAGCGTCGCCGTCCGTGATCGTCATCGCCACCTGACCTATGCGGAGCTGATCGAAGCCGCCGATCGCCTCGCGGGCAGCTTGGCGGCGCCCGGCATTCGATCGGGCCAGCGTGTCGCCGTTTGGCTGCCGAGCCGGATCGAGACGGCGATCGTCCTCCTCGCCTGTTCGCGCAACGGCTATGTGTGCTGCCCGTCGCTGCACCGGAACCACACCACGGCCGAAATCATCGCGCTAGTGGACCGGATGCGGGCCGCCGCGGTGATCGCCGATCCCGGTTTTGGCGCCGATTCCGACCGGCACGATCTGTTCGGCGAGCTTGCCGATCGCGATTTTCTGCGCTGGACGCATCGGATCGGGCCCGCTGACGCAGCACCCTTCGCGGACTTGCCCGGCGAGCAGATCGAGATGCGGGCGAGCCGCGATCCAAACCAGATCGTCTATTTGCCGTTTACCTCGGGCACGACCGGCACACCCAAAGGCGTCTTGCACAGCGACAACACGCTGCTCGCAACGGCGCGGATGATGATGCGCGACTGGCGGCTGGAGGGCGCCGTGCTCTACACGCTGAGCCCGCTGTCGCACAATCTTGGGCTCGGCGCGCTGATCACGGCATTGGCGGGCGGCGGCGAGCTTGTCCTGCATGATTTGCCCCGCGGCGGCAGCTTGGTCGATCGGCTGGAGGAAACCGGCGCCGCTTTTCTGTTTGGCGTGCCGACCCACGCTTTCGATCTGCTGGCGGAGATGCGCGCACGTGGGCTCCGACATCTCGGAGCAGTGCGCGGCTTTCGCGTTTCCGGCGCGGCCGCGCCCGCATCCCTGATCGCCGATCTGATGCGCCACGGTGTGACGCCGCAAAGCGGATACGGCATGACCGAGACCTGCTCCCACCAATACACCCGGCCCGATGACCCGCCGGAACGGATCATCGAGACTTGCGGGCGCGCCTGCGATGGATACGAGGTTCGTATCTGGCGGCAGGACAATCCCGACATCGAAGCCGCACCGGGCGAAATCGGCGAGATCGGCGGACGCGGCGCCAGCCTGATGCTCGGCTACTTCGACGACCAGGCGGCAACCGAGGCCGCGTTCAATGCCGCGGGATGGTTCATGACCGGCGATCTCGGACAGATCGACGACGCAGGCTATCTGCGGATCACCGGCCGCAAGAAGGACGTAATCATACGCGGCGGCCGCAACATTCACCCGGCCCCGATCGAGGCCGTGGCGCTGCGCCATCCGATGGTCGAGCAAGCGGCCCTGATCCCGCTCAGCGATCCGCGGCTCGGCGAGCGCCCCTGCCTCGCCATCGTCTCGACCGCGAACGCACGACCCGACCCGAACGCGATCCTCGATGATCTCGCCGCCGCCGGGGTCTCGCGCTACGACATGCCCGAATTCATTGTCTTTCTGAGCGAGATGCCGCTGACCGCCAGCGGCAAGATCGTTAAACGTGAGCTGGTGCGCTGGGTGGCCGAGGGCCGGGTAGAGCCGCAACCCGTGCGTCGCAGATCGCCCGCAGCGGCGGAAGGCTAGGCTGATGCGCGCCATTGTCGTCGATCAATTCGGCCCGCCCGAGGCGTTGCGAGCCCGCGAGGCCGCAATGCCGAGTCCCGGCCCTGGCGAGGTGCTGGTCGAGACATATGCGGCGCCGGTCAATTACGTCGACATGCTGGTGGTCGGTGGCACCTACCAGTTCCTGCCGCAGCTTCCCTTTATTCCGGGAAAGGGGCCGGCTGGGATCGTCAGCGCACTCGGACCCGGCGTGACGACGCTGCGGCTCGGCGACCGGGTGCTGGCAATGGCCGAGACCGGCGGCTATGCCGAGGCGGTCGCGGTCGCCGCCGAGCAGTGTCACCTCTTACCGGCGAGCATGTCCTTCGCCGAGGCTGCTTCGCTTGCCGTCGTCTACGACACTTCCTGGGTCGCGTTGCGTTCTCGCGCGCGGCTTACCTCAGGCGAAACGGTGCTGGTGCTCGGCGCCTCGGGTGGAGTGGGTCACGCCTCGGTGCAGCTGGCCCGTGCGATCGGTGCGCGCGTGCTCGGCGGCATCTCCCGACCGGAGCGGGCGGCGGCGGTGCGCGCGGCCGGCGCAGACGCGATCGTCGACCTGTCGCGAGCGGATTTGCGGGACAGCCTGCGTGAGCAGGTTTATGCCGAGACCGGCGGGCGCGGCGCCGACATCATCATCGACCCGCTCGGCGGCGAGATATTCACTGCCGCCATCCGCGCGCTCGCTTGGTGCGGGCGGCTCGTCGTGATCGGCTTCGCCGCCGGCGGCATTCCGACGCTGAAGACCAATTATCTGCTGTTGAAGAATATCGAGGTCAGCGGGCTGCAGATCACCGATTACCGCTATCGCCGCCCGGCCGAGCTGAAGGCCTGCTACGCCGAGCTGTTTGGTTTCTATGATCGCGGCCTCGTCAAGCCGGCGCCGGCCATCCTGTTCCCGCTGGATCGGGCGGGCGAGGCGCTGGCCGGGGTGCGCGACCGCCATATCGACGGGCGTGCGGTATTGCGCCTGCGCGCCGAATGACCCAGGAGGGGCCATGGCAAAATTGACGGTGAGTGTCGCGGGGGTCGATTACGATCGCACCCGCGCCTTGTTTGACGGCACAGTTCCGATTGCCGGCTGCGAGACAATCTGTTGCGCGATGTCGCCGGAAGAGGCGTTTCACCGCGCCTTCCGCTATCAGGAATTCGACATCACCGAATTGTCGCTGTCGAACAGCATGGCGCTCATCGCCAAAGGCGCGAACGCCTATGTCGCCATTCCGGTGTTCCCGTCGCGGCTGTTTCGCCACTCCTCCATCTATATTCGCAGCGATCGCGGCATCGAGCGCCCTGAGGATCTGCGCGGCAAGGTAATCGGCGTCCCGGAGTATGCGATGACCGCGGCAGTCTGGATCCGCGGCATCCTGCAAGACGAATACGGGGTGCGTGCGGCCGATGTGAAATGGCGCAGCGGCGGGTTGGAGCAGCCCGGCCGCGAGGCGCGGGTCGCGCTGACATTGCCGCCGGAAATCGAGCTGCGGCCGCTCCCGGCCGGCGAGACGCTGGCGCAGCATCTCGATGATGGCCGCATCGACGGGCTGATTTCGGCACTGGCGCCGTCCTGCTTCGGACGGAATCCGGTGGTGCGGCGCCTGTTTCCGGACTACCGCGCGGCGGAAGAGGCGTATTTCGAGCGCACCCGTATGTTTCCGATCATGCATGTGGTCGGCATCCGCCGCTCGCTGCTCGAAAAGCACCGCTGGCTGGCGGTGAACACATACATAGCCTACCAGCAGGCGAAGGAGATCTGTTATCGCCAGCTCGAGACCATCGGCCATCTGTTCACCACATTGCCCTGGCCGGTCGAGGAGTTGGCGCGCGCCCGCGCCTTGATGGGCGACGATTTCTGGTCCTACGGCGTCGAGCCCAACCGTCGCGAATTGGCGGCGATCAGCCGCTATGCTGTGGAACAGGGCATCATCGACCGCCAGCTTTCTCCCGAAGACTTGTTCGCGCCCTCGACCTTGTCGCTGTCGAAGATCTGACGGGCCGATCCGACCGCATGCCGCTGCACGACGAGGCGCCGGAAGCTCGATGAGTGACATCCCGGCCAAGCCGGCTGAGCACGAAGCCGAGAAGGGCAGTTGGGGCGAGATCTTTCGCGACGGACTCGGCCTCTATTCGGCGCTCGTGATCGGCGGGATCGCGATGCACGCGACCCAGATGCTGGTGATCGCGATCATCATGCCGACAATCGTCGGCGATATCGGCGGCGCCGCCTATTACACCTGGGCCGCGATGCTCTACACGATCGGCTCGATTGTCGGCGGCGCATCGACCGGCGTTGTGTGGGCCCGGCTTGGGGCGCGGCGTGGCTACGCGATCGCGGCCGGAATCTTTGCGCTGGGCACCGTGGCATGCGCGCTGGCGCCGGATATCGGCACCCTGATCGCCGCGCGCACCGTGCAGGGCTGGGCCGGTGGGCTGGTCGCCGGCAGCGGGATGGCATTGATCACCAGCCTCTATAGCGCGCGCCTGCGCACTCGCATCATCGCGATTTCGCAAGGCACGTTTACCGCCTGTCACCTGAGCGGACCGGTGGTCGGCGGCATGTTCGCGGCGATGCATTGGTGGCGCGGCTCGTTCTGGGCGATGACGCCTTTCATGCTGGCCTTCGCGGCCCTCGCGTACTTCAAAATACCCGAGCAACTCGGCGACGAGCGTCCGCAATACCGGCCGCCGCCACCGCCGCTGCTGCGATTGGCGGGGCTGGCCCTGGGGGTGTGCTGTGTCGCCGCCGCCGGGCCGGTTCAAGATTTCCCGCTGCGCCTCATGCTGATCGCCGGAGGAATTGCGGTGGTCGGCCTCGTCTTCCGGCTCGACCGCCGCGCCGCCAACAATTTATTCCCGGCACAAGCACTGTCGCTTAACGCACCGATTGGGCTGGGCCTGTGGATCCTGGCGCTGCATGGCATGACGCAGACCTCCGTCAACCTGTTCTTGCCGCTATTGCTGCAAGTCGTGCACGGCGTCTCACCGGTCTTCGTCAATTTTCTCAGCATCATCATCTCGTGCGGATGGACCCTCGGCACCTTCACCGCCTCGGGCTGGTCGGGGATCCGCGAGCGCTTGGCATTGGGCTCGGGCCCGGTGCTCGCCTTCATGGGCCTGGTATGCCTGACCCTGGTCGCCGTGCAGCCGCTCTTGGTGTTGTTGGCGGCGAGCACCCTGCTGATGGGTCTCGGCATCGGCATTTACAATGTGCACCTCGTGGCGCGCACGATGGCGAGCGCCGCAATCGGCGAGCAGCGCAGCCTCGCCTCGGCTCTGACCTCGGTCCGCTCACTCGGCACCGCCTTTGGCGCGGCGATTGCCGGGGTCGTCGCCAGCACCGCCGGGCTCGGGGCGGCGACTGAGCCGCAGGCGGTCGGGCATGCGGTGACGATGGTCTATCTGTTCTGCTGGGTCCCGTTCGGTCTTGCCGCGGTCTTTATGTTCCGCTTTATCCGCTTTGCCTTGCCGCGCCGGGCGACCGCGCCGTCTTTTGCGGATTGAGGCGCCATCCGTCGACGGCCATCCGCAACCCCGCAGGCAATGACCGGGCTGCGCTTCAGACGGATAGACCACATCCGGTAAAACACAGCTACCCGAAAGACAGGTGCGGCCGGATCGAGCCATTTGTTAGGGTCGGCTCCCGGATCGCGGGAGCCGACCCTCTCGACCCATTTGCAGCGGGAGCTTGCTTGGCACTGCCGCGATCAGTGTCGCGCTCCCTGATCTGATTGCGGTCGGCGCGATCATACCTGTCCAGGAAACGCAACATTGAGCAGCGTCGCCAGCATCACCCTTGTAATCGCGGCCTTTCTGCTCCTGATCAGCGTCGTTCAACCGACCGCCACGCGATTGCATCTGCCATACGCCGTGCTGCTCGCCATCGTCGGCGTGGCGGTCGGTGGACTATCGTCGTTCTTGCTTTACACGCCTTTGACCAACCTCTTTGACGACATCGTCAGGCCTATCGTCGAGCTGCCGATCAGCGCCTCGGTCTTTTTGGTCGTGTTCCTGCCGATCCTGCTGTTTCACGCAGCGCTGACGATCGACCTGCGGGAGATTGCGCAGGACGCGGCACTGATACTGACATTGGCCGTTCTCGCGGTGTTCGCCGCCGCGGCGACGATTGGCTTTACGCTGTCATTCTTCGGAGTACCGCTGATCCTCGCGCTGCTGCTGGGCGCGATTGTCGCGACCACCGACCCGGCGGCGGTCATCGCGATCTTTCGCGATCTCGGCGCACCGCCGCGGCTGACTCGACTGCTGGAAGGGGAAAGCCTGCTCAACGACGCGGCAGCCATTGTCCTCTTCTCGATGCTGCTGGAGATGCTGACCGGCGGTGCTCATTCGAGCTTCGCCGCCCAGATATCCCACTTTGCCACGGTGTTTCTGGGCGGTCTTCTTGTCGGCGGCATCGCGGGCTACCTGTTCGGCGCGGCTCTGCCGTTTCTCGGCGGGTCACGAATGGCCGAGGTCACCCTCTCCGTGGCGCTTGCCTATATCGTTTATCTCCTCGGCGAATATGTGCTCGGTGTTTCCGGAGTCGTCGCGGTCGTCAGCGCCGGACTGACGGGCGGCGCACTCGCGCGGGTCCGGCTGCGCCCGGCAAGCTGGCGATATCTCGAACGCATGTGGGAACAGACCGGCTTCTGGGCGAGTTCGTTGATTTTCATGATTGCCTCGACCCTAGTGCCAAAACTGCTCCACGGAATGCAGCCGCGCGATCTCTGGCTGCTGCTCGTCGCTGTTGCGGCGGCGCTTGTCGCCCGCGCCGCCGTGCTGTTTGGGGTACTGCCGCTGCTCAGCGCATTGCGTCTGAGCCAGAAGGTCAGCAGCGCTTACAAGCTCGCGATCACATGGGGGGGCTTGCGCGGCGCGGTCACGCTGGCGCTCGCCTTGTCGGTAACGGAGAACCCGGACCTCGACTCCGACAGCAAGGATTTCGTTGCAGACCTAGCGACCGGCTTCGCGCTGTTCACGCTGCTTTTCAATGGGTTGACGCTGCGCCCTGTGATCCGCCTGCTCAAGCTCGATCGCCTGTCGCCGCTGAACCAGGCGATCCGCGACAAAGTGTTGGCCCTGTCGCTTGCCGATGTCCGCGAGGTCATTCGCCATGCGGCGCAGACATACCGCATCGCGCCAGCGACGGCGCGGGCCGCCAGCCAGCATTATGAACAGCGCATCAAGGAACTGGAGTCGCAGCCGAGTTTGGAAAACGCGATCTCCGATCAGGATTGGATCAGGATCGGGCTAATCGCGTTGGCCAACCGGGAACGGCGCATCATCCTTGATCACCACGAGCAGAACACCGTCTCGGGGGTTGCCATCGAGCGCCTTCTGCGCAACACAAACCTCATTCTCGATGCGGCAAGAACCGAGGGCCGCCGCGGTTATGACCAAGCGGCGCGCGAGTTGCTCGCATTCCCGCGGGGATTTCGCATTGCCCATTTTCTGCATCGCACCGCCCACATCGACGCCCCTTTGCGGCGCGAGCTGTCGATCCGCTTCGAGACTCTGCTGGTGCTCCGGCTCGCCCTGGAAGAGTTGGCCGTGTTCACGCAGAAGCGCCTGCGCGCCGTATTTGGGCCGGCGGCCGCCCAAATGCTTGGCGACGTGATAACCAGCCGCACCGACGCGACCACCGGCGTTCTCGATGCGCTGCGCCTGCAATATCCGAAGCACGCTGACCACCTTGAACAGCGTTTCCTGCAACAATCCGGATTTCGGCTGCTCTCATCACGCTACCGCCGCCTGTTTGAGGAGGGGCTGATCGGTGGCGAATTGCTGAGTAATCTGGAACGCGAGCACGAAGCGAACCGATCCCGCTCGGCCAGAGAGGTCCCGCTCGATCTCGGTTTGGAAACTCGGAAGCTCATCGACTCGCTTGAGGTGTTCGGCGGCTTGCCTGCAACCGAGCTTGAGGTGCTCGTGCGCCTCTTCCGCCCCCGGCTGCTGCTTCCCAATGAGATGCTGATCCGTAAAGGGGAGCGCGGTCGGGCGATGTTTTTTATCTCTTCCGGAGCTGTGGAGGTACAACTCCCGACGGAACGAGTACGCCTCGGCAGTGGCGAATTCGTTGGCGAGATGGCGCTTTTAAGCCATCGCCCTCGCCAAGCTGATGTGGTCTCTCTCGGCTATGGAACGGTGCTGGTGCTCGCGGCGGCGGATTTCGAGCGCTTCTTGTCGAAATATCCGGACGCGAAGGCCGAGATCGAACAGACGGCGGCGGCCCGTGCGGCCGGTTGATGGGACACGGCTAGAAGCTTGAGGCGAGGATGCAGACCCAGGCCTCGCATCATTCGGCGCGCTAACGAGAGGAAGAAGCATGGCGGAGAAGCTTCGGCTGGGGCTGATCGGCGCCAGCGTCAAAGGAACGTGGTCGTCGCGCTCGCATTTGCCGGCGTTGCAGGCGAGCGCCGATATCGAATTGACGGCAGTCTGCACGACGCGCGCCGACAGCGCCGAAGCGGCGCGCCAGGCCTATGGCGCGCGGCTCGCTTTCGACGATTGGCGCAAGATGGTCGCCTCGCCGGAGATCGATGCCGTCGCTGTCGTCGTCCGCGTTCCGTCGCATTACGAACCGACGAAAGCGGCGCTCGAAGCGGGCAAGCACGTCTATTGCGAATGGCCGCTCGGACGGACGACGGCGGAAGCCGAGGAGTTGGCTGCACTGGCGAAGGCGAAGGGTGTCGCCACGGCGGTCGGCCTGCAGGCGCGCGTCAACCCGGCAGTGCTGTACATGCGCGAGCAGGTGGCCGCCGGTTCGATCGGCGAGATCTTGGCGGTGCACGTTAGCATGATCCGCGACGGCGTCTTGACGCGACCGTCGCACCGCACCTGGCAACGTGACGCCACGCTTGGCGCCAACACGCTGACGATCGCCAACGGCCACACGATTGATGCGATGCGCTTTGTCGTCGGCGATTTTGCGCGGCTATCCGCCGTCGTGGCGACGCAGGCAAAGCAGTGGCTCGACACCGGCAGCAACACCTGGCTCGACGTCACCGCGCCCGACAACATCCTGATCAGCGGCTGGCTGAAGAACGGCGCGGTCGCATCGTCGCATGTCGGCGCGATCCCGTTCGCCGGCAGCGGCTATCGCATGGAGATCTACGGCCGCGAGGGCACGCTGGTCGCGTCCGGCGCGGATTCGCCACAGCTGAGCGAGGTCGTGCTGCACGGCGCCAAGCGCGAGGACAAGCTCATGGCGATAGTGGTGCCGGAGCGCTTGATTCGGGCCTCGCCGGGCACGCCGTCTGGCGAAGCCTTTAATGTTGGGCAGATGTATGCGCGGTTCGCCGGGGCTGTTTGCGCCGGCGACAGCGAGCTGCCGGATTTCGCGACCGCTGTCGAGCTTCACCATCTGGTCGATGCCATCAAGCGGGCGTCGGATACCGGCAAGGAGGTGAATTTCGCTTAACGCTTCGCGGAGTTGCCGGAACAGCGAGGGCTCAACATGGTGGTACCTCTGATCGGCTATCTCGACCGCTTCTCCGCGCGCCCTGGCGAGCGGATCGCGGTCAAGGTTTCCAGTCAGCGGGACGAGCCGTATGCCGCCGATCTCGTTCGGATCATCCACGGCGACGCGAACTCGGCCGGCCCGGGGATCAAGATCGAAGGACTCGCTTCCAAGTTCGCGGGCGAATATCCCTCGCGCTTTCAGCCCGTACACTCCGGCTCGTGCGGCGTGGTCACAATCCCCGCGCCACTCCGCCTACCCGATCCGTGCACGATTATCGTGCGGGTACAGCCTTGGCTCCTCGACACGCGGCCGCAGACCGTGCTGTCGATCGAGCCCGGACTCACTCTCTCCGTCGCGGCGGAAGGCGCGATCCTGGAAGCACGAGGCGCGCGGGTTCAGGTCTCGGCGCCGATGCTGAAGCGGCGCTGGTACGAGTTGCGGATCACTGCATCGGGGGGCGCGCTTCGGCTGCGCCAGACGGCGTTGCAGCGCAGTTGGGGTGTCGCGGATTCCGGCGAGGCCGAGATGCCGGGCGAGGCGGGCGCGCTGGGTCGGATCGTGTTCGGCGCGCGCGCTACCGTCGATCCTCAGCCATACGACAATCCCTATTCAGCTTTTTTCAATGGACGCATCGAGGATCCCGCCGTGCTCCATGGCACCCTCGTCGGCGAGGCGCCAATCCATCCGAGCCAATCCGAATGCCTGGCCTGGTGGGATTTCAGCGCGGAGATCCCGACCGACCGCATCATGGACCGCGGCCCGCACGGCCTCCATGGCCGGCTGCGAAACCTGCCTACCCGCGCCGTGCGCGGCTCCAACTGGACCGGCGACGAGATGAGCTGGCGCCACAGGCCGCGCCATTACGCCGCGATCCATTTCCATGAGGACGATCTTTACGATTGCGAATGGGCGACCGATTTCGAGATCGAGATCCCCGAAGGCATGCCGAGCGGCGTCTATGGCGTGCGGCTTCGCTACGGCCATGCGCAGGACATCGCGGTGCAGGACATCGTGCCGTTCTATGTCCTGCCGCCGCGCGGCCACACCGCCGCGCCGGTCGCCTTTCTTGCTTCCACGTTCACCTATCAGATCTACGGCAATCATCGGCGCGGCAATGTCGACACCGCGTTCCGCGAGCGTCAGGCCGAATGGGGCGCCTACCCGTGGAATGCCGACGATCACCCGGAATATGCCGGCTCGACCTACAACACGCATTCCGACGGCAGCGGCATCTGTTATTCGAGCATGCGGCGGCCGCTCCTCACGATGCGGCCCGGCTACATCACCTATTTCGATAATCGCGGCTCGGGCCTGCGGCATTTCCCGGCCGATACGCATCTGATCGATTGGCTGACGACGAAGAGCATTCCCTTCGACGTCATCACCGACCACGAGCTCGACCGCGAGGGGCTGTCGCTGCTACGGCCGTATCGAGCCGTCGTGACCGGTTCGCATCCCGAATATCACACCCCGAACACGCTGAACGCGTTGCGGGATTACATCGGCAATGGCGGCCGCCTCGCCTATCTCGGGGGCAACGGCTTTTATTGGCGCATCGCCAATAGCGTCGCGATCCCGGATGTCGTCGAGGTTCGCCGCGCCGAAGGCGGCATCCGCGCCTGGGCCGCCGAGCCCGGCGAATACTTCCACGCGCTCGATAGCGCTTACGGCGGGTTATGGCGCCGCAACGGCCGGCCGCCACAGGAACTGTGCGGCGTCGGCTTCTCGGCCCAGGGACTCTTCGAAGGCTCCTATTATCGTCGGATGCCGGGCGCCGACGATCCTCGCGCCGCATGGATTTTCGATGGCATCGACGACGAGATCATTGGCGATTTCGGGCTCTCGGGCGGCGGCGCTGCCGGTTTCGAGCTCGACCGCGCCGATGTCGAGCTAGGAACTCCGCCCAATGCATTGATCCTCGCGCGATCAGAGGGCCATCAGAAGCACTTCGTCGTCGTGCCGGAAGAGCTTCTGACGCATGTCACCACGGTCACGGGCGAGAAGCCAAAGGCGCTGATCCGGGCCGAGATCGTCTATTTCGAGACGGTGTCAGGAGGCGCCGTGTTTTCGACCGGCTCGATCACGTTTTGCGGCAGCCTGTCGCACAATAATTACGACAACAACGTCTCCCGCATGCTGGAGAACGTGCTCCGGCATTTCGCCCAACCGTAATTTCAGTGCTCAAAGCCGAAGAGCGCCTGCGCATTGTGATGCAGGATCTTGTCGGTGTCGGATTTCGGCAATCCGAGCCGCTCGATATAGGCGAACGTCTCCTTGTACGGCTCGTAATCCTGCAGGACGGGGTAATCGCTTCCGGTCACCAGATGATCGGCGCCGAAGGCTTCGAGAGCGCAGACAAACGCCGCCTTTGAGCCGTAGCAGACGGTGTCGTAGTAAAATTTCTTGGCAGTGACGCTCGGCGCCTCGGCCAAATTGGGATGCCCGCTCGGATTCTGCCCTTGCTTGTCGAGCCGGTTCAGCAGCATCGGGATCGGTCCGCCGAGATGCGGCACGATGAACTTGATGTGGGGATAGCGATGCGGGATCTGCTTCGCGATCATGTGCAAAACAAAGGTCGCGTCCTCGAGCGAGGTGCCAACCGAAGCGCGGTAATTGTAATCGACAATGAACGGCGAGCAGATGCCCGATCCTGCCGGGTGCACGAACAGCACGGCGCTGCGTCGGTTCATCTCGGCATAGATCGGCTCGAACTCGGTTTCGGCGATTGAGCGGCCGAGGCAGGTAATGTTCATGTTGACCCCGACGCAGCCCAGCTCGTCGAAGCCGCGCGCCATCTCCCTTAAAGCCGCGTCGATATGCGGCAAGGGCAGCATGACATAGGAGCTGATGCGGTCCGGATAGCGCTGCGCGAAATTGGCATAGGCGTCGTTCAGCATTCTAACCGCGGTCACGCATTCCGCCTCGTCGGGGAGATACGGCGGGTGGTTGGGTGACAAGACCTGTTTTCCGACCCCCGCCTCCTCCATCAACCGGAACCGGCCCTCGATGTCGTCCGCTGAATCCGAGAACGGGTGCCGCGCCATGCCGCGTTTGACGGGCAGGTGCACGGGCGAGGCAAACCGGTCGCCCATGAATTCGCTGAAATTCCGCGGCGTGTAGTGCGCATGGACATCGCAGATCATCGAGGGGCTTCCTTCCAGATCGAGATCCGTTCTAGGCGGGCATGACTCTAGCACCCAGCATCCCGGCTACCGAGAAATGCGGGTCAAGCCAAGCCCGCTGCCGCGCTCGGCCTAGGATCATGTTGATCGTGTCTCGCTTCCGCGGGTCCGGCGGCCGCGGACGGGATCGTTCACTGGCACCCGTCGCGCGTCATTTTGTGGGGCGGCGGGCAAAGGCTGACCGCGCCGGGATCGTGATGCGCCGAAGCGGCATGGTCCTCCTCGTCGAAGCCCCGGCACGGCACGGCGATGGTCTCGTTGCGATAGACCGGCTTTCGCGTCGTCTCGCTCGTGCAGGAAGCGCCGACGCGGCGCTCGATGTCGCAGGATGTCGTCGTCACCGAGCGGGCCGTCTCCACCTTCGACGTGCAGCAGATTTGACCTGGCGCAGTGAAGAGTCGCCCTTCCTCAGAAGGAGACCCTGGACGCATTTGCCTCGCTGCGGCGAGATGCCACATCGGTGCACCACCTGTTTCAGGTCCAATAACTCGACGTTCAGTACGGTATTTTCATGTATAATACATGATAACTGCTGCGCAACTTCGTGCCGCACGGGCGCTGTTGGGGCTCGATCAGCGGCGGTTGGCCGAGCTTTCCGGCCTGTCCGTCCCGACGATCCAGCGCATGGAGGCGAGTGAGGGTGTCATCCGCGGCAATGTCGATTCGCTGATGAAGTTGATCGACGCGTTGGATACGGCCGGCATCGAGCTGATCGCGGCGGGCGCGGTCAGCGCTCAAGGGGGGCGGGGAGTCCGCCTGAAAGCGGGTTAGCGTGGGTGCGGCCCTAGGCGATCTGCGCGGCTGGACGTGTTCGAGCTGATCGGTGCCATCGTGGTGTTGCTGCTCGGTGGGATGGCCGCGGTTGCCTTCCGCGCCCGGCCCAGCCTGTCTCAGTCCGCAGGTCAGAGCGGCGCGATCGCCGGTTCGGTGCTCGGTATCGTCGGGGTCGCCCGGATTCTCATCGATGCACGGACCGAAGCGCTGGTTGCGACATGGCCGATGCCGGGCGGCGGATTGCATTTCCAGATCGATGCGCTGTCCGCGTTTTTCCTGTTGCCGGTGTTTGGCCTATCGCTGGTCACCGCGATTTACGGCCGCAGCTATTTGTCCGGCGGTGACGACCGCTGTGGGATCGCCGGGTGCTGGTTCCATTCCAACGTGCTGACCGCTGCTATGGCGGCGGTGATCACCGCGCATGACGGACTGCTGTTTCTGTTGTGCTGGGAGGTCATGGCGCTGAGCCCGTTCTTTCTGGTCATTTTCGATGACCGGACGGCGGCGGTGCGCCACGCCGCCTGGACCTATTTGGCGGCAACCCACATCGGAACGGCGTTTCTGCTGGTGCTTTTCGTCCTGCTCGGCGGAGCCGCGGCAAGCTCGGATTTCGATGCCTATCGCAGCGTCTTGCAAAGCAATCCGGGGCTGGCGTCGCTCGTCTTTGTGCTGGCGCTGATCGGCTTTGGCTCGAAAGCCGGCATCGTACCGGCGCACGTCTGGCTCCCAGAGGCGCATCCCGCCGCGCCGAGCCACGTCTCGGCGCTGATGTCCGGGGCGATGATCAAGGTTGGCATCTACGGCCTCCTCCGCATGCTGACACTGCTAGGGCCGCCACAGGCGTGGTGGGGCTGGCTGTTGATCGCGATCGGTGCCTCGAGCGGCGTCCTCGGCGTGCTGTTTGCGCTGGCGCAGCATGATCTGAAGCGCCTCTTGGCCTATAGCAGCGTCGAAAACATCGGCATCATCCTCCTCGGCATCGGCATCGGCGTGCTCGGCCTTGCGACAGGCATGCTGCCGCTGGCGGTGATCGGGTTTGCGGCCGGCCTATTGCACGTCGTCAATCACAGCGTCTTCAAGGGACTGCTGTTTCTCGGCGCCGGCGCGATGCAGCACGGGGCGCACAGCATCAATTTCGAGGAGCTTGGCGGCCTCTTGAAACGCATGCCGTGGACCGGCACGGCCTTTCTGATCGGCGCCACGGCCATCATCGGTCTGCCGCCGCTCAACGGGTTCATCAGCGAGTTTCTGCTGTTCTATTCGGGCTTTCTCGCGATCGTGCACCCTGTGCCGAGCATCGCTGTCGCGGGCCTGGTTGCAATCGTCGCGATGGGATTGATCGGCGGCCTTGCCGCGGCGTGTTTCGCAAAGGCGTTCGGCGTCGCGTTTCTCGGCTCGCCCCGCAGCGCCGAAGCCGGCGCCTCGCACGAGGTCGCGCCGTCGATGTGGCTGGCGATGGTGACGCTGGCCGCGCTGTGCATCGTCATCGGGCTGGCGGCGCCGCTCATCGTTAATGCGTTTGGGAATGTCGTAGCGGCAGCGACCGGCATGCCCCCTGGCGATGTCCATATGCAGCTCGCGACTGTCACCGGCCCATTGGCGACCACGATCATCGTGTTCGCGGTCGCGATCGCGATCGCGCTGCTGATCTGGCTCTTACGGGTTCGCCGCCTCGCGGCACGGCGGCTTGGATCGGGCCCGGTTTGGGGTTGCGGGTATTTGTTCCCTTCGGCGCGCATGCAATACACCGCCTCCTCCTTCGCGCAACCGCTGACGACACAGTTTCATCTGTTCATCAGAAACCGCGAAGCCCTGGTCCCGCCAGCAGGATATTTCCCGACGAGCGCCTCCTATTCGAGCGACAGCGGCGATCCCTGGCTGCGACTGTTGTTTGCGCCGACCTTCCGCTGGTTCGATCGCATCGTCATCCGTCTCAACGTGCTCCAGCACGGTCACATTCATGTCTACGTGCTGTATGTCGCGGCGACATTGGTGGCATTGCTGCTGTGGGCCAGCCTCTAACCGATGCCCGCGCCCGTTTCGCTCATCTCGCCCCTATGCGCGCTCGTGCTGGCGCCGTTGCTTCTCGGGCTTATCAACCGCACCAAGGCATTTGTCGCCGGACGGCGCGGCCCGCCCTTGCTGCAGCCCTATTTCGATATGGCGAAATGTCTGCGGCGCGGCGCAGTCTACGGCGATGCGACGAGCTGGGTCTTCCGGCTCGGCCCGGTGGTGAATCTTGCTGTGCTGCTCGCCGCGCTGCTGATCCTGCCGTTGGGCGGGATCGCGCCGCCGCTGAGCTTTTCCGGGGATTTGGTCGTGCTCGCCGGGCTGCTGGCGCTCGGGCGGTTTGCGACCGTGCTGGCGGGGCTCGACACCGGCTCAAGCTTCGAAGGAATGGGCGCGAGCCGTGAGGTGCATTTCGCGGCACTCGCCGAACCGGCGTTTCTATTGGCATTGGCCGTCCTCGTCCGTGCGACCGGCGCGCTGTCGCTGGCGCCGATTTACCAGGGCATCACCCTTTCGGTCTGGGTGACAGCGCTGCCGACTCTCGCGCTGACCGCAATGACGCTGCTGGTCCTCACGCTCGTCGAGAACAGCCGCATTCCGGTCGACGATCCGACGACGCATCTCGAGCTGACGATGATCCATGAGGTCATGGTGCTGGACCACAGCGGTCCCGATCTCGCCTACATCCATTACGCGGCGGCGCTGAAACTGTGGATCGTCGGAAGTCTCCTCGTCGGGCTCATCGTGCCGTTGCGCAGCGGCATCCTGTGGCTGGACGGTTTGGCGATGCTGCTCGGGATGGCCGCATTGGCGGGCATAATCGGCATGATCGAAGCGGCGATGGCGCGCTACCGCCTCGTCCATGTGCCGCAATTCATCGTCGGCGCGGCGACATTGTCGGCGGTCGGCTTTATCCTGATCCTGGTCTGAGCGGCCGTGTTCGCGCTTCTCCAAACCGTGCACGCGCTCGGCCTGTTGAGCGGCTTTGCGCTGCTCGGCACGAGCCGGATCGGCGCCTGCATCCGCTGGCTGTCGTTTCAGGGGATCCTGTTCGGGCTTGTGCCGCTGATTCTGCATCAGGGCGGGTTTGGCTGGCGCGCCGGTTTCCTGGCCGCCGGCAACATTGTTCTGAAAGGGATCGTCTTTCCCCTCTTGTTGCTGAGGCTGCGGGCACGCGCCGACACGAGCCGCGAAGTCGAGCCCTTTGTCAGTTTCGTGACGTCGGTCCTGTTTGGAATTTTGGCTTTGGGCCTGTCCGTCTGGCTCGCCTCCGAGATGAAACCGGCGCTGCGCCAGGCGCCGTTTGAGATGCTCGACTCGTCGATCTTCCTGATCTCGGTCGGCCTCTTCCTGATCATCAGCCGGCGCAACGCGCTGATGCAGGTCATCGGCTACCTGGTGCTCGAGAACGGCATCTTTGTGTTCGGGGTGATCACCGTGGTCGGGACGCCGCTGTTGGTCGAATTGGGCGTGCTGCTCGACGCGTTTGTCGGCGTCTTCGTGATGGGGATCGCGATCTATCACATCAATCGCGAATTCGGCTCGGTCGAGGTCGATCGGCTGAGCGCGCTTAAGGGCTGACGCGATGCTCGCGGAATTATCGATACTGTTGATGCTCGGCGTTGCGATTGGCGGCGCGGCGCTCTGTCTCGTGCTGCAGCGAGCTCGCCACGTGCTGAGCGTCATCGTCGCGGTCAGCGCCGCGGAGATGCTGCTCGCGATCAACATCTGGGCCGCCGTGCTCGCCGGCCCCGGCTTTGTAACTGTCGCCGAGCAGTGGCTCTATGTCGACGCGTTTTCCGCGTTCCATATCGCGGTTCTGGTGCTCGTCTTCCTGCTCAGCTCGGCTTTTGCCGGCGTCTATTTCACGAGCGAGGCCGAACACGATTTCACGCTGCCCGTAGCGCGCCGCTTCGGCGCCTTGTGGCTCGGCTCGCTTGCGGCGATGTTGCTGGTCCTGGCGTCCAACAATTTGGGGATCATGTGGGTCGGCATGGAGGCGACGACCCTGCTCAGCGCCTTCCTGATCTCGCTTTACCCGAGCCGCCTGTCGCTGGAGGCGATGTGGAAATACCTGATCATCTGCTCGATCGGCATTGCCTTCGCGTTCATGGGCACATTGCTTGCCGCGGCATCGATCCAGTCCGGCGGCGCCACCGAAGCGGATGCGCTGTTCTGGACGCATCTGGCGTCGAGCGACGCGCATCTCGATCCGACCCTGATGAAATTCGCCTTTGT
>JBKOVT010000049.1:0-9809 GCA_046724035.1 Pseudomonadota bacterium | reverse complement strand
AACGACAACAGCGGCCGGGTGCGCTGCCGTGAGCTGCTCACGAAAAACCTGCGGAATTTCGGGCGCACGCAGCACTACACGGAGGAAGAGGCCGACAAAAAGATGTCGAGGCGGTTTATGTCGATCAACCTCGCCAAGCCGATCGAGACAGTGGAGCAGTTTCCTTTCGTGCTCTGCGCCTGGCCCTCCTTCGCCGACCAGCCCTACATCACCAACTACCGGATCTATGACGACCGCGTCGGCGAGACGACCCGCTTCACCTACCGTCCCGACCATGAGTGGTACTGGTTTCCGCGGCAGAAACCGACCGAAGTCTCGATGCTCAAATGCTACGACTCGGTGACGGACGGCTCTGTCTCGCGCTGGTCGTTTCATACGGCCTGCATCGACCCGACGGTGCCGATCGATGCGCCATGCCGCAAGAACGTCGTGGTGCGGTCCTACGTCTTTTTTTAGCAAGAGGAGAGAACGGAATGTTCAGTCACATCATGATCGGCAGCAATGACATCGCCCGGTCGAAGAAGTTCTACGATGCCCTGTTTACCGCCATTGGCGGGCAGCCCGGCACCGAGCCGCGGGAGGGCCGGCTGGCCTACACGCATAACGGCAGCCGTTTCATGGTGACCAAGCCGAATGACGGCAAACCGGCCACCGCCGCCAACGGCGGCACGATTGGCTTTAACGTCGGCGATCCCAAACTGGCCGAAGCCTGGCACAAAGCCGGCGTCGCGAATGGCGGCACGTCGATCGAGGACCCGCCGGGCGTGCGCCCCAACGGGGCGTATCTCGCTTACCTGCGTGACCCCGACGGCAACAAACTGGTCGCGGTTGCTCGTCCCGCAAGCTGATTTCTGTCACTAAGGCTTGGAGGGCCGTCCTTTTCCGGGACGGCCCTCCTCGCTGCGCGGGTAGCCGTGATAAGCCCGTTCGGTCAGGAGGCTCGCATCGCCTGCGCGTAAGCCTCTTCGTACCACGCCAGCCGCTCTTCCAAGGCGCCGAGGATCGGCGCCGGGCTGAGCTGCTGCGCAATCGACTGCTGCCGCTCGCAGACGGCATTGTCCTCGTCCAAGACCATTTTCACCAAATACGGCATGATCAATTTGCGGACGAGGTTTGTCATCGGCCGGGTCAACCGATCGTACCAGGCGGGCGCAACCCGCGGCGGAAACGGCGCCGGATAGTACCAGGCGCGCATGATCGAGCGGCTCGGAGACAGCGGCGCGTACTGAGCCACGACGATAAACCAGTTTTCCCAGTGGACGCGCACATGCGAGACGGTCAGGTCGGGGAAGATTTGAAACACCCGGTAATTCGACGACCGCCATGTTCCGTTCCGACATTCGGCCGCCATGCCGGTCAGCCCGTCAGGGTCAGGATTGGAAAAAAAGGCGCTGTGCCAGCCAAAGCGAAAATAATGGGCCCGGTCGAGCCGGGGGTAGCCGCTTTTTCCGAGTGTGCGGGCATGGATGACCGGCCCGTGATAGTCCTCGACATTCGCGTGGAAGCAGAGGCGCCAATTCGCTTCGACGGTCCGCGTCACGAATTTCGGCGCCACCGACGTGCCGGAGATTGCCGCCAGGACATCGAAGCTTTCGCCGAGATAAAGGCGCAGCGACGGGCCGCTGCCGGGCGAGGCAAACCGGCCGAAGATCAGCGAGCCGCAGGTGTCGATCTCGATGGGATTGAGACGGGCGGCCAGTTCGCCCGGCGAAACGCCAAACAAAGCGCATTGCGGAATCTCGACCGCCTCGCCGTTTTTGTCGTACCGCCAATGGTGGAAGCCGCAGACGATCGGGCCGTTTCCCTTGTCGGCGTTGCGCAGCGGGAACGAGCGATGCGCGCAGCGGTTCTCGAACCCGCGCAGCTCCTCGCCGAGCCGCTGCACAAAAACCGAGCGCGTCGCAATCGTGGCGCGGAACCAATCTCCGTCCTTGGCGACGTCATGCGCAAAACCGAGAAATGTCCAGATCCGCGCGAGCCGCGCCTGCTCGTCGCGGAACCGCGCGGGATCGATCAGTGTGTCGGGCCAATTGGCGAACGGGGCCGGTGTCGGGATTTGCGGCTTCATCGCTCCGCTCTGCCCAAGCCAAGCGCGGCCTCCCAGGCCTGCTGCATCGCGAGTTCCTGAGTCCAGGGGCGCATCAGCGCGGCGGCGCGCGCATCGCGTGCGTAACGCTCGAACGGATAGCGCTTCAAGAAGGCGCGTCCGCCACAGACGCGGATCGCCTCTTGAGTGACCGCGACGACCGCGCGTTGCACGGTGACATGCGCGGCCCGCGCGCGCTGCACCGCTTCCGGCGGCGCGCCGACTTGCGCCTCCGAGATGGCGCGGTAGTAGAGCGCGCGGGCTGCCTCGATCGCGAACAGCATCTCGGCGATTGCAGGGCCCTTCGCTGCCATCTCGGTGTGCGGCGCCGGCGCGCCGGGCATCGCACCGGTCAGGTAAGCGAGCACGCCGTCATAGGCCGCTTGCATCAGTCCGAGAAACGTCGCGGAGAAGCTCAGAAAGAGATGCGGGAAGGCGTTGTACATGGCCCCGAAGAGGCCGGGCGGCAGCACCTCCGCATCGTCGGCGACGAACACGTCCTCGAGCACCATGTCGCGGCTGACTGTGGCGCGCATCCCCATCGGGTCCCAGTCGCCGGGGAAGGACACGCCCGGCGCGTCCTTGGGTATCTGCAGATAGAGGGTGCGCTCGATCCAGGGCTCCTCGCCCAGCCGGATCGCCGGAGTGGCGTAATACGGGGCGGCGCCTCCGAGAGAGACGAAGAACTTCCGCCCGTTGACGACATAGCCGCCATCCACCTTGCGGGCGGTGGTGCCAAAGCGGCGGCCGCCGACTGCGAGCGTCGTGTCGGTCTCGCCCTGCTCCACCGGCTCGCTATGGGGCTGTCCGTAGAAAACGCCCTCCTCGACGACCTCGCGGTATTTCGCGGCGCGGAGTTTCTCGTGGCGCTCACGCGCGGCGGGCGGCATCGCCATGGCATCGGCGATCGGACCCATCATCAGCATCGTGAGGCAGTGCATGTTGAAGGTGAGCGCCGTCGAGGCGTTGCCCTGCGCCAGCTGCTCCGACACCAGACAGTAGGTTTCGTAGTCGGCCCCGAGCCCGCCATAGCGTTCGGGCACGCAGAGGCCAAGGAGCCCATCGGCGCGCAGATCGGCATAATCGTCGAACGGAAAGGAGGCCTCGCGGTCGTGGCGCTCGGCGCGGGGGATGAAACGCTCGGCCGAACGGCGGGCCAGGGCAATCAACTCGCGCTGCCGGGAGGAAGGCTGGAGGTCCATCAAGCTCACCGCGCTGACCACAGTTGCGCCAGTAAGCCACCCCGCAAGACCCAACTTCAAGCCGGGCCAATCGACAACGCCGCCTACGTCACCGGGGTCGCGACAGCGAAGCGCAACCGCGACAAGGGGCTGCCTCGCTGGGCGGCCGCATCTGCGGCATGGCAGCGGCCCGAGACGGGCATTCGACTTTTGCGATGGTGGTGTTCTAAAATTGGCGCAGGATTTCCAAAGGGAGGGCCAGAAATGGCACAGGCACCGCAAGAGACGTTCACCGCGGGTCCGTTGAGTTTTGTCGTCAAGCACGAGCTGTGGGACGAAAACATCCAGGACCACGCCGACCAGGGCGTGGCGATCCTGGTCAAGGCGCAGGTCGCCGGCAAGGACACGACCTTGTTGCGCTTCAACTGCTTCGACAGGGAGAAGAGCTACGATTACGGGCCGGAAAATCGCGAGCTGTCTGTTGCCGGGCCGGAGATGTTGGCCGGCGCGACACTGACCAATCACTACCAGATGGACCCGATCGCTTGCGGCCACCCGATCGCCTGGTCGATCCGCACGATGCGCGAAAAACTACCGAAAATGCTGGATCGGGCCGGCTATCCGGCGATCGCCCAGACCGTCGACATGGACGAGGTGCGGCAGGTCCTGCCCAAGGTCGAGGACTGCGCCCGGCACCTCTACGCGACGAAGCGCAACACCGTGAAGCACAACCGCGGCACGCATATTTTCGAGGCCGGCAATATCCGCTTCGGCTTGGAGATGCGGCGGCTGCCGATGGGCGATGGCGGCCTCGCGATCCATGTGCTGGCCGATATCGGCGGGACGCCCGGCAAGCATTACACCGAAGAGACCGAGCTCCTCGCCTTCGACCATTTCTGGAACGGCGCGCATTACCATTACGGGCCGCGCAATAAAAACCACCGCATCTACTGGGACCGGACATTGGTCGAGAACCCGCTGGCCTGGACCTTGGAGCAGTTTGAGAGCGGCAAATTGCGCGCGATGATCGAGCGGGCCGGCTATCCCGGGATCGCGGCCGATCTCGACGAAGGCAAGATTCGCGAGGTTCTGCCGGCGATGAAGAACCAGGCGCTGGCGATGTGGGAAGAAGGCGAGAGGCTGACCGGCCACCCCGGTCTGCCGTTGGAGCCGACGCCGAACCTCGCCGCGCTCGCCGCAGCGGAATAACCCCGCCGACTTGCTCCTCCCCCCGCAAGCGGGGGAGGAGCCATCGTCGGCCTCAGCAATTCCCGCTCAGTCCGAAAGCCATTTCTTGTAGCTGCGGCCGAAGGCTTTGCCGAGGCGACGGGCGTGCTCGGTCCAATCGGTGTCGGCGGCGCCGAGCGGACCGGGTGGGCGCGCCCCCTTGGCCCAGCGGCCGAGCCGGAAGGCGTGGTCGGTCCAATCGCCCGCCGGAGCGCCCGCCTTGCGAAGCCGCTCTTCCAGCCGGTTTTTCAGGGCCGCCGCAGCCGCGCGCTCCGGCGGCGTCGCGCCGGCATCGCGAGCGACCGCGGCGAGGGCGCGCAATTTCCGGCGCAATGCCGCGAGCGCACCCTCGTCGGTCACCGGCTGCGGCCAGCTTCCGTCAGCCGGGGCGGTTTGCCTTCAGGAAGGTGCGCACGTGGCGCACCGCGAGCCGGACCTTTTCCGGATTGTCCTTCCACGGGTAGAGGCTCACCTGCGCGTTCGGCGCGAGGTACACGGTTTCCATCGCCGTCGCGTAGGGGTGCGCCGGCACATCGTCCGGCAATACCAAGACCGGCGTCTGGCAATCGCGGACGAAGTCGCGGCTGACGGTGAACACAAAGTCGGCGCGCTTTGTGTACATGTTCTTCAGGAAGGCGTCGCACATCGCCATCGTGATGTCCGGCCGGCGCTCGCAAAATGCGGGCGCCCAGCCCTTGATGTTGTTGTCATAGAACAGCGTGGGCATCGTCGGCCGGAAACCGGAGGGCTGGGTCGGCACCGCCGCGACAACGCGTCGCCCGGCGCGCTGCAGCAGGTTCCAGATAAACGGGCCGCCGATGCAGTAGCCCAATGCCATGAATTCGCCGATGCCGAGATGGTCCAAGAGGCCAAGCATGTCGTCGGTATAAGCATCCCACGGCCGGTCGATCTCGAGCGGACCGGAGGATTGCCCGCCATTCGCATTGCGCAGATCGAAGGCGATGCAGCGGTATTCGTTTTTGAACTCGGCGGTGGCGTCGAACGGCGCCGTCGCCGTGTTGCGGGTATAGGCGATCGTTGCGTTCAGCCCGCCGCCAGGGATGACCAGCAGCGGAAAACCGGAGCCGCCGGTGTCCTCGTAATAAATCCGGACGTCGCCTTTTTCATAAAACGGCATGGGGTGTCTCCTCCAAATCTTCGGGTCCGGTGCTACTGGGCCGCCGCCGCAAGCGGCTGTGCCGCAACGGCCGGCCGGTTGTTGCTGAGAAAGCCGCGCACGTGCCGCAGCGCCAGTTGAAGCTGGCTCGGGTTCATCTTCCACGGATAGAGGGTGACCTGCGCATTCGGCGCGAGATAGGCGCTCTCCAGCGCGACGACATAAGGATGGCCCGGCACGTCGTCGGGCAGGATCAGGATCGGCGTCCGGCACTGGCGCACGAAATCGCGGCTCACCGTGTAGACGAAATCGGCGCGCTCACCGCGGTACATGTTGGAGAGGAACGTGTCGACCTGAGCCATTGTGATATCGGGCCGGCGTTCGCACAGCTCGGGTCCCCAGCTCTTCATGTTGTTCTTATAGGAGAGCTCGGGCATCTCGTGACGATAGCCGGAGGGCTGCACCGGTACCGCCGCAACGACGCGGTCGCCGGCTCGCTTCAACAGGTTCCAGATGAACGGGCCGCCGATGCAGAAACCCATCACCATGAACTGCCGGATGCCGAGGTGGTCCATCAGGCCGATATGGTCGTCGGTATAGGCGTCCCACGGCCGGTCCGTTTCGAGCGGCCCCGTCGACTGGCCGCCCTTCGCGTTGCGCAGATCGGCGGCGATGACGCGGTATTCGCCCTTGAACTCGACCAGCGGGTTGAACGGGTGGGTCTTCAGCCCCTCCACCGTCGAGTTCAGCCCGCCGCCGGGGATGACCAGCAGCGGAAAACCGGAGCCTCCGGTATCTTCGTAATGGATCCGGACATCGCCCTTTTCATAAAACGGCATCGTGTTCCTCCCATTCAAATCCGGCGTCCCGGCGAAAGCCGGGACCCACTTATCAGGCGCTCGATTGGCTGACAGGTGGGTCCCGGCTTCCGCCGGGACTGCGGTGATGTTATTGCGCCGCGGCGGCGAGCTTGTCCGCGGTCTTTGTTTCGAAGTCGCTGGCGTCATGCCGCTCGTGCAGCTGCTCCGAGGGATCGCCGGCGGTGCGGTTGACCATGCGGCCGCGCTTCACCGCCGGACGCGCGTGGATCTGGTCGGTCCAGCGTAGGACATTTTTGTATTCATGCACGCTGAGGAACTCGGCGCCGCCGTATGAATTGAACTTCACCAGTCCGCCATACCACGGCCAGATCGCCATATCGGCGATCGTGTAGTCGGGACCGGCGACATACTCGCTTTTCGCCAGCCGCTTATCGAGCACGTCGAGCAGGCGCTTTGTTTCCATCGCGAAGCGGTCGATCGGGTATTCGAGCTTGACCGGGGCGTAGGCGTAGAAATGACCAAAGCCGCCGCCGACATAGGGCGTGCTGCCCATTTGCCAGAACAGCCAGGACAGGCACTCGGCGCGTGCGGCGCCCTCCTTGGGCAGGAACTCGCCGAACTTCTCGGCGAGGTACATCAGGATCGCACCGGTCTCGAAGACGCGCACCGGTTTCGGCCCGCTGCGGTCGACCATCGCCGGGATCTTCGAGTTCGGGTTGATCTTGACGAAGCCGCTGCCGAACTGGTCGCCCTCGCCGATGCGGATCAGCCAGGCATCGTATTCGGCGCCCTTGTGGCCCTTCGCGAGCAGCTCCTCGAGCATGATCGTGACCTTGACGCCGTTCGGCGTGCCCTGCGAGTAGAGCTGCAGCGGATGCTTGCCGACCGGCAATTCCTTCTCTTGCTGCGCGCCGGCGGTCGGGCGGTTGATGTTGGCGAAGCGGCCCATTGTGCTGTTGGGCTTGTTCCAGGACCAGACCTTGGGCGGCGTGTATTCGGTCATTCGTGAGACTCCAGGGTTGTGGAACGACCTCGGCTATCGCCGAGGTCGTCCGCGATGGCGTTACTGAACGGCGTTACTGCGCGGCGGCGCGCAGCGGGAGGTGCGATTTCAGGAAGGTCCGCACCTTCTGGATGATGCGCTGCCGCAACTCCTCGGGCTCGCGCCACGGGAAGACCGTGATCTCGGAGTTCGGGGCGAGCGAGGCGACATCGATCGAAGTCTGCAGCGGGTGCGACGGCGTGTCGTCGGGCAGCACGAGTATCGGCGTGTGGCAGTTCTTGATGAAGTCGCGCGGCACGCTGTAGAGGAAATCGGGCTGCGCGCGCCACAGGCTGTGGAAAAACTTCTCGATCGTGTCGTCGCTGACCTCGGGGCGGCGTTTCTTGAAATCGGGCAGCCAGTTGTCGGTGCTGTGCCGGACCATGACCTCCGGATCTTCCGGACGATGCCCAACGGTCTGGTGGAAGACCGCGGCGACGACCCGGTCGGGCGCGCGCTGCAGCAGCTTGCCGGCAAAGCAGCCGCCGATGCAGTAGCCCATGTAGAAGAATTCGCGGATGCCGAGATGGTCCATCAGCCCGAGCTGATCGTCGGCATAAGCATCCCAGGCGTTTTCGGTCGGCACCGGGCCCAAGGACTCGCCGCCATTGGCGTTGCGCTGGTCCATCGTGATAACGCGGAAGTCGTTTTTGAACTCTTCCATCGCGTTGATCGCGGCGGTCGGCCACATGGCGATCCTGGAATTGAGGCCGCCGCCGGGGGTGACCAGCAGCGGGAAGCCGCGGCCGACCTCCTCGTATCGGATGCGAACATTGCCTTTTTCGTAGAACGGCATGGGGGGTCTCCTCCGTGGTGCGTTGCCCCATCGTAGGGCGAGCGGAGCGCAGCGCAACCCGCCATTTGTTTCAAGCGCGGATTGGGCGCGGCTAGCCCGATGGCATCGGGGTTTGTCGGCGGTCTAAGATTACAGGCCGGGCGACAGTAGAGCTAATAAAGAAACCGCAGCCCGCTTTCCTGCTCGGGGAATGCCGATGCCTGTTCAAAGCCCGGCCGAGCTTCAACAGGACGAGCTCATCCGAAACATGAAATTCACGCCGTCACCGACCGCCCGGGCCATTCCAGTCGGGCAGGTGTGAGGAGTGCCACTCAGGCGGTGTGTTTCGTCGGGTTATGATCCGCAGCTCAGAAACGAGCCCCGGGCGCCGCTGATACAGACTGTCGAGGAACGAACCTTGACGCGGAGCAACAGCACTGACGCAAGGAGGTCGCGATGTTACCCCTGCTGAATCCCGATCCGCAAGCCAACGTCGATGTGCAGCAGACCGCGTTCTCGCATGATGTGCTCGGCCGCTGGTGCTGCGCCACATGGAATGAGGTCAGCAACAATGGCGGCGACCCCTTCGATGTCGTCGTTATCGGGGCCGGCATGTTTGGCGGCTATATCGCCGACAAACTTTACCGGCATGGCCTCGACATCGGCCTGCGCGTGCTGGTCGTCGACGCCGGCGACTTTTTGCTGCCGACCCATGTGCAGAACCTTCCGCGAGTGGGACTCGGAGCGCCGACGGAGCAGGTTGTTGCGGTAAACGCGCAGGATCCGGGAACTCAGAACCTGGTGTGGGGCCACCCCTGGCGCAGCAATCAGGAATTCCCCGGATTGGCGTACTGTTTCGGAGGACGGTCGATTTTCTGGGGCGGCTGGTCGCCGCGCCTCACGCCGGCCGATGTCGGCGCGCGCTCTGCCGGAGAAGCCGCATGGCCGGCCGATGCCGCCGCCTATCTTGCCGCCAATTACCCGGCCGTCGAGACGGAAATGGGTGTCTTTCCGACCGCAGACTACATTTCCGGGGAACTGTTCGACGGCTTGAAAGCGCGGTTTGAAGCCGTCGTGGGTGCCAGCCAAACGGTCGAGGATGCGCCGCTCGCGGTCCAAGGCGGCTCCCCCGAGCCCGGTCTTTTCCCGTTCGATAAATACAGCAGCGCCTACCTGCTGTTTGATTCCGTCCGCGAGGATATCGGCCGGCGGTGGCGCAACAACATCGACGCGTGGCGGCGGCTGATGGTGCTGCCGCGCGCCCAAATCGTCCGCCTGACCACCGCCGGCGGCCGCGTCACCGAGCTCGAATTGCGCGTCAACGGCCAGCAGCAGTTTCTGCGCCCGCCGCTGCTGGCTCCGGATTGCACGGTCGTCATCGCCGCGGGCACGATTGAATCGACGCGTCTCGCGCTCGATTCATTGCCGGGCCCGGCGATCGGTGCGAACCGCATGGGCTCCAATCTGATGGCGCATTTGCGCAGCGATATCACCGCGAGCATCCGCCGCTCCGCGATACCGGGCCTGCCCGCCCAGCCGACCCAATTGGAGATGGCGGCA
>JBKOVT010000173.1:0-11324 GCA_046724035.1 Pseudomonadota bacterium | reverse complement strand
GCCACTCAGTATCAGCTCGGGCACTACGCCGAGGCCGTTGAGATCGGACGCCGATCCTGGGCGCTCAACCGCAACTACATCACCGGTTTGACGTATGTCGTGGCCGGGCTCGCTCAGCTCGGAGAAATCGAGGCGGCGCGGACCGCGCTCGCCGATCTGCGAGCGCTCGATCCGAAACTCGCCGCCGCCCGCACCACTCTGCAACGGCTCTACAAGGATCAAGCCGGCATCGACCACCTTCTCGGCGGATTGGTCAAGGCCGGGTTCGAACCGGCAATCGGCTCGACCTTGGAATCGAGCCCTCCGCTGATCTCGCGCTCCTGAAGCACACAGCGCGATACGGCGCCGATCCTCCCAACGCACGGGCGGCGCGCGCTAGCGCCACGCGCCAGATAACAAAAGCGATCTTTTCGGTTGCAAAGCGGAGATACGATCAACAAAGTCCGGTAGAGCCGGTTTTCGCAGTGAATCTGGCCAACCTTCGACAGGAGTCGTACCTTGGCCGGACGAGTTCGCACGCACTTTTTCTTTGCGGCCGCTCTCTCCTTCGCTTACGCGTTAGCCGTCATGCTTTCGAGTGCCGCGTTTGCGTCGGATGACGCCGTGCGCAACTCTTTGGCACGAAAGGACTGCATCCGCGGCAAGTTCAAGGACTACTACCTGCAAGGTCAGGGCGGCGACCCCGCGGCCGATTACAAGGGAAAGGTTTTCAAGCTCAGCCAAGACTACCCGGCCCAGTTGCCGCCCGCGGAAGATCACCCCTGGCTGAAAATCCCGTTCAAAAACGGCGGCCCGGCCGATCCGCAGGCCTATTTGCAGGCGCTGCTGGATTACGGACTGCAAGGAAATATCGAGGTCGATTTCTACGTCCAGGACAACAAGACCCGCAAATGGTACGGGATGCCCTGGATGGACTGGAACACCGAGGTCGCCTCGGATTGGCCGGGCACCGACGGCCGCGAGTTCGTGCACGGTCTCACGCATGAATTCGATTCGGAGGGCAACACGTTCGGTGCGGCCCAGCTGGAGTTCGTCGACACCTGGGCGCAGGCCTATGTCAACGACCGCTACGCCTTCAGTGTCGGACAGGTTTTCTGTGACCCCGGCAACCCCGATCCCGGCGCCCTAAACCCGGACAAGACCGGGCTGAACAGCATGCCCAACGGGGCATATGTCATCAAATTGCTGTTCTCGACGGTCAGCGAGTCCGAGTTGCCGACCGTCAAAGGCGCTTTTGAATGGGACGCGGATATTTTTGTTCATAAGAGTCCGCGCTACCGCAATGAAGGTCCGCTGTCGCGCTACGAGCGGAAGATCGGAAAAGTCCGCCTGATCCAGATCGATCTTCAGGTGAGGGACGACCGCAGCCTCACCGGCTGGCTGCTCGGCACCTACGGGTATGACGGCAACGCCAAGGGCGACACGCCGTGGAAGCGGATGGTGCCGCTCGGGCTGCAATGGGGAAACAACCCGACCGTCACCTTCAGCGAGACCTGTTCCGGTCCGAGCGGCCCCTGCACTTACGACAAGCTGACCGAGCAGTGGATCAACCTACAGGCCGTCAAGGATCTCGCGACACCGCCCCTGAGCTTCAATCACCTCGGGTTCGGCGGGCGCCTCGCCGGACCGGTCGATAATCCGAAAAGCTCATGCATGGGCTGTCATCAGACGGCCGGGTTCCCGATGGTGCCCATCCTGCCGGAGTTTTCATCGAATGCGGCGGTGCACCAGCTCGACGCCCGCGCGCATCCCGAAACGGCACAGGGCTACCGCATGCTGTGGTTCGGCAATATTCCTTCCGGCGTCGTGTTCAGCGATACGCAGCTTTATTCGGCCGACTATTCCCTGCAGCTGGCGATGGGTTTGCAGAATTTCGCGTCGCTCCGTTGTGCGAAGGACGCCGGACCGCCGCGGCCCGAGCTCTGCACGAAGCTCGCGAGCTGGGCCGAGCTGCAGCGCAAGACGGTCGGCGATGCGTTGACCTTCGGCACGCCCGGATCCGGCGGTGCTCCGATAACCTCGCGTTAGGGCTTTCCCCCTGCCGCTCGCGGCAGGAAAGCCCCGCCGCGGCTACAGCACGGCGCGGGCAATCTCCTCCCATTCCTGCTCCAGGGTGGCGCTCGACGGGTTCCTGCCGGCGCGCTTGTACCAGCCGCCGGCATTGCGCTCGTCGCCCTCGACCCGGTGCAGATAGGCATGCGCCCAGGCGCCCTTCTCGTCATGCGAGTCCTGGCAGCAGCGATGCGCCTGGTGCCAATCGCCCTTGGCCTGCCACCACAAGGCCTGCGCTGCACCGCTGATCCCGGCCGGCGGCGCCGCGCCATTGAGCGACGATTTGAACTGCTCGAACTGCATCTCTCTCCTCCTTTGAGGCGAATGACAGAGAGTAGCGCGTTCCGGGCTCGTCACGCCATCTGGCGGTCGAGCCGGTCGCGCATGCGGTACCAGCCGCCGACCAGGGGCAGGAACCAGGGATTGCCGGTATAGAGCGGGTGGTCGGGAAATTCCGGCCCGTCGAACGCGCAGGACGCGTTGGCGACCCGCGCGATCTTGCGCGCGGTCTGCGTCCCCAGATACGTCATCATCGCGACGCCGCTGCCATTGCATCCCAGGCAATAATGCAGCCCGCCCTCCTCGCCCATATGCGGCAGCGCATCCAAGGTGAAGGCGGTGTTCCCGGTCCAGCTATGCGTGACGCGCGCGCCCTTCAGCTGCGGAAACCGCTCGGTCATGTAGCCGTGCAGCACCCTCGCGCACAGCTCGGGGTTTGCCGGGGTGAACCGCGCCCGCCCGCCAAACACCATGCGCCGCCCGTCCGGCGACAGCCGGTAATAGCAAAGGACGCGTTTGGTATCGGAAATGCTGCGCCGCTTCGGGATCAGCGACTCCGCGAGATCCGCCGGCAATTCCTCGGTCGCGATGATATGGCTGGCGATCGGCACGATCCGCCGCCGCAATGCCGGCGTCACGCCGCCCGTATACCCATTGGTCGCGATGACGACATCGCCGGCGACGAGCGTGCCGCGCGATGTCTTGACCCGCCACCCCGCCCCATCCGCGGTAATCTTGTCGACCGACGCCTCGGCGCAGATCGCGATGCCCCGCCGCAGGCACGCCTCGAGCAGCCCTTTGTAATAGAGCGCCGGATGCAGGCTCGCCGAGCGCTCGACGACCATGCCGCCATGGTAATAGTCGCTCGCGATCTCGTCGCGCTGCCGCTCGCGAGGCACCATATAGGCGCCGGATTGCGCCGCGTCGTTGAGCCCCGCGAGCCGCTTCTCCTGCGCGGCGTAATGCTTTGGCGTCCACGCGCCGACAAACCGGCCGCGCTTTTGCCAATAGCATTCGATGTTTTCCTCCGCGATCAGCCGCTCGATCAGCGAGAACGCATCGGCCGCATCGGCGAGCAGGGCCTCGGCCCGCTCCGGCGCGACCTCGGCGGCGCGCCCGGAAAAGCTCTTGCCGATATTGACGCCGCCGCTGACCGAGCCGCCATTGCGCGTCGAGGCGCCAATGCCGAGCGCGCCGCGCTCCAGGACGACCGAATCCACCCCCTGCTTCGCCAATTCGAGCGCCGCCGCGAGCCCGGCATAGCCGCCGCCGACAATCGCGACCCGCGCCTCCTGCGGCACATCGGCAAGCTCGCCGCTGGAGGGCATATACGCCTCCCACCAATACGGACGGGGCGCAAAATCCGGATGAAAGATGCTGTCACGCGGCATGTCAGATCCCGCAATCAGGTCACGGGAGCATTTTGCCCCGGGATTATGCCGGCGCGAAAGCCGCAACGGCGCTGGCGGCTCACCCCCGCTTCGCGTGCAAGGGTTCGTCGACCTCGGTGCGGCGTAAGAGATAGTCGAGCCCGCCGACCCGGTACCAGCGGTAGCCATAGGCCTCGATGACCAGCCGGTGCTTGCCATTGTCGTCGGCGCGGCTGTGGTCTTCGGCCAATAGGTTGATCAGCAGCTTGCCGTAACCGGCATTGTCGCCGTCGAGCCCGACCGAGAATGTCACCTCGCGCGGCTTGGCATCGAAATTGTGCACGAAGAGCACCCAGTTGTTGCGCCAGTCGTAGCGCATGACCAGCACGGCGGGATCGCGCGTCGGGATCACCGTAAAATCGCCCCAGCCGACCTCCGGCACCTCCTTGCGCATGCGGATGATGCGCTCGGTCCAGTTCAAGAGCGACTCCGGGTGACGCCGCTGGATCGCCGCGTTGATATGCTGATAGCCATAGGGGCCGCCGCTGATGACCGGCAGGCGCGGCTTCTCGCTCTTCGTAAAACCACCCTGCGGCTCGTTCGACCATTGCATCGGCGTGCGCGCGCAGTTGCGCTCCGGCAGGCTCAGATCGTCGCCCATGCCGATCTCGTCGCCGTAGCGGATGACCGGCGTCCCGGGCAAGGTGAACAACAGGCTGTAGGCGAGTTCGAGCCGCCGCTGGTCGCCGTCCAGCATTGGCGCGAGACGGCGGCGGATGCCGCGGTCATAGAGCTGCATGTCCTTCGTCGGCCCAAAAGCGGCAAACACGGTCTGGCGTTCTTCGTCGGTCAGCCGCCCGAGATCGAGCTCGTCGTGATTGCGCAGGAAGAGGCCCCATTGCGCCGTCGCCGGGCGCGGCTTCGTCGCCTTCATTGCCTTCACCAGCGGGCGCGTATCGGCCGAGGCCAGCGCGTAAAACAAATTCTGATTGACCTGAAAATTGAACATCATGTGCATGCGGTCGCCGTCATCGCCGAAATATTCGAGATCGGTGTCCGGCAGCACATTCGCTTCCGCCAATACGATCGCATCGCCCTGCCGCCATTGCAGGAATTCGCGGAACATGCGGAGCATGTCGTACTGCTCCTCGGGCTTCCTGACATCCGGCCCCTTTGTCGCGATGATGAACGGCACCGCATCCATGCGGAACCCGCTGACGCCGAGCTGAATCCAAAACCCCATGATCTTCAGGATCTCGGCCTGCACCTCGGGGTTCGAGGTGTTGAGGTCGGGCTGGAACTCGTAAAACCGGTGGAAGTACCAGGCCTTCGCCTCATCGTCGTAGCTCCAGGTCGATTTCTGCACCCCGGGAAACACCATCCCCTCATTGGCGCCCGACGGCTTCTTCTTCGACCAGATGTACCAGTCGCGGTATTTCGAATTTGGATCCTTGCGCGCCTCCTTGAACCAGGCGTGCTCGTTCGAGGTGTGGTTGATCACGAGATCGATCAGCACCCGGATGCCGCGCTGCTCGGCGGCATGGGTGAACTCGACAAAATCGCCCAACGTGCCGTAGCGCGGATCGACACCGTAATAATCGGCGACGTCATACCCGTCGTCGCGCTGCGGCGAGACCTGAAACGGCATCAGCCAGATCGCGGTGATCCCGAGCCCGTGCAGATAATCGAGACGCCGCATCAGCCCGGTGAAATCGCCGATCCCGTCGCCATTGGCATCCATATAGGTGCCGACCGACAGGCAGTAGACGATCGCGTTCTTGTACCAGAGGTCGTTGATCATAGGGGCCCGGCGCGGAAGCTAACCCTTGTTAAACGCCGCGACTGCCTCGCCGTCCTCCTGACGCGCCTTCTTCCGTAGAGTGCGAATATTCAAATAGCGTCAGACCGCCGGTTCGATGTTGGCGAGTTCGTCCTTGAGCCGCTGCTCGGCCAGCCATAGATCGCGTCGCGTCTGCATCTGCACATAAAGATCGGGCTCGCCTTTGACGAGGCGGCCAAAGCGCAACGCCATCTCCGGTGTCACGGCGCCGGTGCCGTTGAGCACCGCGTACAGCGCCGGCCGCGAGATGGCCATGCGCCGCGCCGCCTCGGAGATCGAAACGTTGACGTGCTCTCCAAAATTTCACGCATCAACTCGCCGGGATGGCTCGGCTCCCGCGCGATCGGTCGCCGAACCGGCAATTCGACATCAGTCACTCGGCTGTCCTCTCTAATGATACTGCTCCAAATCGACCCGCTGCGCCGTTGCACTTTCCGGGACGCTGGCGCCGCCTGGCTTCTTGGCTTCGTATCCCCTTATAGCGCCCTGCTGCGGAATGCCCTTGACGCAACGGCCGCGCTTCTGTATAAATGGTAAAATATAGGGTTGAGAAGTGTGACCGCCGAAACATCGGCGGTTTTTTTGTTAGCCAACCCTGTTAATCGGCCCACACGGGTCGCTTCCACCAACCCGCCCTTCTGGCGGGTTTTTTGTTGGCTTGTACCGAAATGTCTGACCAGGCTCTGGGCTGGGTCAGCGTCGTGATCGGGGCGGTCGGCCTTTTCCTCCAGATCTTTCCGATTCACCGCAACCCACGCCGGCGGCGACGCCTCTCATTGCGGCATTGGAAGTTTTGGGGAATTGAGCATACCCGCCTCGATATGACCGACGACCACCAGCTCTAGGGCCGACACGCCGACATAGGGCGGGCTTCCGTCCCGCTGAACAGGAGTTTTTTATATCCCCGACAACAATCCGGATCGAACGTCCGGATAAGAACCGCTGGGGGAACATGGATGTCCAATATCGTACCGCAATCTCCGCGCAAACCGCAATATCGCCCGCGCGGAAAGCCCTGGGTCAAAGGCCAGTCCGGCAACCCCGCCGGGCGCCGACGGGGCTCGCGCAACAAGGCGATCGTCATGGCGGCGCGCTATCTCGACGGCGAAGCTGAGGGGCTCGTCCGCAAGGCGGTCGAGATGGCCTATGAGGGCGACCCGCTCGCCTTGCGCCTCTGCCTCGAACGCACGATCGCGCCGCGCCGCGACCGGCCGGAGCCGTTTCGCTTGCCGCGGGTCGAGAGCGCCGCCGATCTCGCGCCGGCGATGGCGGCGGTCATGGCGGCCGCCGCGCGCGGCGTCATCACGACCGGCCAGGCGGCCGAGATGGCTTCGGTCATCGCGACGCGGCTGCGCGCGCTCGAAGCCGACGAATTCAACCGGCGCCTCTTGATGGTCGAGCATGGCGATCCGTCGCTCTGACCGGCTGCGGCTCGCGCGCCTCGCCGGCCCGCGCCTCTGGGAGGAGCGCCACGCCGTCGAGCAGCGCGACCGGTGGCGCCTGCGGCGCAGCTTCGCCCTGCGCGTCGCGCTGCTGTTGTGTGTCGAAGCGGTTGATCCCGAGAGCACCTGCATCGGCGACAGATACCGCGAGGCGCAGGCGGCGCTCGATGCAATCCCGGACACGCCGGAATTGCAGAAGACCGATGAGGCGTATCTGGCGCGCTCCGATGCGAGCTGGATAGACGATTGGCAGCCGAAATCCCGCTACCGCCCGCCGCCGCGCGAGGAAAAAACCTTCGAAAGCGAGATCGAGCGGCTGATGGGCCGCTTCCGCACCGATTGCGAGATCGACGTCACGAAGGCGTCGCCCTTCGATCTATATGCGTGGTGCCTGTCAAAGCACGGCGCGAGCTACGCCGAAGCGGCGCCGAAGGCGCAAAAAGCAGCAAAAGATTTGCTGCTCCGCCTCGACTTGCTGCCGGACGACCCGACACAGGAGGACACCGACCGCGCGTGTTAGCCGAGGAAAACCAATGAGATGCGCGCTGTCTCCGGAAACCGTGCCGGTCCCGCCGCAACCCGCATGCCGATTTTTGCTGCAGATTCCCTGCAGATGCAGCAAACGCCCTCCCAATTCCCCCTCACCCGTCCGGCCGCAAGCCTGATGGGTGAGGAGCAAACCCTTAAGACAAGGTGAGGGGCGGATGGAATGCGCCCCCTCCCCTGTTGCGGGTTCATCGCCGGCCGCGGATTTGCAACACTTCGCCGTTGAGGAGGAAAAGCCATGAACCGGCGGCGCGCATTGCAATTACTGGGGCTCGGCGGCATCGCGGCGGCGGCGCGCCCGCTTCGCCTTGTTCGGGCAGCCGAGCTCGACGAGGTCAAGATCGCGACGCCGCTGACGATCAGCGACGCGCCGATCCTGATCGCCGAGCACAAGGGCTACTGCCGCGAGGTCGGCCTCAAGACGACGATGGTCAGCATGCAGACCGGCGCCTATATGGTCGCGCCATTGGGCGCGGGGCAGCTCGATATCGGCGCCGGCGCGACGTCGGCGGGCCTCTTCAACAGCGCGACCCGCGGCATCGGCATCAAGATCACCGCCGACAAGGGCTCGAACCAGCCCGGTTACGCCTATGTCTCGTTGCTCGTGCGCAAGGAGCTCGTCGACAGCGGCAAGTTCAAGACGCTGAAAGATTTGAAAGGGCTGCGCTGCGCCGAGCCCGGCAAGGGCGCCTCGACCGGCTCGACCCTCAACCAGGCGATCGAGCATGCCGGGCTCCACTATGATGACGTCACCCATGTCTACAACATGGGTTTCCCCGAGATGGTGCAGGCGATGCAGAACGGCGCGATCGACGCCGCGCCGGTGCCGGAGCCGTTCAACACTTTCGGGCGCGAGCAGGGCATCGGCGTACGCTTTTCGGCCGACGAGTTCTACCCGCGTCAGACCATTGCCGTGGTGCTCTACGGCCCCGAATTTATCGCAAAGCGGCGCGAGGTCGCCGAGCGTTACATGCAGGCTTATTTGAAGGGCGTGCGCTTCTACAACGGCGCGATCAAGGACGGGCATTTCGCCGGACCGAACGCCGAAGAGCTGATCGCATTGTTGGTGAAAGAGACGCGCTACAAGGATCCGGCATTGTTCAAAAAGGTCGTGCCGAACGGTTGCGACCCCAATGGCCATGTCGACCGGCCGAGCCTGGAGAAGGATCTGGCGTTCTGGCGCGCGCAGAAATTCGTCGACAACGAAACCGTGGACGTCTCCGACGTTGTCGACGATAGCTTTGTCGACGCCGCGCTCAAATCGCTCGGCCCCTACAAACCCGCATAAAGATGCGCACGGCGTTTCAGCAACTCCATGCCCGTGGCTGGGCTTGTCCCGGCCACCCACGTCTTATGTCGGCGCCGCTTGAAGGCGTGGATGCCCGGGGCAAGCCCGGGAAAGCGGCCTGAGGAGGCGCAGACGAGAATGGCGGTGCCCGAACTTGCCATCGCGCCGAGCACCGCGCCGGAAACGACCGCGGCGAAGATTGCGATCGCCGGCCTCACAAAAACCTTCGCGACACGAGGCGGCCGCTTCACCGCGCTCGACGGCATCTCACTCGACATTCCCCGCGGCAGTTTTTGCACGATCGTCGGCCCCTCCGGCTGCGGCAAGACCACTCTCTTGCGCATTCTCGCGGGCCTCGAAACCGCGAGCGGCGGGCACGCCGCGATCGTCTCCGACAATCCGGCGAAACCGACCAATGCGATGGTGTTCCAGGGCGACTCGATCTTCCCCTGGATGACGGTGTGGAACAATGCCGCCTACGGGCTCAGGATGCGCCATATGCCCCGGGCGGAGATCCGCGACATCGTCGGGCACTATCTCGACCGCACCGGCCTCCTGCGCTTCGCCGACCGCTATCCGCACCAATTGTCCGGCGGCATGAAGCAGCGCGTCTCGATCGCGCGCGCTTTCGCGACCGATCCCGAAGTGCTGCTGATGGACGAGCCGTTCTCGGCGCTTGACGAGCAGAACCGCACATTGTTGCAGGAAGAGCTGTTGCGGATCTGGGACGAGGACAAGAAGACGGTGGTGTTCATCACCCACAGCGTCGACGAAGCGGTGACGTTGGGCGACCGCATCGTCGTAATGACGGCGCATCCCGGCCGCATCAAGACAATCGTCGAGGTGCCGTTTCCGCGCCCGCGCGACGTCCTCGCATTGCGCCGCGAGCCGGCTTATGGCGCGCTCGTCTTTCGAATCTGGGGCGAATTGCGCGACGAGGTCGACCGCGCCCGGCGCCAGGAAGCCGAGACCTCGTCGTGACCCAAATCCTGTCATGACGCTCTCGCCCGCCGCACGCGACCGCCTGATCGGCCTTTTGTCGCCGGCGCTCTTGTTACTTGCCTGGGAGGGTTTAGTCCGGCTCGGCTGGATCGACCAGCGTTTCTTTCCGGCGCCGTCGACGATCGCGACAGCCTTTCTGCACCTGGCGCGCTCGGGCGAGCTGTGGGCCAATCTGTCGGCGAGCCTCGAGCGGCTGTTTTGGGGGTTTCTGCTGGGCGGCGTCCCGGCATTGCTGCTCGGATTGGCGATGGGGCTTTACCGCCCCGTGCGCGCGCTGATCGAGCCCCTCGTAGCAGCGACCTACCCGATCCCGAAGAGCGCGATCCTGCCGCTGATCCTGCTGATCTTCGGCCTCGGCGAAGCCTCGAAGATCGCGATGGTCGCGCTCGGCGTGTTCTATCCAATGATCATCAACACGACCGCCGGTGTCCTTGAGATCGATAAGATCTATCTCGATGTCGGCAAAAATTTCGGCGCCGGCCGATGGCAGACCTTCCGCACCATCGCATTGCCCGGCGCGGCGCCCTTGATCATGGCCGGCATGAAATTGGGCGCCGGGCTCGGCCTCATCCTGATCGCGATCGCCGAGATGATCGGCGCGCAGAGCGGCATCGGCTACATGATTTGGAACGCCTGGCAATTGATGAGCGTCGACACAATGTTTGTCGGCCTCCTCGTCATCGCGGTGTTGGGCTTCGCGTTCAACTGGGCGCTCGACGAGCTGGAGCGTTGGCTCCTGCCGTGGAAGGCCCACGGCTAGCCGCGCTCAGTGAAAGTTCGGCTTCACCTTCTCGCAGAGGAGCTGCAATGATTTCATGACGCGCTGATGCGGGATCTTTGTGCCGCAATTCATCTCGCACAAGATGCCGTCGAGGCCGAGCGTCTCCTGCAACCCCATCAGGCGATCCGTCACCCGCTCGGGCGAGCCGACGATGATCTTGTCGCGCAGCGCTTCCTCATAGGTGATCGTCTGCAGCCGACCGCCGCGCGCGGCACGATCCTCGACGGCGCGCACCCCCGAGCGCGTCGCGGAGTCGACGAGCCGCTCGCCGAGATAGCGGTAGAAATACATGATGCTCTCTTCCGGCTCTTCGCGCGCTGCCTTGTCGGTCTCGGCGACATAGACCGGCGCACGCAGGAACACCTTGCCCTCGCCGGGATGCCCCGCTTCCTTCCACGCCTCGCGATAGGCGGTGATGTTGGGCTCCAATTCCTCGAGCGTGCCGAGCCGCACCGCGACAAAGACGGCATGGCCGAGCTTTGCGATATTGGGGAACGTGTCGGCGCTGTTGGCGGCAACGCGGATCTCCGGCCACGGTTTTTGATAGGGCCGCGGCGTCGCCTTCACATTCTCGAAATTGTAGTACTGGCCTTTGTAGGAAAACGACTCTTCGGTCCACGCCTTTTTCAGGATTTCGAGCGTCTCGGCAAAGCGCTCGCGGCTCTCGCCATAGGGGACGCCATAAGCTTCGTAAGTGCGCGGAAAGCCGCTGCGCCCCACCCCG
>JBKOVT010000368.1:0-4068 GCA_046724035.1 Pseudomonadota bacterium | reverse complement strand
CTTGGTGTGGCAAATGCTGGGAGAGTGGTTCGGGCCTTCGGACGCGTGACGGCAGGTGAGCCGCCACAGCGGCACCCGCCGACAGACCCAGTACATCAGATCCTGCTCGGGGTTCTTCGACACCGCCTCGTGGATCGCCAGGGAGACGTCCTGCCCCTCGCCGCTGCGCTCGCGGTGAATGAGGGCGGCGATGATGCCGGTCGCCATCTGCTCGCCGGCGATGTGATAGGCGTGCCAGATCTGCGGCGCGATCGGCGGTGTGTCGTATTCGAGATTGGGGTCGGGGTCGTAGCCGCAATTCATCATCGGCCCGCCGAGCGCCAGGTGGATCAGGTCCGAGCCTTTGAAATCCTTCCACGGCCCGTCATCGCCAAACGGCGTCATCCGCGCCGTCACTAATGCCGGGAACCGCGCGTTGAGCGCGGCGTGGTCGAGGCCGAGCACCTCGTTCAGCGCGCCGCAGCTCGCATCGAGCAGGATGTCGGCGCCGCCGAGCAGCCCGAGCATCTGCTCGCGGCCCGCGGGCGTCAGGAGGTCGAGCACGACCGATTTCTTGTTGCGATTGTAGTTCCAGAAGAACAGCGAGCGTTCGAGCCCCGGCTCGTCGCCGAGAAACGGCCCGATCCGCCGCGTGGCATTGCCCTCCGGCGGCTCGATCTTGATCACGTCCGCGCCGAGCCCGGCCAATAAGAGCCCGGCATATTCGGCGCGCTCATCGGCGATCTCGATGACCCGCAGCCCTTGCAGCATGCCCGGCCCGGCATTGCCCATCATCTCGCCCGGCCCGGTGGATATCCCCGCTTGCGCCGCCAACGCGTTCTCCCTTCAAATGCCTCCAGGCTCTTCCGGAGGATCATCCCGCCAATGAGCGACTGGAGCAAGGTGACCCGGCCGATCCCGGTGCCCAATGAATGGACCAGGCCGTTCTGGGACGCGGCAAAGCGCGGGGTTGTCGAATTGCAGCGTTGTCAGAGCTGCGGGCACTTTCAGCACCCGCCTTACGCGACCTGCACGCGATGCGTCGCGACCGACCTCAAATTCGAGCCGGTGCGCGGCATTGGCACGATCTACGCGTACACGATCATGTATCACACCGGCGACAAGCGCTTCGCCGCGGCGGTGCCCTACGCCAGCATCATTGTCGAGCTCGATGACGCACCGGGCGCGCTGATGGCCGGCAATCTGCTGGAGGCCGAATACACCGAGGCGAAGGTCGGCCGCCGCGTCGAAGTCGTGTTCGAGAAATTGAACGACGACATCACGCTGCCCCAATTCCGCCTCGCGAGGGGATAACAGGACATGTGGGAGAACCGGTGCAAGGTCGCGGTCAGCGGCGTCGGCTTTTCGAAGGTCTCGCGCACGGCCGATGTTCCGCTCGCGGTCCACGCGCTGACCGCGGTGAAAGAGGCAGTCGCCGATTCCGGGCTCGCGATTTCCGACATCGACGGCCTCGCGACCTATCCCGAGCTGCCGGCGACGGGGCATGCAGAGGTGGACGGCATTTCGATCGTGTCGGTCAATTGCATGATGACGATGCTGAAACTGCCGAACCTCGCCTGGCATATCCAGGTCGGCACGGTGAATATCGGCGGCGCGGTGCAGCAGGCGGTCAACGCCTTGCTCGCCGGCGTGTGCAAATACGCCGTCGTGTGGCGGGCGATGCACAACCCGCGCGGCACCTATCAGAACCTGCCGAGCGGCATGGCGGCGGGCGCGACCCAATTCACCGCGCCCTACGGCTTTGGCGGGCCGGGGCAGGGCATGGCGGTCGCCTATACGAGATGGCTGGAGCGCCACAACCAGAACCGCGAAAAGATGGCGACCTTGGCCGTGACCCAGCGCCGCCACACCCAGCACAACCCGCACGCCTATTTCTACGGCACCGAGCTCTCGCGCGAGGACTATCTCGCCTCGCGCATGGTGGCCTATCCGTTCTGCCTGTTCGATTGCGACATCCCGGTGCAGGGGGCGGTCGCGATCGTCTTGACCACCGCCGACCGGGCGCGCGACCTGAAGCCGAGCCCGGCCTATCTCGCCGGCTACGGCCAGCGGCTGCATTTCGAGGCGGCCGGCCGCATCGGCAGCCTGGCGGATTACATGGAGGGCGGCCGCAGCTCGGCGAAACTGACCTGGGAGCGCTCCGGCTTCGCCCCGAAGGATGTCGATGTCGCGCAGATCTATGACGGCTTCTCGGCTTCCGTCATTTACGGTCTCGAAAGCTACGGCTTCTGCGGCGAAGGCGAGGCGCTCGACTTCATCCAGGACGGGCGCATCGAATTGGACGGCGAGTTGCCGCTCAACACCTTTGGCGGCAGCCTCGGCACCGGCCGCATCCACGGCCTCTGGCACATCATCGAGGGCGCATTGCAGGCCTCGGGCCGCGCCGGCTCGCGCCAGGTCGAAGACGCCAACGTGTCCTTTGTCGGGGCCAGCGCCCCGATCGTTACCGGCACGACCTTCATTTTCGTCCGCGAACCGTATTGAGCGGGACGACGGACCCCGGTAACAGATCGCGGCCCCGAGGCACAAGCCGAGGGGTTCCGGTCCTGCGGCGGCTTAGCCGTTGCCCAAGGCGCGAAAAAGAGCGAACTTTATCTAATCCGTCGGGGATCCGGGGAATATCGGCTTTGGGGTGGTTGGCTGATGCATCCGGCGTCTAATCGCGTTCTGTCCAGTTGTGCTGCCGCGCTGCTGTTGATCGGCGGCCTGTTCCTTGCGTTACGGCCGTCCGCCGCGCCGGCCGTGGGCGCCGACCGCATCTCGATGCGGGTCGAGGTCTACGGCCTGATGGGCCTGCACGTCTTGACGCTCAACACCTCGGTCGACGAGGTCGGCGAGCGCTATGCCATCAACACGCACTACAAGACCACGGGCGTCGCCGGGCTTGTCGTCGATCAGCAGACCCGGGCGACCGCCTCCGGGCGGCTGATACCTGCCTCCGCGCAGGCCGAATCCTTCCACAGCGAGACCCGCCGCAACGGCGTCGCGCGGCAGGAGGAGGTCAATTTTCGCCCCGATGGCAGCGTCGAGGGCAAGGTGGTCCCGGTGGTTGCCGACGCCGCGACGGCGGCGACGGCGCGCGGCACCGTCGACAATCTGACCGCCTATTTGCGCCTCGAGCGCCAGCTCGCCGCCAAGGGCACCTGCGCCTTGATGGTTCCGGTGTTCGACGGCCGCTCGCGCTACGATCTCGTCTTCTCCGATATCGGCAAGCAGGTGCTGTCCCCGGAGGGCGGCCAGCACCTCGAGGGCAACGCGATCGCTTGCAGGATGACCCGCCATATCCGCAGCGCCCCGGAAGGGGAGCAGGGCGAGGGCGCCCAGCAGGGCAAGTTCTGGTACGCGCCGCTGCTGCCCGGCGATGTCGTCGTGCCGGTGCGGATGCAGCTGGAAACCCAGATCGGGACGGTCGATGCCTACCTCGCCGAACTGCATGGCCGCGGCGTCGACCTCCAGCTGATGAAATAGGTAGCGAATATCAGGCTCTGTAGACCTCGCTAGCACGGCGGACTTCGTCGAGCCGTTCAGAGCTTCAGTCCGCGTTGGTCGAATAGCGCCTTGATCTCGTTTCGGTGCTTGCCGTCCGCTTCAATAAGCTTGCGTGCAAAGCTAGCCCCTCTGTCCGTCGCGACATCCTCTGGTTTTAATTCAGACCACGCTTTGAAGAGCAGTTGATCGGAGGTCTTTCCACCGAGGAGCTTACGAAGGTCCCAGAAAACTCCTCCCCAAACTTCCGTTCCATCTGTCATGGCGGAAGTTATGTCCTGGCGGATTTCATCGAATGATCGCTTTTGGTCCAGGTTCCAACCGTTAGCGCTCGGATGCGGGTCGTCTACAAAGCTGCACGGAAAATACCAAGCCAACCCGGTCTCAATCCCATAATAAGCTAAAAATTTTAACTTTGGATCGTCGGGGACCCCATTGATGTAGAGTACATGATGCATGTATTCTCGGTAATGGTTAGTTAGGTCATCCGCTTGTTTTCTATCGATTAAGAGCATTCGTTTTTGTGAATCGTAATACGCGTTTGCGCCCGTTGGCTTTTCTGTACGAATGTCGACGCTGATC
>JBKOVT010000211.1:0-17914 GCA_046724035.1 Pseudomonadota bacterium | reverse complement strand
ACCTCGGTCGTCAGGCCCAAAGCTTCGCGCGCCGAGATGACGCCGCAGATGCCGCTGCCGAGGCCGATCGGCACATAGACGGTATCGAGAGCCGGGACGGCTCGAAACAATTCCAGCGCATAGCTCGCGACGCCGCGTATCAGCAGAGGGTGGAACGAGCGCACGAAATGGAGATTTTCCCGTTCGGCCAGAGTAGCGGCGTGCTCATAGGCGGCCTGGAAATCGTGGCCGACTTCGACGAGGGTGGCGCCGAACCCGCGCATCGCCCGGTTCTTCCCAGGATTGTTGCCTTGCGGCACGACGATCGTCGCCGCGAGGCCGAGCGCGCCGGCGGAATAGGCGATGCTCTGGCCGTGATTGCCCGTGGTGGCCGTCACGACGCCGCGGATCTCGGGCTGCGCCTTGCGCAGATCGCCGAGATACACGACCCCGCCGCGGACCTTGAAGGCGCCGGTCGGGGTGTGGTTCTCGTGCTTGACCCAGAGCTCGGCGCCGACCCGCCGCGACAAGAGCGGCCAGCAATATTGCGGGGTCGGCGGCACGACCGTGTGTACGAGCGCGGCGGCCCGTTCAAGCGCGGCAAGATCGGCTAGGTCGGTCGATTGCGTCATGCGGCCATTTTGCGCCGGTTTGCCCGGCCCCGGTCAACGGCCGAGATCAGGGGCAGGCCGGGCCGATCTGTCGCCGAAACTGAGGCTCCGGAGCTAACGTCGCGGCGACGCCGGGGCGGGGCCGTTCGCGGCACGCTGCGCCGGGGCGGTGCGGCGGCCGGTTGTCTCCGGCTCGCCCGCTTTGCCCGGCTGGGCCATCGGCAGCATGCCGAGGATCGTCTCGTAGACCGCGACGGCATAACGGCACGTCGCGATCATGTCGGGTGATTGTCCCGGCCGCTGACCTGGCGATGCGGGCGTCGTCTGCAAAACCGCCGCGGCAAGCCGTGCGGCGACGTCCTCTCTGTCGAGCATGTTCTTGGCTATCCTTGGTCGGGCTGGCCCGACCGAAAGTAGAAGCCGCGTTCCAGCCCGTCAACATTTCGCGAGCGCCGGTAGTGACTCAGTTTGAGAATCTTGGCGACGCGGATCGCGTTGGCGACGGTATTGGCGGGCGCTTCTGGCATTGTGGTTGCTTGGGCATACGAGCTTCCACATTGCACGACGCTAAGCATATCCACTAAGATGCGGCCACATCCCCGGATAAAACCAAGAAAAAAACGAATGGCTAATTGAATGGGAGGTTTCCGTGATCGCCAGAGTATCCGTCACGCTACTAGCGCTTCTCCTAGCAGGTTATGCATTTTGGGGCGAAGCTATGGGTATGGGCAGCGGTTACATTTGCGGAATTATATTCTTGCTCTTGGCTGCTCTTATTTGGTTTCGGTGGGAACCGATTTGTGACGCTTTCAGGTCAGCACAGGAACAGTCGGACGGTTCCGGTATCCGCTTAGGTTCGGCGATCATGAAGGGGATGCAAGGTTTTGTGCATCCGAGGCGTCGATCGCCCTCTTCGTGAAATCATCCCCTTTCATCCCTGATCTCAAACTGGGTCATTACCCGACCGCGCTCAGCGATTGCGCGGCCAATCGTCGTTCCACAGGAAATCGGGACCGAGCTCATTGAGGCTCGGGCAGCCGATCTGGCCCATGACGAGGTCGATCTCCCCCCGGAAAATATCGACTGCCTTTTTGACGCCGGGGAGTCCGCCCGCTACCGCGCCGTAAAGGGTCGGGCGGCCGAAAAAGCAGAACTGCGCGCCGAGGCACATTGCGATCAGGATATCGGCGCCGCGCCGCACGCCGCTGTCGAGCATGACGGTCATGCGGTCGCCGACCGCGCGCTTCACCGCCGGCAAGACGTCGAGCGAGGCCGGCGCCTGGTCGAGTTGCCGCGCGCCGTGGTTCGACACGATGACCCCGTCGCAGCCGATCTCGGCGGCGCGGACCGCGTCGCGCGGATCCATGATGCCCTTGACGACGAGGTTGCGTGGGAAGAGGCGGCGGTAACGTTCGAGGTCCTTCCAGGTCTGGGCATGCGCCGGCACCATCGAGCGGTTGAACTTGACGGTCTCCTCGGCGCTGGCCCCGTTCGAGAGATAGGGGAGCCAGTTGCCGAGGGCCGGCGTGCCGCCATGCCGGATGTATTCGATGACCCAGCCGGGATGCGTCATCGCTTCGGCGAGCAGCGAGGGCTTGAGGCTCAGCGCCGCTTGCAGCCAGTTGCCGCGGATATTGGCAAAGCCGTTGCGCATATTGCGCTCGCGCTTGGAATGCACCGGCACATCGACCGTCAGCACCAGCGTGCTGAGCCCGGCATCGGCGGTGCGCTTGATGAGGTCGTCGGAGATCTTGCCGTCACGGGCGGCATAGAGCTGGTACCAGGCGTTTTTCGGCGCGACGCGGGCGGCGTCCTCAATCGTCTCGTTGCTGGCCCCCGACATGATGTAGGGGATGTTCGCCTCGCGCGCCGCCTCGGCCAACATCATGTCGGCGCCGCGGCGGAACAGCCCGGCGCTGCCGGTCGGCGAGATGCCGAAGGGGCTGGAAAAGGTCTGCCCGAAAATCGTCGCAGACTGGTCGCGCTTCGAAACATCGACGAGATAACGCGGCAGGAGATGATGCTTGTGGAACGCCGCGGTGTTGCGGTCGAGCCCGTGCTCGTCCTCGAGCCCGCCCTCTATAAAGTCGAAGGCGACCTTGGGCAGCCGCCGCCTCGCCATGCGGTGCAGATCTTCAATGTTGATGGCGTTTTCCACTCTCATCGGGCCGGGTTCTCGCTCAAAAGTGCCGCTCTGGCAGGGGTTTCCGGGCAGAGTTATCGCGTATCTTCCCGCTTCTCGACAATTCGGAATTCTGCCGGGCTGGCCTGCACCGGGCCGGTCCGTCCGCTTGGGAGGGCCTCAAGGGGCGCGGCCGGGCTCTTCCAATTCGGTGCGGACGTCCCACAATTCCGGGAAAAAGACGCGGCCGGCGATCTGCTCCAGATAGCCGACCCCGGCGGTGCCGCCGGTGCCGCGCTTCTGGCCGATGATGCGCGAGACGACCTTCAGATGACGGTAGCGCCATAAGGCATAAGCTTCGTCCAGATCGACGAGCTTCTCGGCGAGCTCATAGGCGTCCCAATAGGTCCCCGGCGCCTGATAAACCTGTTTTATGGTGGCGACGATCGCGCGATTAGGCTGATGCGGCTTTGTCACGTCGCGCTCCAGGACTTCGCGCGGGATCGCGAGGCCGGAGCGGGCGAGAAAGCGCAGATATTCGTCATAGAGACTCGGCGCCTCAAAGGCCGCCTTGACTTGCTCATAAGCCTGGGGGTCGTGCTCGAACACCGCCAGCATCTGCGGGTCCTTGTTGCCGAGCATGAATTCGATCGTGCGGTGCTGAAATGATTGGATGCCGCTCGCCGGCCCCAGCACATGGCGGAACTGGACATATTCGCTCGGGGTCAAGGTCGCCAAGACGCTCCATTGGCTCATCAGCTGGCTCTGGATGTTCGAGACGCGCGCCAGGATTTTGTAGCAGGGCTGTGGCTCGTTGCGCCGCAACGCGGCGATCGCGCCGTGCAGCTCGTGGATCTCCAGCTTGAACCAGAGCTCTGCCGTCTGGTGCTGCACGATGAACAGGAGCTCGTCGTGATGCGGCGGCGAAGACAAAGGCTCTTGCGCCGACAACAGCTGGTCGAGCCGCAGATAGGTCTTGTAGTCGAGCCGGCCTTCCAGCTCGGTGTGCAGCCCGGCCGCGGGATGCTCGTTGCAAGGCGGTTGCGGCGGTTGAGCCATCAGGCGCGGTACTTCTCGATCGCCGCCTCGTCGAATTCGAGGCCGAGGCCGGGAGCAGTCGGCATGTCGAGCATGCCGTCTCTCGGCTGCGGCACGGCGCGCCACAGCGGGAAGAGGCGCGGCATGTATTCGACCGTGAGGCCGTTTGGCACGGCGCCGATCAGATGCACATGGATCTCCGGGACGCCGTGGCTGACCACCGGCACATTGAACGCCTCGGCCATGCCGGCGATCTTCAGCCACGGCGTGATGCCGCCCGAGCGCACCTGGTCGATCATGACGATATCGACCGAGCGCGCCTCCAGCATGTGACGGAACGGCGTGCTGCCCCAGAGGTATTCGCCGCCTGCGACCGGGGTCGCGAGCGCGTCCGCCACCCGCGCCAAGCCGGCGTAGTCGTCATGCGTCGTGACGTCCTCGAGCCAGAAGAGCCCGACCCCAGCATCCTGAACCCGGCGGCCGATATCGATTGCTTGCTCCGGGCGCCAGCGCTGGTTGATGTCGCACATCAGATCCATGTCGGGGCCGACCGCCTCGCGGATCAGGCGCGCCTGCTCGACCTCGCGGGCGGGCGATGTGACGCTGGGCAGCCCCAATTGCATCTTGGTCTGGCGGTAGCCCTTCTCGCGCAGGCGGCCGGCGGCGATCACCGCCTCTTCGAGCTTGAGGCCGCGCCGGAGCGCGCCCGAGGCATAGGTCGCGATGCGGTCGCGCCCGCCGCCGAGCAGTTTCCAAAGCGGCAAGCCGAGCGCCTTTCCCTTGATGTCCCACAGCGCGACATCGATCGCCGACATCACCATCATCAATATGCCGGCGGGCCCGGCCGAGCCCGCCGCATCGCGCAATTTCCGCGCGATCGCCTCGATCCGAAGCGGATCGTCCCCGATGACGAGCGCGCCGAGCTCATCGACCGCGTGCCGCAAGCTGCGGGTCAGCGCGGCCCCGAAATAGGTGACGCCGAGCCCCTCGACGCCGTCATCGGTGCGCAATTTGAGCCAGACGATCGGGTTTTTGGCGTTGGGGTTTTCCGAGAACCCGGCGAGCGGCTCGTCATTCGGCAGCAGCACGATGCCGGTTTCGAGCGAGGCGAGCTTCATGTCATCTCCTCTACACTTCTAGTCATCGCGAGGAGCGGAGCGACGAAGCAATCCCCATCCGCTGATGCGAAAATTGAGGGAGATTGCTTCGCTGCGCTCGCAATGACAGCCGGGATTAGGCGCGGTAGCGGTCGATCGTCTTCAGATCGAATTCGAGGCCGAGGCCGGGCTTTGTCGGCATCGCCAATTCGCCGTCCTGCTGCATCGGCACCTCTTTGAAGAGCGGCATCAGCCACGGCATGTATTCGACGGTGAGCCCGTTCGGCACCGCGCCGATCAGATGCACATGCACCTCAGGGATCAAGTGGCTGACGACCGGCAGGTTGAAGGCCTCGGCCATGCCGGCGACCTTCAGCCATTGCGTGATGCCGCCGACCCGTACCAAGTCTACCATCGGGATATCGACCGAGCGCGCCTCCAGCATGTGGCGGAACGGCGCGATGCCCCAGACATATTCGCCGCCCGCGACGGGTGTCGAGAGCGCGTCGCTGATCCGCGCGAGGCCGGCGAAATCATCGGCGGTCGTGACGTCCTCGAGCCAGAACAGGCCGACCCCGGCATCTTCCACCCGGCGGCCGATATCCACCGCCTGCTCGGGCCGCCAGCGCTGGTTGATGTCGCACATCAATTTGATGTCCGGGCCGATCGCTTCGCGGATCTTGACCATGCGCTCGACCTCGATCGCCGGGGTCGTCTCGCCGGGCAGCGCGAGCTGCGTCTTCATCTCGCGCCAACCCTTCTCCTTCAGGGTCGCAGCGGCCTTGACGACGCGGTCGAACGAGAGGCCGCGCATCAGCGCGCCCGAGGCATAGGTGGGCACGCGGTCGCGCGCCCCGCCGAGCAATTTCCACAAGGGCAGGTTCACCGACTTGGCGCGGATGTCCCACAGCGCGATGTCGAGCGCCGATAGCGCGAGGTGATAGATGCCGCCCGGACCGGCCGAGCCGCCGGCGGCGTTCTTCAATTTCTGCTGCACCGCCTCGACCCGCACCGGATCCTCGCCGATGCAGAGCGCGCCCAATTCGTCGATCGCATGCCGCAAGGTGCGGCTCAGCGCGCCGCCGAAATAGGCGACGCCGAGGCCCGCGATGCCTTGATCGGTCTCGACCGAGACCGTGACGATCGGGCGCTTGCCGTTCGGGTTCTCGGCGGCGCCGGCGAGCGGCTCATCGGCTGGCAGTTCGACAAGCTCGGTACGGGTCCCGGTAATCTTCATGACTGACCTCAGGCGCGGGTTGGGGGAGGGAATTGGCCTCAGGCTCCCCGATGTCGCGGCGTGACGCAACAAGAGAGCGCGCGTGGCGGGCGCCTATCGCGGTTCGGGGCAATCGCCGCCATGCACGAGCGTGAAGATTTGAAAGGTCGGCCGCAGCAGCAGCGGGCGGAGGCACTCCTCGCTGGGAAGCTCGAATGGCTCGTGATTGACGAACACGATCGCATCATATTCGGCGAGCGCCGCGAGCGCGTGTCCACGCTCCGCATCGTCACTGCTCATGAACGCAGCCCACAGCTCGTGCCGATCTGCCGCAGCCGCTAATCTGTCGTAGGGCGGTCTCAGCGCGATCGGCTGTTGTCCAGTGAACGTGAAGAGGGTTGGAACAAAGGCCGCCCGCCGCACCGAGGCAAGAGCCGGCAAATGGACTTCCGGGAATCCGGCGGCGTTCAACGCGTTCTTCGGATGGGCGACGGCGAGCTTTGATCCAAGCGGCAGCGCATCAATAGCTGCGAGATCGGCGGCATACACTCGGTTTGCCTCAAGCCAATAGGCTTCAACGATCCCGAGACGCCCCAGCATGATGACCAGCGCCGCCGCGCCGACCCCCCACGCGATTCGTCGGTTCGGGAAATTTGGCGCGGCGGCTGCGACGAGAAGAAAAAAGAATGCAACGATGATGCGCTGGTCGGTGGCCCAGGCCGATAACATCTCCGTCGGGATGATTAGGTAAGCCGCGAAGATCAGAAGGATCGCAGGGACCATGCGCGGCGCAAAATTCAACCGGCGCCGCGCGGCGAGGCCGCCGAACAGGGCCAGCATCAGAAAAAATGACGCAAAATCGACGACGGGTATGTAGTTGTAAAATATCCCGAACAACCACGTGATCTTGTACGAAAATTCCCAATAGACGATCTTGCCGCCTATTCCGGGTCGCCAGGACATAAGCGCGATTGCGATCGGGATGACGAATTGCGCGGCTGCGATGCCGATGCGGTGCCGCAGCGCGCGCCATTTCCCGGCGCGGCACTCAGCGATGAGCGGCTGCAATTCGACGCCGGCGACAATCAGCGTATAAATCCCAAACGCGGAGATGTGGCTAAAAAAACAGAGCAGCGCGACAAACGAAGAGGCCGCGAGTCGCAGCCAAAAGCGCGCGTCCTCCAGCGCAAGCCACAGCGCGGAGCCGCACAATGCGATCCCGAGGCCGAACAGATAATTCAGAAAACCCCAGCGGAGCTGAAGGTTATACAGAAATGCCGCTGCGAGAAGCGGCCAGAGCCGCCATCTGCCGCCGACAACACGGTTGAGCCATGCCGCGGCGCCGAGGATCAGCGCGAAGATCATGACGAGGAACAGCTTGCCCGCAAGCTCGATCGGCATCATCCGGGCGAGCAGCGGAACGATGAGGTCGCCCGCGAGGTTCGGCAGCGGCGCCCAGCGCACGTCGTAAAACTCGTTGCCGCCGGTGGCGAGGATCGCAAATCGCGCGAGATGGTTCGGGTAGTCGAACAACGGCGGGACCATGGTCGAAAACAACGGGACGCTATAGAGCGCGAGCACCAGCAAGCCTGCGATCAGCACGCGCGCCGAAGACGCTCGCGCTTCTAATGGCCGCTGCGAAGACGAGAAATGTACTGCCTGCGGTGACATGTCACGCGATCGATAAACAAGAGTGCCGGTCTTTAGCGAGCGGATGTACGCGGAGGTTAGCCATTACGCATCGAGCGGCGGCGCTATTGCCGGGCGGCGAAACACGCGCCAAACGATCAGGCTGAACAGCAGCAAATTGACAATCGCGCCGAGCGGCACGATCCCGGCGCCGGCGAACATTGCGAAAAGTCCGCAGAACAAGCCAAAGATCGCGGCATATTCGCGCCGCGAGCCGCCGCGTTCGATGAGGTCTCTGACGAGGAACGCCCCGGGGATGACGATCGCCGCCATGTCGTAGGCGAAGAGGTAGGGCGTGACGATCAGCGCTGCCGATGCCGCCGCCGCGGCCTTCGCATCGAAGCTGCCCCGCCGTCTCCAGATCAGGCAGGCGAGCGCGGCGACGAGCAGCGCGACGATGGCATGAACAATCCCGGCGGGCGTCGCGCCGAGCCCGAGCGCGCGCGCCAGCCCATATAGCGATTGCAGTTTGCCCCAGGCGAGATCCTGCACGACAAGCGCCGCCTGGGCGCGCTCCGTCAACGCTGCCGGGAAGGCAAACCAGGGCTCCACCCCGAACGCCAGCGCCGAGACGATCGCGAGCAACGCCCCGGCAGCAATCATCGCCGCCAAGGCGCGCCAATGCCCCGAAATCGCGAACAACAGCGGAAACAGCAGCAGGAACTGCGACTTGTAGAAGAGGCAGCCGAAACAGATGCCCGCGATTACGGGCGAGCCTTCGAGGAAACTGAGGCCGGCGCCGATCAGCGTCGCCGTCAGAAAGCCGTTCTGTCCGACATAGGCGTTCAGCACGCTCAGCGGCGAGGCCAGGATCGCGAGCGGCGTCAACGGGTCGCGCAGGATGCGGTGTCCCGCGGCGAGGCAACCGGCCAAGGTCGCGGCTTGCCAGCCGATAAAGGCCCAGGCGTAGGGCAGCAGCGCGACCAAGGCTGCCGGCAGAAAGAAGATTGGCGGGTAGGGCCACGGATAGTGCCCCGCATGCGGCCCGACAAGCGCGGTCTGGATTTCTCCGAAATGGCGCGAAGCGTAGACCGCCGCGCCATGCCCCCCGAGCGCTTCTCGCCCGGCCAGCCACATCGGCGTGAAGTCGGTCAGGATCGGGGCGCCATCGGGCTCAAGGATCCAGGACCCGGACCGGTAAAACCCGAGCAACAGCACGATATTGAGGACGATCAGCGCGAGCGCGCCGGATGTCAGGAACCACCGTAGCGAGACACGGCCGGGCCTCGGCCAAGCCCGGCCATGACGAGTGACGGGAGCCAGGGATAGTATCCTTCTGCGTCAACCGGGCCCGTTTTAGCGCAGCATCGCGAGCATGTCAGAGATCACGATCACCGCGCCGCTGCGCAGCCGCTTTGGCGTGTCGTTGCCGATCCTCTTCGCGCTGCTGGTCTATGCCAACGTCATCGCCCTGCCGCTCCACACCTTGGAAGACCCCGACACCTATTGGCACATCGTGCTTGGGCGCTGGATCATCGATTACGCCACGGTGCCGCGCCACGACCTGTTCTCCTTTACGATGCAGGGCGCGCCGTTCGTCCCGTTCGAATGGCTCGCCGAGGTCGCGATTGCCGCGATCTACGATCATCTCGGCTGGGCCGGTCTCGCCGCCGCGACGGCATTGTCGGCGGCTGCGACACTGGGCTTGCTGCTGCGGCTGTTGCTGCGCAGCCTGGCGCCGATTCATGCGTTGCTGGCGACCGCGCTCGCCTGGCACCTGATCTCCGGCCATATCCTGGCACGCCCGCATATTTTCGCGCTGCCGATCCTCGTGGTGTGGGCCGCCACGCTCGTGAAGGCGCGGGACGATGACCGCGCGCCGCGCTTATGGCTCGTGCCGCTGATGGTCCTCTGGGCCAATCTGCATGGCAGCTTTATTTTCGGTTTGGCGCTCGCCGCGCTGTTCGCGGCCGAGGCGCTGATCGCCGCGCCGGATTGGCGGGCGAGGCGGCGGGCGGCGCGCGGCTGGGTGTTGTTCGGGGCGCTGTCGCTGCTGGCGGCGCTTGTCACGCCATTCGGCATCGAGGGGCTGTTGCAGCCGTTTCGTCTCCTCGGCATGAGCTTCGCCTTGGCGGCGCTGATGGAATGGGGGAGCCCCGATTTTCAACACTACCAGCCGCTCGAAATCTGGCTGATGGTCGTGCTGGCCGCCGCGTTCAGCCTGCGATGGCGGCTGCCGGCAACGCGTTTGGTCATGCTGCTGCTACTGTTGCACATGGCTTTGCAGCATCGGCGGCATGTCGAGATCCTCGGCCTCATCGCGCCCTTGTTGCTGGCGCCAGCTTTGGCGGATCAGCTGCCAGACCGCCCCGGCGGCAGCCCCCTGTTGCAATGGGTCGACCATGCGATCGCCGAGCTGAAAAAGCCCGCAACCGTGTTCGGCCTCGCGCTGGCGCTCGTCCTCTTTGCGGTGTTGACCGCGACCGTGCTGCCGCGCCGCGAATTGCATGTCGCGGAGAACATCACTCCCGCGGCAGCGGTCGATGCCGTCATCGCTCAGCACGTCAACGGGCCGGTGTTAAACGACTACGGCTTTGGCGTTATCTAATCTTTCGCGGGTTCAAGGTCTTTATCGACGGCCGCGCCGATTTCTACGGCGATGCCTTTATCAAGCAGTACGCCGAGGCGATCACGTTGCAGAGCGACGAGTTTTTTAAGCTCGTCGATCGGTACGGGATCACGTGGACCCTGCTGCCGCCGGATCGGCCGGCGGTGCAAATGCTCGACCATCTGGCCGGATGGCACAGGCTTTATGGCGACAGCATCGCCGTCGTGCATGTCCGCGACGATCAGCCCAAGCGGTGATCGCCGGAGCGCGGCTTGTTGCTAACGATCGGCCGCGAAGCGTTAGCTGACGAGGCGGTAGAGCGTCGTGATGCCGAGATCCGCGATGTCCTTGAACGTCGCGAACATCATCAGCCCGCCGACAAAGCCGAGCCCGAGCTGGGTTGCAAAGGTCTGTGCCTGCGCGGCGATCGGACGACCGCGGAGGGCTTCGGCGAGATAGAACAGGAGATGCCCGCCATCGAGGCTCGGGATCGGCAGCAAATTCATCACCGCCAAATTGGCCGAGATGATCGCGACGAGACCGAGGAACATCAAAAGACCCTGATGCGCGACCTCGCCCGATACCTGCGCCAACCGGATCGGGCCGATAAAATCCTGGCCGGCATTGACACCCGTGGCGAATTGCCACAGCGCCTGCAGTGTCTCGGCCGTCAAGCCCCAGGTCAGCTCGACCGCGCGCCAGACCAGCCAAAGGGCGGCTTCCGGCAAGGAAGCCCCGACGCTCGCCGGCCGTCCGACGACGAGGAGCAGCACCGCCAGGACGACAAAGCTGAGCGCGAAATTGGCGGCCGGGCCGGCGGCGGCGACCGCGGCCCGCCGCCCGAGCGAGGCCTCTTCGAAAAGCAGCGGGCGGGCCGCACCCTTTGCCTCGGCGGGTGGCGTCCCGTCATGGCGAGGGCCGCTCTGCTCCCCGAACATCCGGATATACCCGCCGAGCGGCACGATGCCGAGCTTCCACCGGGTGCCTGCCCGGTCGGTGCGGCCGATGATTTCGGGGCCGAGGCCGATCGAGAACACCTCGACCTTCAGCCCGGTCAATCGTGCCATGAAATAGTGGCCCAGCTCGTGGACCGTGACGAGGACAGTCGTGATCGCCAGAAAACAAGCAACGTTAAACAAGCCTGCCGAGGCGAATTCCATGATGCCTAATCCTCGTGCCGGGCGAACGCCGGCCGTGGGTAATTCCAAGACTGAAACTGTGGATAACCCGGGAAACTTGTAGATTGGTTAATAATGGACCGGTCCGGTCGTCCAAATTTATACCTTCTGTAAATTGCTGCTGGCACGAATACATTAATCATCTTTGTCTCCGGCTTTTTATTTGTTAACGCTAATTTTCCGTTGCAAACCAGACAAAATTTGATACATACGTGCCCGGAAGTTGCCCCAAACCGAACCGGACCGCAAAAACAAGCCGCTTTGGCCGGGGCTGACCGACCGCGTCTGTTCCACCGAGGGACAAACGGGTTGGTCACGGGCTCAATCTCCGGGGTATGCACATGCTCGCTTTGTTCAAACGGTTTTGCGAGGACGATCGCGGCGCGACTGCGACGGAATACGCAATGTTGATCATCTTCATCGCGCTTGCGATCGCCGGCGGCGCGACATTGCTCGGCAGCAACATCAACGCCTTGTTCAACAGGATCGGCGCGAGCATCTCGAACCTGACGCCCTAAGCGAACGGTCGAGGCGCGGAAACGGCGCCAAATTCCGGCTGGTTGTACATTCATTACGGGAGCACGGGTATGCGTGGGATGATGCGTAGATTTTTCTCCGACGAGAGCGGCGCGACAGCGACCGAGTACGCGATGCTGATCATCTTTATCGCGCTGGCCATCGCCGGCGGTGCGACATTCCTCGGCAGCAACATCAACAATCTTTTTAACGCGATCGGCGCGAGCCTCTCCAGTTTGGCGCCCTGACGGGCATCGGGCGCGGCGCAAAACGGGCCGCGCTTTAAGGTCAGGGTGGATCGGCAGATGCAGGCGATCGTGGCGGGTCTCGCCGCTGCTGTCTTTGCCGCAGCGGCATTCGGCGACATCAGACACCGGCGGATCCCGAACGGGCTGGTTCTCGCAATCGGCGCGCTCGGGATCGGGCGCATGGCGCTGGCCGGCGATGCCGCTGCTGCCGTCATGACGCTGCTCGCCTCTGCAGCCGTGCTCGCAGTCGGGTTTGCGCTGTTCTGGCGCGGCATCATCGGCGGCGGCGACGCCAAGCTGATAACCGGCGCGACGCTGCTGGTGGGCTATTACGACCTGTTCGGCTTTCTGTTTCTGATGAGCCTGTGCGGCGGCATCCTCGCCTTGGCGGTGCTGGCGCAACATCGTATCCGCCCTTGGCTGCAAGCCCTCGCGCTGTCGATTGCGGGGCGGCAGAAGCCGGGCGGCTGGGTTATGCATCATCCGCGCCTTTGGGCGGCGCTGACGGGTGCTGCCGATACCGCGCAACCCGCCATGCAGCTCAGCGTCCCGTATGGTGTCGCGATCGCGGCTGCCGGCATAATCACCCTGGGATTACAAACGGTCCCCCCGCAACTTTTCCTTTAGATTCAAGCCATGCGCGCCAAAACGCTACTAACAATTCTGTTTCTGCTGTCGCTCGGCGTCGCGGCCTGGCTGTTCCTGCACGCATTGCCGCAAAACGCCACCGCTGACGTCCAGCCGTTGCCAAAAGAAGAGGTGCTGGTGGCTGCCGTGCCGCTGTCAGCCGGCACATTGCTGCGCGCGGACGATGTCGTATGGCGCCCGGCTGCCGGCGTCGTCGAGCCCGGCACATCGTGCGGCCCCTGGCGGCGGTGCATACCGAGCGCGACGAGCAGGCGCGCAACGAGGTCTCGGGCGCCGCGCTCAACGTCGATCTCGCGCGCGGCGAGCCGATCCGGCGCTCGCTGATCGTCAAGCCGGGCGACCGCGATTTCCTGCAAGTCGTGCTGACCTCGGGGGCGCGCGCAATCGCCATCCCGATCTCCTCGGTCGGTGCTGGCACGGGGCTGCTCAATCCCGGCGACCGCGTCGATGTCGTCCTGACGCAGAATTTCAATTCCGAAGGTCTAGCGCACCGCTCGGTCAGCGAGACGATCGCGCAGAACCTGCGCATGCTGGCGATCGACCCGGCAAACGCGCAGGGCGGCCGCTCGGTCATGCTGGAAGTGACCCCCGACCAGGCGGAGAAGGTCGGCGTCGCGGCCGAGCTCGGCAAATTGTCGCTGCTGCTGCGGCGCGCCGGCGACACCGCGCCGGTCAGCGGCACGGCCGACAGCCGCGCCCGCCCGACCTGGGCCGGCGACGTGTCGCCTGCCTTGGCGACGATCAAGCCGGCCGAGAAGGTCGCTCCGCTCGATCGTCCGTCGGTCGGCATCATTCGCGGCAACAAGGCTGAGGCGGTGAAACAGGAGTGAACCGATCGCTCGCCTCGTGCTCAGAGGCATGCGGTTATCGGCGGGGATGGACAGGGACACATGACCCGCCCCGGCCGACACGATCCATCCCTGCGGGAATAACCGCACAGGCAAGCGGCAAGTCGGAGAGACAAGCACATTATGGCTCTATCGCAGGAATCGCGAAGCATCATCGAATTGCCGACGCCGATCGAGCGCTCCGACCGGCTTCCGGCCGGCCGGGTGCCGCTATTGGCGTTTGTCGCCGACCGTCAAACCAAAACCGATGTCGAGGAATCTCTGGCGCCGCTCGCGCTCGCGGACTCTCCGGTCATGCGCGGCGGTATCGTCAAGGCGATCCAGTTTCTCGCCAGCGAGCGCTCGCCCGAAACGCTGATCGTCGATATCAGCGGGGTCGAGATGCCTGCGGCGCGCATCCAGGAACTCGCCGAGGTGTGCGAGCCGGGTGTCACGGTCATCGCCATCGGCGACCACAACGACATCGCGCTGTATCGCGACCTGATGCATGCCGGCGTTCATGATTACATCGTCAAGCCGGTCGCGCCGCAGGCGCTCGCCGAGGCGCTCGATCTGCGGCCGGGGCAGGCGGGCGCTCCGATCAGTCACCGGCTTGCCAAGCTGGTCGCGCTCGTCGGTGCGCGGGGCGGCGTCGGCACGACGACGGTCGCGGCCAACCTCGCCTGGTATCTCGCCAATCGCCAGAACCGCCGCGTCGCGCTCCTCGACCTCAACCTGCAGCGCGGCGATTGCGCGCTGGCGCTCAATGTAACGCCGACCGCCGGGTTGCGCGAGGCGCTAACAAACCCGGCGCGGCTCGATCTCGTGTTTCTCGAACGCGTCATGGCGGTGCAAGGCGACCGTCTCTTCGTGTTGAGCGCCGAGGAGCCCTTCGATCACGAGGTGAAGTTCACCGGCGATGCGGTCGATAGGCTGGTCGGGCTGCTGCGGACGCAATTCCATTACGTCATCGTCGACGTGCCGGACCTGATCGCCGAGCCCAACCGGCGCGTCCTGGATCTTGCCAATCTGCGTGTCGTCGTCGCCGACCGCACCTTGCGCTCGGTACGCGACACGGCGCGGCTGCGGCTGGCGCTCGGCGAGGGCGATCTGCAGCACCGCAATGTCCTCGTCATCAACCGCAACGGCGAGGGCGGGCGCCACGCCGTAAAGCTTAACGAGATGCGCGGCATCGTCGAGATGGAGCCGCGCTGCGTCATCCCGTTTCAGCCGCATCTGTTCAGCGCCGCGGCCGGCGCGGGCTGGCTGGCGGCGGAGCGGCGCAATCGCTTCACCGATGGCGTCGCCACCCTGGCCGGCGAATTGTCCGGCCGCTCCTCCGAACGGCGCGGCTGGCGGAGAGTCTTCAAATGAGGTCGAGCAATTTCGGGCGCCGGGTTGTCGAGGCGGAAGGGCGCGAGCTCGTCCCCGTCGATCAGCCGTTCGAGGGCGTCGTCCACCTTCCCGACAGCCGCGCCCGCACCGAGCACAAGGAGCGGGTACGCAACATCCTGTTGACGCGTATCGATTCGACAGCGGTGTCGCGGCTGCCCCGGGCCGCCTTGCGCGCCGAGATCGCCAAGCTCGTGCACGAGATCGCGACGAGTGAACGGCTCCACCTCAACGAGATCGAGGAAAATGCGTTCGCGACCGAGCTGACTGACGATCTGATCGGCCTCGGTCCATTGGAGCCGCTGCTCGACGATGAGGACGTGACCGACATTCTCGTCAACGGGCCTAACGACGTCTTTGTCGAGCGGCTCGGCAAACTGGAAAAGACCACCGCCCGCTTCCGTGACGTCCAGCATGTCGTCAATGTCGCGCAGCGCATCGCCGCCGCGGTCGGGCGCCGCATCGACGAGGCGAGCCCGCTAGTCGATGCCCGGCTCGCGGATGGCAGCCGCGTCAACATCGTGCTGGGACCGCTCGTCCTCAATGGCGGCACGATCTCGATCCGCAAATTTCCGAAATACAGTCTGACGCTCGAAGACATGGTGCGAACCGCCAATCTGTCACCGGCGATGGCGCGCTTTCTCGAGGTCGCCGCGCGCATCCGCGCCAATGTGCTGATCTGCGGCGGCTCGGGCTCGGGCAAGACGACCTTGCTCAACGCCGTCTCGCGCGGCATCGATAATCGCGAGCGCATCATCACGATCGAGGACGCGGTCGAGCTGCGGCTGCAGCAGCCGCAGACCTCCAAATCGCCGCAGTTCGCCTAGGTTCGCACTCGACCGCGGAACTGACGTAAACCCCATATTTCGTGCGGGTCTAACAATTCATATCCGACCGCACCCGACCGTTGCGGTTTGCCCCGGTTCACGTCACAGTGGATAGGGCAGTGGTTGGGGTAGACCTTGGCGCGAGCGATTAACCGATTGTCGGCCCGTGCCGTCGCCCTGGCCAAAGAGCCGGGCATGTATCCCGATGGCGGCAACCTCTACCTCTACATCGGACGCACCGGCGCAAAGTCGTGGATGTTCCGCTACCGATGGGAGGGGTCGCGCCACGATATGGGCTTAGGGCCATTTCCGGCGATCTCATTGGCCGAGGCGCGGGAGAAGGCATCGGCGCAGCGCCGGCTTCTACTTGAGAAGATCAACCCCCTCACAGACGCCCGTAGGAGCCGACAGGGCAGCCTATTCGCGGACGTATCCGATCGGTGCATCGACAGTCTCTCGCAAGGCTGGCACGGCTCCAGACGGCGGCAGTCGGATCAATGGCGGCAGAGCCTTCGCGATCATGCGTACCCGATCATCGGGGACATGGACGTTCGCGACATCGGCAGGGATCATCTTCTCGCCGTATTACAGCCGATATGGGCCACGAAGAACCGCACGGCCAACCGCGTACGGGCTCGGATCGAAGCGGTATTGAACTACGCCATGACGGCTGGCTTGCGGGAGCAAGGCTTAAACCCGGCGCGCTGGCGTGGGCATTTATCGAACCTGTTGGCCCCGCCCTCCCGAGTGCAACAGGTCGCGCACCATGCGGCATTGCCTTATGCCGAGTTACCCGCGTTCATGGCCGAGCTACGGAAGAATGAAAGCCTGATCGCCCGCGCACTGGAGTTCACGATCTTGACGGCTACCCGCACGGGTGAGGTTCTGTTGGCCAGTTGGGATGAAATCGACATGGCCAATAAGCTGTGGACGATCCCAGCGGCAAGGATGAAAGGCGGCCGGGAGCATCGCGTACCGTTGTCGGATCGCGCCTTGGCCATCGTTCAAGAGACGCGGGCATTTGACTTTGGCCAGTACGTATTTCCCGGCCGGCGAGAAGAACAGCCGTTAAATGCTGCCGGCCTCTACACATGGTTACGGCGAACGCGGCCGGGGCTGACGGTGCATGGCTTTAGGTCGTCGTTCCGCGATTGGGCTACGGACCTGTCGGGCCATTCATTCGAGGTTGCCGAGATGGCTTTGGCACATACTGTCGGTGATCGGACGGCGCGAGCCTATGCGCGTAGCGACCTACTCGACCGCAGACGCGAGTTGATGCAGGCATGGGCTCGGTACTGCGCTGGCGATGAATGATATGAGGGGCAGCAGAATGGCGGACGATTACGCTCGCGTGCTCAACATCGTCGGGCTTCTCGCCACACTGGCCGGCGTATTGATTCTGTTCCGTTGGGGGATGCCGTTCCGTGTCGCGAGCGGCGGCCACGGGGTCATAACCGACGAGACGGCCGATCCGGCGGCAATCGAGCTTGATCGTATTTACACCATTTGCGGCTGGATCGGGTTGGGGCTGTTGTTGCTCGGGACCGTGCTGCAAGTCATCGCACAGTTACTGCCGCCGACTGCCTTACCGAACCCGCCGAACCCAAACCCCTGAGATAGTGCCGATGGCCCAGCGATCTGGAGAATGAGACATGCCAAAGCAATGTTTCGTTATTGGGCCAATCGGCGAGGCCGACAGCGAGATACGCAAGGCTGCCGATCGCTTTATGAAGCATATCGTAGAGCCGACGCTCGTGAAGTTCGATTATGAGCCACCGCGCCGGGCCGACAAACTTGGTGAGCCTGGCAGGATACCTCCGCAGATTATCAGGTGGCTGCGGGATGCCGATCTGGTCATAGCCGATCTGACAGGCAACAACCCCAACGTGTTCTATGAGTTGAGCTTACGCCACGCCATCGGTAAGCCGGCCATCCACATGGCCGAGCAGGGGACCGTACTGGCTTTCGACATTCACGA
>JBKOVT010000318.1:0-16051 GCA_046724035.1 Pseudomonadota bacterium | reverse complement strand
ATTGCCGCCGGGTTGCGCCAGGGTGCTGACAATCCCGGCGCCGACAGGATCGCCGACCCCGACAAACACGATCGGGATTGTCGCGCTCGCGCTCCTTGAGGCGAGCGTTGCCGGCGTGCCCTGCGTCACCAGCATTTGCACCCCGGCTTCGATCAGCTCCCGCGCGATCTCGGTGAGGCGCTCGGCATGGTCGTCGCCCCAGCGATCGAGCAGCGCGACGTCGCCATCTTTGGCCCAGCCGAGCGTCGCGAGGCCGCCGCGGAACGCATCGAGGACATCCCGGCCCGATTTCCGGGAGCCCGGCCCGATAAAGCCGATGCGCGCGATCTGGTGGGCCGCGAGCGCCGGTCGGCGCAGCACCATTGCCGCGGTGCCGAGCAGTAACACCTGCCGACGGCCGACGCGACCGTCCCTCGCCATCCTCTGTGCCCGAATCGGCATCGCGGCCTCCCCGGCCGATTCATTTCTAATTTTTCTTTGCGAACAGCGTGAGAACCACCGCAGCCAATGTCAATCGACCGCTTCACACTCCATTCGCGGGGCCTGGGCCTGTCCGCTTCTTCTTGGCTAGGGAGGGAGCGTCCGCTAGACGTGCAGGGTTCCGGGCTGGAAAGGACCGTAAGCGCCGAAATCGGCGACGATGGTGGGGACGCCAAAGCTCGATCCGGTGGAGACGCTCAGAAATTCCTTGTTGTCGTTGCCCTGAAACAGGAGATCGTATCTGCCATCCCCGTTGACATCGGCGTATTGCGCCTGCCCGGCGATAAAGCTCCCACCGTGCTGCATCCATTGCACCGGCGCGCTGAAGCTGCTGCTGCCGGAGTTTTGCAGCGAGACAAAGAAGCGGTTGTCGTTTGATTGAAAGATCAGATCGGGCACGCCATCGCCGTTGACATCGGCATATTGCGCCTGCCCGGCGGTAAACGTGCCGCCGTGCTGCATCCATTGCGCCGGCGCTGTAAAGCTACTGCCGGTCGATAACGAGACAAAGAAGCGGTTATCGTTCGATTGGAAGATCAGATCGGCGAGCCCGTCGCGGTTGACATCGGCATATTGTGCCTCGCCGGCGATGAAGCTGCCGCCATGCTGCATCCATTGCACCGGCGCGGTGAAGCCGCTGCCCGTCGATGCCGAGACAAAGAATCGGTTGTCGTTCGATTGGAAGATCAGGTCGGCGCGGCCGTCGCCGGTGACATCGGCGTATTGCGCCTCGCCCGGGATGAAGCTGCCGCCATGCTGCACCCAGAGCGTCGGCGGGGTGAAGCTGCTGCCGGTCGAGAGCGACACGTAGAAGCCATTGTCGTTCGATTGGAAGATCAGGTCGGCGCGGCCATCGGCATTGACGTCAGCGTATTGCGCCTGCCCGGCGACGAAGCTCCCGCCGTGCTGCACCCATTGCACCGGCGCGGTGAACGCGTTGCCCGTCGATAGCGAGACGAAGAACCGGTTGTCCAGCGCCTGGAGGATCAGGTCGGCGCGCCGGTCGTTGTTGAGGTCGGCGTATTGCGCTTCGCCCGGGGCAAAGCTGCCGCCGTGCTGCACCCAGGGCGTCGGCGTCGTGAACCCGCCGCCGGTCGACAACGCGCCGAGAAACGCATTGTTCGGGGTCTGGAACACGAGGTCGGGCAGATGATCGGCGTTGAGGTCCTGCGGCGGCGGCGGTTCGAGCACGATATTCGTGCCGCCGCCGCCATCCCCGGACAGCGCGAACAAGGGATGGGCACCGAACGGCGTCGATAGGTTAAGCATCGCTACGATAAAGCCGCCATGCAGCAGGGTCAGCTCGAAGCCCCCGTAGCTCCAGGCATCGGCCGCGATATTGGCGAGATCGATCGTGTCGCCGGCTGCGAAGTTGAGGATCGTATTCCCCGGCATCGTCGTGCCGTCGATCCGCAGCGTTTCCGGTGCGCCGGCGAGGAAGGTCACCGCGCCGCTGCCGATCGCCCCGGGTATCTGCGCTTCGAGCGTCCCCCCGGCGAGGAAGGTGCCACCCGAATAGGTATTGCTCGCCGTCAACACCGTCGTGCCGGGGCCGCTTTGCACAACATTGCCGCTGCCGGAAATGGCGCCCGCTTCGAGAAAGGTGCCGCTGTGCCGGAATAGCAGCGTACCGTTATCGGTGATATTGCCGGACACCGACCCGGTCGTGCCGCCGTCGCCGAGCCTCAGTGTACCGTCGGCGTCAATCGTGGTGCCGCCAGTGTAAGTGTTGTTGATACTGGTGAGCGTCAGCGCGCCGAAGGGCACCTCCAGGGTCAAGGACCCGGTGATGGAGCCGCCGAAATTCCCGCCGGTGACGAACAAAATCGAGGGAGCGCCGGAATCCGTGATATGACCGCCGCCGTGCAGATCGTTGAGCGTCAGGTTGAAGCCGGCGGAATCGAGCGTCCCGGCGGGCCGGATCGCGGTATGCGTCGCGTTGCCTAGCAGCACACCCAAGCCAGCTCCGCCTGCCCGCAGCGTGCCGGGTTGCAGCAAGACGGTGTACTCCGCCGCGGCATTGAAAACGTTTCCGCTGGAAGAGCCCCATACGACTGTGCCGTCTTGACCGGAGGCGCCAAATGCGACGACCGCCCCGGAGCTGACGCTATAGGTCCAAGGCGTTGTCGCAATCGCCAAGGTTTGACTGTGTGCGGCAGCGATTGTGAAGCTGCCGCTCATCGTTAATGCATTGGTGATCGCTTCGGTCGTGCCCGCCAACAGCTCGCCGCCGGAAATCGTTAGCGGGCCGGCGCCGAGCGCTGTGGCACTATTGACGACCAGCGCCCCGGCGCTGATCAGCGTGCCGCCGGTATAGCTCAAGCCGCTGCCGAGCGTCGTGACGCCGGGGCCGATCTGCTGCAATTGGCCGCCGCCGGAGACATCGCTTACAATGAAGCTGTCGGAGCGGTTGATCGCCAGCGCGCCGTTGTCGGCGATCGCACCCGGAACGGAACCCGTCGTGCCGCCGGCGCCCAGCGTCAAATTCGTGCCGCTGTTGATCGTTGTTGTGCCCGTGTAGGTATTATTGCCGGACAACGTCAATGATCCATTGGTCACTTGCAGCGACAGAGGTCCGCCAATGACGCCGCTGAAATTTCCGCCATTCACCTGCAACAGTGCGGCAGCACCGCTGTCCATGACATGGCCGCCACCCGCCAGGCCGGTCACCACGGCGCTGACGCCCGCGAGGTCGAGCGTTCCGGCGGGCCGGATAATCGTCTGCTGAGCGAATTGTGTCAGCACACCGAACGAACTGTCGTTCGCCCGCAGGGTCCCTGCGCGGACCAAAACGGTGTAGGCGCCGCCGAAAGGCGTGACCAACGATCCCCCCGGGGTGCTCCAAAGCACGGTGCCGTCCTGGCCAAGCGCGCCAAAGGTGACGGTCTGGCCGCTGCCATTGAGCGTCCACGGATGCGTCGTCGAGGTCGTCAAGGTCTGGCCGTGGGCGGCTGCAATCGTGAAATTGCCGCTCATCGTCAATTGGTTGCTGATTGTCTCGGTCAGGCCCGCCGCCAGCTCGCCGCCGGTGATCGTCAATCCGCCCGATCCGAGCGCCGTAGGATCGTTGACGATCAGCGTGCCCGCGCTGATCAGCGTGCCGCCGGTGTAGCTCAGATCGGTGCCGAGCCATGTGTTGCCCGGACCGATCTGCTGCAATTGGCCGCTGCCCGTGGCGGTGTTCACGACAAAATTGTCGGAGCGGTTGATCGCCAGCGCGCCGTTGTCGACGATCGCGCCGGGCACCGATCCTGCCGGGCCGCCGCCGCCGAGCGTCAGCGTAGAGCCGCCGTTGATCGTCGTCGCGCCTGTGAACGTATTATTGCCGGATAGGGTCAGCGCCCCGTTCACGATCAGGCTCAACGGGCCGCCGATGACGCCGCCGAAATTGCCGCCATAGACCGTCAGGTTTGCGCCGCCGCCGCTATTGGTGATCTGGCCGCCGCCCTGCAGATCGTGAACCGCGAGGTTGAACCCGGCGGCGTCGAGCGTTCCGGCGGCCTGAACCGTCGTGTGTTGATCCGCACCAAGAATGATACCGAGTTCGCTATCGGTCGGTCGCAGTGTTCCCGCCGAAACCACGACGGTATAGGTACTCGGATGGTTGACGATCCCTGCTGCGGATCCGAACGCCACGGTCCCGTCCTGCCCGGGAGCGCCAAAGGTGACGACGTCGCCCGTGTTGGCGTTCCAGGCCAAGGAGCTTGGCGTCAGCGTGAAGCTTTGTCCGTGCGCGGCCGCGATCGTAGCGCTAAAGCTCACCGTCAATGGGTTGGTAATCGTCTCGGTCGCCGTTCCCAGCAGAGTCGCGCCAAACAGTGTGCCGATCGTCAACCCGCCCGTGCCGAGCGCATTGGCGTTGCCGATCGCCAATTGCCCGAAAAGCCCAATCGTCGTGCCGCCGCTATAGGTATTGTTGCCGTCGAGCTCCACCGGGCCGTCCACCGACATCGAGCCCGCACCCGAGATCGTCCCGGTGACGAGCAGCTCGGTCCCGGTGTAGGAAATCGATCCTGTGACCTGGAGCGCATTGGTTACGGTGAAGCCGCCAGCCGGCCCGCTGACGATGGCATCGGTGTTCAGATTTACCGTTCCGACGTCGAAGATCGCCGACCCCGGCTGAGAAAAAATCAATTCTCCGCCCGTGGTGATTGCGGCGCTACCGCCGCTGACCGTGCCGGCGATTAAAAGCGCGCCGCCGTCACTAACCGCAATATTGCCGGTACCCGAAATCGAGGCGCCGGTGTCGATGAGCAGGGCGGCGAAGGCTCCGTCGATCGCGAGTTCGGTCGGCTGCGCCCCCGAGATCGTGTAGGAGCCCGTCAGATCCATGGCTCCTTGCGTGACCAGAAACTCCGCGACGGTGGCGTTGCCGGTGACCGTGTCAAAAGCATTCTGGTCGAACTGCGCAATGTCGAAGGCGCCCGGGACCGTCCCGAACTGCCAATTGGCGGGGTCGTTGAAGTCGAAGGTCCCGTCCGTCGTGACGGCCCATTTTATTGTCGCCATGCTCAGCCTCCCCTAGCCGGGCCCCGGCATTAACCCTTGGCCGAGCCTGTCCCGGACTTTTGCCGAGAGGGGAATTTTATGCGAGCCGCCGCAGCCGAGGCTAGCCCTTGCCTCGGCAATGTTTCCCGTCCGCTCTTGCGAGGGGAGGAGGGTGGATCGTCTCGCTAGACGTGCAGGGTCCCGGGCTGGAAGGGACCATAGGCGCCGAAATCGGCAGCGAGGCTGGGAGCGCCAAAGCTCGATCCGCTCGAGACGCTTAGAAATTCCTTGTTGTCGTTGCCCTGAAACAACAGATCGTATTGGCCGTCGCCGTTGACATCGGCATATTGCGCCTGCCCGGGCGTGAAACTGCCGCCGTGCATCATCCATTGCACCGGCGCCGTGAAGCCGCTGCCGGTCGACAGCGAGACAAAGAAGCGGTTGTCGTTCGACTGGAAGATCAAGTCGGCCAGGTGGTCGCCATTAACGTCGGCATATTGCGCCTGCCCGGGGGTAAAGCTGCCGCCGTGCTGCATCCATTGCACCGGCGCGGTGAAGCCGCTGCCGGTCGATGTCGAGACAAAGAAGCGGTTGTCGCTCCCTTGCATGATGAGATCGGCAAGACCGTCGCCGTTGACATCGGCATATTGCGCCTGCCCGGCAGTGAACGTCCCGCCATGCTGCACCCACTGTACCGGCGCGCTAAAGCCGCTGCCCGTCGACAGCGACACAAAGAAGCGGTTGTCGTTCGATTGGAAGATCAGGTCAGCGCGGCCGTCGCCGTTGACGTCGTCATATTGCGCCTCTCCGGCGGTAAAGCTGCCTCCGTGCTGTACCCAGAGCGCCGGCGGGGTGAAGCTGCTGCCGGTCGACAGCGATACATAAAAGCCATCGTCGCTCGATTGGAGGATCAGGTCGGCGCGCCCGTCGGCATTCACGTCGGCGTATTGCGCCTGTCCGGCGACGAAGCTTCCGCCGTGCTGCACCCATTGCACCGGCGCGGTGAAGCCGCTGCCGGTCGACAGCGAGACATAAAACCGGTTGTCGCTCCCCTGAAAGATCAAATCGGCGCGGCGGTCATTGTTGAGATCGGCGTATTGCGCTTCCCCGGCCATAAAGCTGCCGCCGTGCTGCACCCAGAGCTGCGGCGCCGTGAAGCCGGCGCCGGTCGATACGGCGCCGAGAAACGCGTTGTTCGGCGTTTGGAACACCAGATCGGCGAGATTGTCGGCGTTCAGATCCTGCGGCGGCGGCGGTTCGAGCACGATGTTGGTGCCGCCGCCGCCATCCCCGGACAGCGCGAACAGGGGATGCGCAAAGGACGTCCCCAAATTCAGCTGCGCCACCGGCGCGCCGCTATTCAGCAAGTGCAACACGCCGCCCGCATAGCTCCAGCCATTGGCGGCGATATTGTGGAGATCGATTGTGTCCCCGAGGGCGAAGTTGAGGATCGTGTTTCCCGGCATCGTCAGCCCGTCGATGCGCAGGGTCGACGGCGCACCGGCGAGAAAGGTCACCGCGCCGCTGCCGAGCGCTCCGGATGTCTGCGCTTCGAGCGTCCCGCCGCCAAGGAAGGTGGTGCCTGAATAGCTGTTTATTGCGGTCAACACTGTCGTTCCGGCACCGTCCTGCAACACGCGGCCGGAACCCGAGATCGTGCCTGCTTCGACAAAGGTATTGGAATGTCGGAATTCGAGTGTGCCGTTGTCGGTGATCGCGCCGGGCACCGACCCGGTGGTGCCGCCGGCGCCAAGCGTCAGCGCGACGCCGGGATGAATCGTCGTGCTGCCGCTATAGGTATTGGTGCCCGACAGCATCAACGCGCTGATCACATCGAGCGAGAGAGGTCCGTCGATGACGCCGCTGAAATTGCCCCCATTGACAGTCAGAGTCGCAGCGGCGCCGCTGTCGGTCACATGTCCGCCGCCGCGCAGATCGTTGACGGTAATAGCCTGCCCGGCAACGTCGAGCGTGCCGGCGGGCCGGATCACCGTTTGCGTATCGTTGCTGATGAAGAAGTTAGACCCAGAGTCATTCGTCCGTAGGGTTCCCGCCCGGACAAGGATGGTGTAACCGTTTAGCGGATTGCCAATTACCGCAACGGCATCAGCGGTCCACGCCACGGTGCCGTCCTGACCGGGCGCACCAAAGGTTACGGTCTGGCCGCTTGCAGTCAGCGACCCGATGTGTGTGTTTGAGGTCGTCAGGGTCTGGCCGTGGGCGGCGGCAATTGTGAAATCGCCGCTCAATGTCAAACCGTTCTGGATGGTCTCGGTCAGACCCGCCGCCAGCTCGCCGCCTTCTATCGTCAGCCCGCCGGTGCCCAACGCCGCGGGATCGTTGACGATCAGCGTGCCGGCACTGATCGAGGTGCCGCCGCTGTAGCTCAAGCCTGTGCCGAGCCATGTGTTGCCCGGGCCAGTCTGCTGCAATTGGCCGCTACCCGAGACGTTGTTCACAATAAAATTGTCGGAGCGGTTGATCGCCAGAATGCCGTTATCGGTGATCGCGCCGGACACCGACCCTGTCGTCCCGCCGGCGCCGAGCGTCAGCGACGAACCGCTATTGATCGTCGTGGTGCCCGTATAGGTATTGTTGCCGGACAGGGACAACGACGAATTGTTGGTGACGCTGAGGCTCAACGGGCCGCTGATAACGCCGCTGAAGCTGCCGCCATTGACCATCAGAGTCGCGGCGCCGCCGCTGTCGATGATCTGGCCGCCGCCATGCAGATCGTTGACGGTAAAGCTGAACCCGTTGGCGTCGAGCGTTCCGGCCGGCCGGATTAATGTGGTCGTATCGTTGGACGCAAGGATGGTGAAGTTACTGTCGCCGGCCCGCAGCGTTCCGGCCTGCACCAAGATCGTGTAGCCGTTTGCGGGATTACTTACCATCTCTAGGCCCGCCGCGCCCCACACCACGGTGCCGTTCTGGCCGGGCCCGCCAAAGGCGATGGTTTGGCCGTTGGCAGCGACGTCCCAACTTGCCATCGTCAAGGTCTGGCCGAGGGCGGCGGCGACCCTGAAATCGCCGTTCATGGTCAGAATGTTGTGGATCGTCTCGGTCGCGCCCGCCAGCAGCCCGCCGCCGGAGGTTGTCACCCCGCCGGCGCCCAATGCCGTGGGATCGTTGACAACCAGCGTGCCGCCGCTGATCTGGGTGCCGCCGGTGTAGCTCAAACCGGTGCCGAGCGTTGTGACGCCCGAGCCGATCTGGCGCAATAGGCCGCTGCCCGAAACGTTGTTCACGACAAAACTGTCGGAGTGGTCGATCCCCAGAACGCCATTGTCGGCGATGGCACCCGCCACCGATCCCGCCGTGCCGCCGTTGCCGAGGATCAATGTCGCGCCGCTGTCGATCGTCGTCGTGCCGGTGTAGGTGTTGTTGCCGGAGAGGACCAGCTGCGCCGGGCCGCTCGCCTCCAGGCTCAACGGGCCGCTGATGACGCCGCCGAAAGCGCCGCCAAAGACCGTCAGAGGCGCGGCGAAGAAGCTGGTATCGGTGATGCTGCCGCCGCCTTGCAGATCGTTTAGCGTAGTTGGGAACCCGAAGACATCGAACGTTGCGCCGGACTGGATCGTCGTGTGGTCATCATTGGCCGTGACCCCTGAGCCGAAACTGCTGGCGTTCTCCTGCAGCGTTCCCGACTGGACCAGGATGGTGTAGCCGCTTGCGACATTGTTGATTACTGCCCCCGGCATCGCCACGGTGCCGTCCTGACCGGGAGCGCCAAAGGTGAGGGTTTGGCCATTGGCATTGATGGTCCAGCTCGAGACCGTCAAGGTCTGGCCGTGCGGGGCGGCGATCGCCGCATTCCCATTGATTGTCAACGCGTTGGGTATCGCCTCCGTCGTCGTCCCCAATAGCTCGCCGCCGTTGGTGATCGTCAACCCGCCGGTGCCGAGCGCGTTGGCGTTGCCGACCGCCAGCACCGAGCCGGCGAGACCCGACGGGGAAAGCGTTGTGCCGCCGCTATAAGTGTTGCTGCCGTCGAGCTCGACTGAGCCGAAGACTTGAAGCAAGCCCGTCCCCGAAACCGTCCCCGTTATGAGCAGTTCCGATGCCAATTGGGAAACGGCGCCTGATATCTGAAGCGGGTTGCCAGTTCCGATCCCGATTTCGGTGGCGCCGTCTCTAGCGATGAAGCCGCCGACACCAAGGGAAATCGATCCCACGTCGAGAATAGACCCGGGCGACAGGGTCAAAAATGCGGGGACTCCGGATATTGCCATGCTGGAGCCGCTGAGAGCACCTTCGACGATAAGTTCGCCGAAAACCGAAATGCTTCCGGCCCCGGAAACCGAAGCGCCGGCGGCGATGATCAGACCGCCATCAACGCCGGTCGAGAGCTCGGTCGGCTGCGCCCCCGACAGCGTGTAGGAGCCGGTCAGCGTAATGAGCCCCAGGTCGATCTGCAGCTCCGCGATGGTGGCGCTGCCGGTCACCGTATCGTTCACGTTCGTATTGAATGCCGCAGCGTCGAGGATCCCGGGGACGATCCCGAACTGCCAATTGGCCGGATCGTTAAAATCGAACGTGCCGTTTGTCGTGACGGCCCATTGCTTTGCCACACTCGGCATTGCTCAGTCTCCCTCCCGGGCGCGGCGTTAATCTTTTGGGCGATCCCGCCCTGCCTCTTTCGCCGGGAGCGGAAACTTTAGGGGAGGCGCTGCGGCGGCGCTAGCCTGTGTGGTTAGCGAGCCTCACCCTATGGAGCACCCCCACTCGGCAATCCCGTCGGCTGGGCGAGCGCCTTTGGATTTGCACCCGTTAGAAACGATCAGCGCCGGCTAAAGGGAACGGAGATGAGACAGACCCCGCCTTCGGAGAAGCGTCAGCGCCCCTTGCCCGACCAGCGGCCGAATCCGAGCGCCGACGACCCCGCGGCGCCGGCCCGGGTCGAGGCGATCATCGCCAGTCCGAGCTATCGCCGGGCCGACCGCGATCCCGATTTCCTGCAGCGCGCCGATATGCGCGGCTTGCGCCTGATGATGGATTATCTAAAGCCGCAGACCTTGCTGACCGAGCACGAGGTCGCGCACACGATTGTCGTGTTCGGCGGTACCCGCATCCCGGAGCCCGCTGTCGCGCATTGCGCCGTGGAGGAGCTCGCCGCGGCCGCTGCCGCCCGCCCGCAGGATGCCGACTTGCAGCGCCGTCTCGATATCGCCCGCCAGGTCGCGGTCAACAGCCGCTATTACGATGTCGCCCGCCAGTTCGGCCGGCTGGTCGGGGCCTGTGGTGACAAGGCGATCGGCGGGCGCGTCATGATCATGACCGGCGGCGGCCCCGGCATCATGGAAGCGGCCAATCGCGGCGCCTGCGATGTCGGCGCGCAATCGATCGGCCTCAACATCGATCTGCCGCACGAGCAGTTTCCGAACCCTTATGTCAGCCCGGAGCTGTGCTTCAGCTTTCGCTATTTCTCGATGCGCAAGCTGCACTTTCTGCTGCGGGCGCGCGCCCTGGTCGCGTTTCCCGGCGGCTATGGCACGATCGACGAATTGTTCGAGGTGTTGACGCTGTCGCAGACGCGCAAGGTCAATCCCGTGCCGGTGATCCTCGTCGGCGAAGCCTATTGGCGCCGCGTTTTCGACGCCGATTTCCTGATGCAGCAGGGGACGATCGAGCCCGAGGACCGCGATCTCTTCTGGTACGCCGAAACCGCCGCGGACATCTGGCGCGACATCCTCTTATGGTACGAGCTGAAGGGCGAGCCGCTCTTGCCGCCCGCTGCCGCTGCCGAATTCTGTCAGCCGACGCCGTCGGAATGACGCGAGGGTACTTTGCCGCCGAGCTCGCGCCGGGCACGCTCCAGATCGTCCGGGACGCCGATGTCGATGAAGTAGCCGTCGAACACCAGGCCGCGCAAATCGCCGTTTGCCGCCAGCGATGGCAGCACGTCGCGCTCCAAGGAGCACCGCTCGCGCAAATGATCTAATAGCGATCGGCGGAACGCATAAACGCCGCCGCTGATCAGTCCGGGGCCCGGCCGCGCCGGACGCTCGGAGAATTCGGTGATCCGGTCTCCGGCGACAAGAACCGTTCCATAACGCGCCGCATCGGCGACTTGGCGCAGCCCTGTAACCCCAATTGCTGAGGGTTCCTGCAATAGCCGCCGGCCGAGACTGAGGAGCGGAATGTCGAACCAGGTGTCTCCATTGAACAGAAAGAACTGCTCCTCGAGGCATTCGCGCGCCTGCCATAACGCGCCACCGGTGCCGGCGGGGGAGGGCTCGATTGCCACCTCAATCGATAGATCGAATCGGCTCTTCACCGGTGTGGTCGCGGCATAATCGGCGATGCGATCGGCTGCGAAGCCGGCCAACAGCACGATCCGTTTGACGCCCATGCGGCCCAGTTCATCGAGCAATATCTCGAGAAACGGCCGCTCGCCCACCGGCAGTAGCGGCTTCGGCATGGCGGCCGTCAGCGCGCCCAGGCGCGTCCCCAGCCCGCCGCACAGAATGGCGGCTTGTCCGATCGTAGATGCAGTCACTTTTTTGCTGCGAGTCACCGTCGAGGCGGCGCCTCTATAGCACATCCGGCAAGAAACCGATCCGAGCCCGAGCCGGGCTCGGGACGCTTGCCCGCGTGACCGGCTGTCCGGTAAACCGGCGATCTACGGCGATCCATGCCGAATCTGGGGAACCGCCCTGCCGAATTTCCGAAAATCTTCAGACCTCCGTAGTACGGAGGCGATGCCGCCGATGACGGATGCTCCTCGATGAAAATTCTGGTCGTTTTCGGTACCCGGCCAGAAGCGATCAAGATGGCGCCGGTCGTCAAGGCGCTCGCCGCCAGCGAGACCATCCGGCCCGTTCTCTGTGTGACCGGCCAGCATCGCGAGATGCTGGCCGAAATCCTGAATTTCTTCGAGCTTGTGCCCGATCACGACCTGGCGCTGATGCGGCCGGAGCAGGATTTGGTTTATCTGACGAGCGCCGTATTGCGCGGCATGCGGCGTGTCCTTGCAGCCGAAAAGCCGGATTGGGTGCTCGTCCATGGCGACACGACGACGGCCATGGCCGCCGCTCTTGCCGCCTTTTATGCCGGCTGCCGCATCGGTCATGTGGAGGCCGGCTTGCGCACCGGCGATCTGCGCCAGCCTTGGCCCGAAGAGATGAACCGCAGCGTTGTCGATCGCATTTCCGACCGGCTGTTCGCGCCAACCGCGAGCGCGCGCGACAACCTGCTGCGCGAAAACCTGTCCGCCGACAAGATCGTGGTCACCGGCAACACCGTCATCGACGCGCTGTTCGCGGTGCGTGACGCCTTGCGCGATGCCGCGCTGACCCGCTCGCTCGCCGAACGCTTCGGGTTTCTCGATCCGGCAAAGCGGCTCGTCTTGGTCACCGGCCACCGGCGCGAAAGCTTCGGGCGCGGCTTCGACGAGATCTGCGCCGGGCTGCGCCGGGTCGCCGAGCGCAGTGATGTCGAAATCGTCTATCCCGTCCATTTGAACCCTGCGGTGCAGCGGCCGGTGCGGCGCGCGCTCGCCGATCTCAGCAATGTGCATTTGATCGATCCCGTGGGTTACGTGTCGTTTGTCTACCTGATGACGCGCAGCCATGTGATCCTGACGGATTCCGGCGGTATCCAGGAGGAGGCGCCCGCGCTCGGCAAGCCGGTTTTGGTGATGAGAGAGGTGACGGAGCGGCCCGAAGCGGTCGCCGCCGGAACGGTGGCGCTCGTCGGTACCGATCCGCAGCGTATTTACGACGCGGTCACCGAGCTGTTGGATTCACCCGAGCGCTACGCGGTTTTTGCCCGCGCGCACAATCCGTATGGTGACGGCCTCGCCAGCCAGCGCATCCGGGACGCGCTGCTGCGCGATCCGAGCGACAGCTAATCGTCGGAATGAAGTTTGAGTGCGACGCGCAGTGCGTTGCGGAATGATTCGACTTCCAGCTCGAGCTTCCGCATTTGCTGGGTTCAGTCTCGGGACGATATCTCCGCGATCCTCTCGGAGCTGTTCAGAGCGCCTTCTGCAACAGCATCTGATATTCTTTGTGAATGCAGGTCAGCTCGTCGTGGAAAACCTCCGCAAAAAACTCCACGGCTCTTGCGGTGTCCTGTCGCGGGCTATGAGCAAAACGAAACGGTACATCGTCGAACAGGATGTACCCACCGGGCTTCAACAGCGGCAGCGCGAGAACGGCGTCCTGGATCACAAATTTGGCTTCATGAGCGCCATCGATATAAATGAAATCGAAAGCTTCGGGCGGAAGCGGTCGAAGCCGTTCCTGAGAGGAGCCGACAAGCTTGCGGCACATTGCCCGATAGCCGGTCTTCGCGATATTCGAATCAAAAATCGCTTCGAGAGAAGAGCCCAAGCTGCCGAGTAGCGCCTCGTGTTCGGAACTGCCGGCAAACGTATCGATGCAACTGAGCAGCCCGCCGCGCGCCGACACGACCTTGTCCAACAGCCAGGTAGCGGAAGCACCCTGCCAGCTGCCCACCTCAAGGCAATATATCGGCCGCATGGTAATCAGTTCGGCAAACCATTTCGTCCAACGCGGGATGTTCGGTGAAAAATAATCGTGGGTGAACTCGTATCCCTTTTCTCCACTCTCTGACCAGCCGTGGATCGCATGGGCACGCCAGATGGCAAGCAGCGCCTCGCGTGTACGCCCGAGTTTGCCGAGAAAATGCGCCAGATTGTAATAAACCCAGTAATTCCTATCATCAAAACCGATTGCTTCCTGAAGGATCTCGGCGGCCCGCGCGTAATTCTCCGGCTGTCCGTGCCGCGCCACGCATGCCGCCTCGAGCACGAAGAGCGGTGAAAAAGTGCCGCGGCACTCATCCCGGTGAATGGCGATCTCGGCGAGTGCCTCGTCATACGCGCCTTGCGTCATAAGCGCATGGATCTCGCTCCAGACTTGCCACATCACTCCGGCTCTCCGGTGTAGTGAAGATGCCCACTATTCACTAACATGCATATCAATCAAATATGCGCTTGCAGGCACCAACTGAGCATAGGCCTCAGATCAAGTTCAACTTGCGGCCCCGGCTGAGAGCGTGCTCGTCGATGCGAAAAGTACCTTTTGGTAGTGCGCTAGAGCCTTTCCTGAACCAAGCCAGTCCCGGGCGCAAGCCGATATAGTCAATGATGCCCGGAACGGATTGGAGCATTATCAGTTGAAACAAAAGGTTAGTGAGGGCGAGCTTGTCAGCCCAATAATGTCCGGCTTGTTGCGCCGGCGCATCGTGTGCCCAACTCCAATCCTCGATTACGTAAATTCCACCGGGTCTCACATAGGGAAATACAGTTTCGAACGCCGCCTTTGTTTCTTCATAGAAATGACTGGCGTCATCGACCACGAGATCGATGGGCGTGGAAAATTCGGTTTCGATCATCTGGCTCATTGCGGTGCGGTCCGCTTGGTTGATGCCATAGCGGGATGTAATTACGTTAGGGTGTTGCTTGCGGTAATTCTCCAGAGGGATCACTGGGCCTGGCATCCGATCGACGCAAACGACCCGTTCGGCGTTAAAAAGCCGATGAAGAAAGGGCGCACTTCCACCGCGAAAAATGCCGATTTCTAAGATGGTTCGGACCGCGAGAGACCGGCTTCGAAAATCGTCTTTAAGCTCCTGATAACCATCGATATAAGCAGTATTTTTCGCCATGAAAAACACGTCATCACGGTCCACAAAATCCCTGGAATTGTCTCCGTTCAGAAGGTGGATGTCGAAATTCCCGAAAGTAATTTTTTCATCGGACACCAAATACTCGCCTGGCGGCGATCCGGCGTCGACCGATGTCGTGATGCTTCGAACGGCTGGTCGTGGCTCAGGCTGTTCACCAAGGTTTATCGTGGCTGCTCGTGCCGAGGATCGGCTGGCTAGCATGCCCGCGACCGTCTCGATCACGAGATCCTCATCGATGACAAAATCGTTCCCCCAGCTGTCCTGCACGACCCGAGAGTTCTCGTGTTCAAACGAGGTGCCGACCAGATACCCGTATTGTAATTTGCGCCAGGCCGCCAAGCCTCGATAGTGCGGTTGCACGCAGTATTCCGGGAAGAGCTCCAACGCTCTCGCCCCGGGCCGGCAGAACAGCAGGTTGACTAGAGCCGCGCCGTGCGGTCCGACCACCATCTCGGCTTGCTGGAACAGCAGAATTTGTTCTTCCAGGCTGAGCTGTGAACACAGAACGACCTCAAATCCGAGCCGCTCCAATCGCTTGATCAGCCCAGGCTCGTGCAGCAATCGGCGCGTTGTCGCGTCCTGACGCGACAGGTAGAGGAGCTTTTCGGCGGGTTGACGGGCTTGGGCGCGATCGTCAGCTCGCGCAAGCGCCCGGTCGATCAGAGCATCGGCCGCGATGTTCAACAGCCCCGTTTGCGACCACAGCGATATCGCCGTCGTAAACGAGAGGTCATTGAAGCGGACGCGATCGTTTGGCATCGCGTAAAGCTGTTCTCGATCAATCTCCAAAAGTTCTATCAGCTGATCATGAACGCCAGCCTCTGGAAGCGGCGGTACGACCAGTTTATATCCCTCACGCATCAGCTCGGATTTGTAGAAATATAGTATTGGCAGCACATCGGTTAACACATGACCGTAATTTCGCCATTCGGCATTGAACCCGAGAAAATATTTGTCGGTTGGAGCAATTGTCTCGGGCGCGCTGCGGACCCAAAGCCGATCATCCTGGCGCCGGAAAAGGGAGCTTGGAACATGAGGCTTCAAGAAGGCGGTGCTGTCCTGATGGAACAGACCGTTCTCGAACTCGAGAGCGCCGTCATGGCCGACGACAATGGCCGCTCGCGCGGTAAACATTCGCAGTGGCAGCGCGTGCCGAAACGTCTCTGGCATGCCGTAGACGGACCCGCCATGCCAGGTGAATTGGTAGGGCAGCGAATTTGCGATGGCGGGCTCGGGGATGCTGCGTGTTTCGCCGGGCCAGACCTCCCGGACGGCAGTCGCCCCATCGATCCCTTCATCGCCGTGCTCTGCGAAGCGAACGGCCTTGTAGGTTGCGCCGGCGATCTCCCGCGTAGCGGCGTTCATGCAGCGTCCGCCGCGACGGGCATGTAGGACTGGAAGACAACGGCACTCACGCGGTCCGGCC
>JBKOVT010000016.1:0-11183 GCA_046724035.1 Pseudomonadota bacterium | reverse complement strand
CGTCGGCGCGAATTCCCAGGGCGACATATCGGCCGTCGCGAGCCCGTTCTCGACGCCCTTGTCGATCGAGATCAGCGTCTGGCCGGAAAACACGCGGCGGCGGAACAGGGTCAGCTGGCTCGGCCGCGAGAACATCCGGATGCCGACCCGCCGCCACGAATCGCGGATCAGCTCCAACACATCCGACTGCTCGGTCGACTCGCCGGAATTCTCGACGATGATGTCGACATTGCGTCCATCCGGCAGATGCCGCAGCCCGTCCTCGCCGTCGCGCTTCAAGCCGACCAGATCCAGGAGGCGGTTGGCTTCGTCGACATTGAAACTGGCCCAGTCGTCGCGGTATTCGGGGCGGTAAAGCGGGCTCTCCGGCAAGACCGTGTTCTGCCCCTCGATCGCCAGCCCGAAAAAGATCGCCTGGTTGATCTCGTGCCGGTTTGTCGCGAGCGACAGCGCGCGGCGAAAGCGCACATCGCGCACCAGCCCGCGCCACACCGGGTCCTCCACATTCAGATTGGGGTAGAGTGCGAGCTGGCTGCCCGGTCCGGTGCGCCACAGCCGCACCTTGTAGCCGCCGATCGCCTCGCCGGCTTTCAGAAAGGTGTAATCGTCAAAGCTGAGATACCGCGCCTGCAAGTCGCTTTCGCCGGCGCCGGTTTTGGCCGGGATGATCTTGCTGCTAGCGATCGAGAAGACGACCCGGTCGACATAGGGGAGCTGATGCCCGGCGCCGTCGACCCGGTAATAGTAGGGGTTGCGCTCGAAAACGAGGCGCTCGGATGGCGGTTTTGTCTTCAGCACCCAGGGTTCAAGGGACGGCAGGTCCGGATTGTCGTTCCGGTACATGACATCCATCTTGCTGTGCAATGCCGCCCAGTTGCGCGCACCGGCCTGCTTGACCAGCTCGTCGAGCTTTTTCTTGTCGGCGTATTTCTTGTGGAATTGCTTCAGGTAATGCGCCGGGCAGTAGATGTACATCGGGTCGGGCCCGGCCAACGCGGGCAGGAACAGCGGGTTCGGCCGCGACCAGCTGAAGCGCACGGTGCGCGCGTCGAGCACCTCGAATTTCGGCTTCTCGCCATTCGGCAGCATCGCGACCGGCAGCCCGCTCGGCGACAAATCGGCGTCTTCCGCCACGTCCTCAAACCAGTAGCGGAAATCCTCCGTCGTAAAGGGCTGCCCGTCGGACCATTTGTGCCCAGTTCTAAGCCGCAATGTGAACACCCGGTCGTCCTCGACATCGGCCGCTTCGAGAATGTCGGGGACGAGGGCGAGCGCCGGCGTATAGGCGACGAGCCGCGAATAGCCGTAGACGACCATCATGCGGGTGTCTTTCGGGCTCGACATCAGCATGCGCAGATCGCCGCCCGGCCGGCCCAGCGTCTCGAGTTCGGCGAGCGCCGGCGCGCGCGGCACGCGCTCGTCGATCGCCGGCAGCGTGCCTTTCGCCACCGCTTCGGTGAACATCGGCGTTTCCAGCAACGCCCCGTTGGATTGCAGCGGAAATAGAAGCAGAAACACTGTGAGCAGCGTCGCGAATAGCCCCTCTCCCGCAATGCGGGAGAGGGTGCCTGAGGGCAAAGCCCGACGGCGGGTGAGGGTGTATGCGACTTGAATGACCCTCACCCGGCTCGCTGCGCTCGCCACCCTCTCCCGCAATGCGGGAGAGGGGCTCTTTCGCCAATGCATTTGTTTGACCATCTCTCTCAGCCCGGCGCGGCGATGCGCGCTTCGCGCCGCATCGCGACACCCGGCATTGCCGTCGCCTCGGCAAAATGCCCCGGCTCCACTTCGAACAGTTCGAGCGTCAGGCCGGGGTCGCGCCGGAACGGCTCGGGCCAGGCGCGCGGATCGGAGGCGCGCCCTTCCATCAGCTCGTGGAAATCGAGCCGGTGCGACGGGTCGGGCGCCGGCACCGCCGCGAGCAGCGCCTGCGTATAGGGATGGACCGGGTTGCGAAACAACACGCCGCGCGGCGCCAGTTCGACGATGCGGCCGGCGCACATCACCGCGATGCGGTCGGCGATGTAATCGACCACCGCCAGATTGTGCGAGATAAACAAATAGGTCAGGCCCAGCTTCTTCTGCAGATCCATCAGCAGGTTTAAGATCTGTGCCTGGATCGAGACGTCGAGCGCCGAGACCGGCTCGTCGCAGATGACCAGCTCGGGGCGCAACGCCAATGCCCGCGCGATCCCGATACGCTGCCGCTGCCCGCCCGAGAAGCTGTGTGGATAACGCCGCAAGTGCCGCGGGTCGAGCCCGACCAGAGTCACCAATTCGGACACCAGCTCCTGTCGCATTTTCGAATCGCCGATGCCGTGAATGATCAGCGGCTCGGCGATGATGTCGTAGACCGTCATGCGCGGGTTCAACGAGCCGAACGGGTCTTGAAAGATGAACTGCACCTGCCGCCGAAAGCGCTTCAGCGCCTCGCCTTCGAGCGCGAGCACATCGATCAGCTTGCCGCGCTCGTTGAAGATGACCTGCCCCGAATCCGGCTCGAACGCGCGCAGCAGGATCTTGCTCAATGTCGTCTTGCCGCAGCCGCTTTCGCCGACGAGGCCGAGGCATTCGCCGCGCGCGATCTTGATGCTGACGCCGTCGACCGCCGTGACGCGCACCCCCGGCCCGGTGCGGAACATGCCGCCAGCCCGCAGCCCAAAGCTCTTCTTGATATCGACGCATTCGAGAAGCGGCGCGGTCGCCTGCGCCGGCCAGGGCGGCAGCTGCGCCATCAAATGCGGCGCGTCGCCCGGCGGGATCTCGCGGATCGGCACGAGCCGCTCGCCGGCCTTCATGTCGAAGCGCGGCACCGCGCGCAGAAGGGCGCGCAGATAAGGGTGCGAAGCCCGGCGGAAAACATCGTCGAGCGTGCCGCTCTCCATGATCTCGCCCTGATACATGACGACGATTTCCTCGGCGACATTGGCGACAACCCCGAGGTCATGCGTGATCAGGAGCACGGCCATGCCGAGCTCGGCCTGCAATTCGACGATGAGCTTCAGGATCTGCGCCTGGATCGTGACGTCGAGCGCGGTCGTCGGCTCGTCCGCGATCAGGAGCGCCGGGCGGCACACCAGCGCCATCGCGATCATCGCGCGCTGGCGCAAGCCGCCCGACAATTCGAAGGCATAACTGCGCCAGGCGCGCTGCGGGTCGGGAAAGCCGACCAGGCGCAGCATGTCGGTCGTCAGCTCTTTCGCCTCGGCGGCGCTGACCGTGCGATGCAGTTTGAGCGCCTCGCCGACCTGATCGCCGATCGTGTGCAAGGGCGACAGGGAGCTCATCGGCTCCTGGAAGATGATCGAGATCCGCCCGCCGCGGATCGCCCGCATCGCGGCGCCATCCGCCGGCAATTGCACGAGGTCGACGACCTCGCCATTGCCTCGCGGGTCGGCAAACCGGATCGCGCCCCGGACGATCCGGCCGTTGCGCGGCAGGATGCGCAGAATGCTCTGGCTGACGACCGATTTCCCCGAGCCGCTTTCGCCGACCAGCGCGACGGTCGCCGCCGGGCGAATGCGGAAATTGACGCCCTTGACCGCATCGAGCGGTCCGCCGCCGGTCGCGAAGCGGACGTGCAGATCTTCGACGCGGAGCAGGTCGTTCATCGCGCTGCCCCGGTCTCGGCATAGCCTTCCGGCAGCGCGATGCCGAGCGCCTCGAGGTTCGACATTGTCGCTTCGTTGAGCGCCAGCCCGCGCGCCGCGGCGATTTCGGCGGCGTGGCGCACCACCCGGTCAAACCCCTCGATGCGGCTGTCGAGGCGGACCCTGGCGCCGCCGGCCCCGAGATCGAGCTGCATCCAGCCGCTGCGCCGGTCGCGCCGGGTCGAATAATAGGCCAGCCGCATCCGGTCGAGCTTGTCCCAGCGGATCGTGGTGCGCCAAAGGCCGCGGGCGCGCAGCTCGGTGTCGGTCATTTCGAGGCTCGTCCCGTGCCGCAACGCGGTGCGCACGCCAAAAACCCCGAAGATCGCCGCAAACCCGCCAAGAATCCCGGCTGCCACCGTGCCGACCGGGACGGTCGCGAATACGACGCCGACCGGCACGAGCCCGGCGGCGGCGCGCAGATAATCGCCGAGCATCGCCGACGCGGGATAAGCGTGCCGGGTCTCCGCGTCCATGGGGTCGGCCGGCATCATGCCGCGAGCAGCTCCGCGGCATTCGCCCACCGTGCCGCGGCGTGCCGTTCGACGGTCGCCGCGAGCCGGTCGAGAAAGCCGGTCCCGGCGCTGTCCGTGACGAGGTGATGCGTCAGTATCCCGGTGACGGCGCCGCGGACAACCTGCCCCAGCCGGCGCGCCTGCAAATGGCCGATGAGGCTCGTCAGCGCCGCCGCGGTGCCGATAAACCGTCTGTCATCCTTCCAGGCGACGAGGTCGAGGTGCACATCCATCGAGACAATGTCCGGGGGCAACGCCGCGGCCCGACGTGAGGCCATCGACGACAGGCCCCTGATCCCGGTTTTTGTTAGTAACGGTACGAACTCCGCGGCAAAGCGGTTCCACGGCGGCACCAATACCGGCAATGCGCGCTGCCCGAACAGCCTCTCGAGGCGCGCCCGCCCCGCCGCCAGCTCTTCCACGACGGCCGCCTCCGCGCGGCCTGCCGGAAATTCGCTCTTCTTGGCGCCCGCCGCATGGGCCGCCGCATGATTTGTATGACGCCACCCATGCTGAAGCACGGCAAGTTGCGGTGCCTTGTCGAGAAAGTCGGGCAGCTCGGGGCTCGCCTCGGCCGGGATCACAGCCAGCGCCACCGGCGCCGTGCCGGCGACTTGCAATAGCGCGGTCAATTCGGGGGTCGGCGCGACAGCGTCATCGTCGCGCCACCACAGGCTGGCCACGTGCCCGGTCTCCCCCCAGCGATCGAGCTCCGCGACGAGATCGGGCCATTTGCCGGTCATGGCCATATCCCCGCGGCATACCTACTCATTGGCCGATCATAGCCTTGCCCGTTTTCGCGGCAAGATGCCCGACGGGACAGCCCTCGATCAGCGCCGCGATGATGCGGGCCGAATTGGCCGCGCCGTCGGTGTTAACCATGACCACCGCCGGTTCGCGTGCCGCCGTGCGCTCGATCGCTGCTGCGAGGCTCGTCGGCGACAATTCGCTCTCGCGCACCAGCTCCGCTGCGCCGAGCGCCGCAAGCCGCTCGGCCCGCATTAGCTGCTCGGTCTCGCGCTCTGCGGCGAACGGCGCGAGCACGGCGCGGGCCCGCGCCGTGACGATATCGAGGACGGTGTTGTACCCGGCCTGGCTGACCGACACCCGGCATTGCCGCAACAATCCCGGCAGGTCCGGGCGAAACCGCTCCACCGTGACCCCGGCCGGGGCGGCTCGGCGCAGTGCCGCGTATTCGGCCTCCGGCAGGTTGGCGCCGGTCAGCAGTCGCCACGGCGCATCCGCGAGACAGCCCTGCCGTCGCGCTGCCAATGCCGCGTTCAGCAACACCGCTCCCGCCGCGCCGCCGCCGGCCGACACAACGACTTCGCCACGATCCTCGCCCGCACCTCGCAAATTCACCCTCCCCCGCTCGCGGGGGAGGGTTGGGGTGGGGCCAAGGGTGAGGTGGGCGTCATAGACGTAGCCTGTGTAGATCAGCCGCTCGGCGATCTCGGAGGTCGCCGGGAAGCTCGCCTCGAAGGGGACCAGCTTTGGGTCGCCATGCACCAGCACCGCATCGAAGTCGCGGCATACTCGCTCGGCGATGGCGCGGTGCCGCGCCGGGTCGTCGCGCCAGGCGATGATGTCGCGCACCGAACAGATAACCCGGGGCCGCGGCGCGGCAGCCTGCGCCGCGGCGATCAGCGGGTCCAATTCGAAGGCAAAGGCGCGCCGCGCGAACGGAAAGCCCTCGATCACGACCGCATCGGGTCGCGCCGCCGCAAACGCGGCGAGCAATGCCTCGCGCCGCCGCGCCCGCAATGCGTCGTCGATCGCGCGGCCGGCATCGTCGATCAGCGCGAAGCTCGCATCGCGCGCCCGCACCGGTTCAAGCTGCACGAGGCGCAGCTTGGGGTCGGCGGTCAGCTCCGCGGCCGGCGGTCCGCCATTGACGAGGGTGACCGCGAGGCCGTCGCGCGCCAGCGCGCTGGCGATCCGCAGCGAGCGCTGCAGATGTCCGATGCCCAAGAGATATTGCACATGGAACAGAACCGACCGGCTCACATCCGCTCCAGCGCCACATTAAGGCGCGCGATCCTCGGCTTGCCGCTCGCGTCGAGGCGGAACAGATGCGCCGCCGACCAGTCGAGCCGATGGGGCGGCTTGTCGCGCATGTCCCAGCCCGTGGCAAGCGCCAGCACGGCGCGGATGACGCCCTTATGCGTCACCGCCGCGGTCGGGCGGCCGCTTTGCGCGATCTCGGCGAGCAGCGGCCGGACCCGCGCCTGCACCTCGCGCGGGCTCTCGCCGCCGGGCGGGCGCAAATCGAGCCCGGCTGCCTCGGCCGCCGCCATTTCGGCGCCGAGCCGCGCGCGCAGCTCGGCCAAGGTCTTGCCCTCCCAGGCGCCCCAGCGCATTTCCGAGAGCCGCGGCTCGATGACCGGTTCCGGGATGCCGAGCAGCCGCGCGGTGTCGCGGGCGCGGCGCAGCGGGCTCGTCAGCCACCGAAACTGCGCGAGTTCCGGCGGCATCTGCCAGTTCGGCGCCATCGCGCTGTCGACCGGCACATCCTCAGCGCCTTGCAGCCGTCCGGCCGCATTCCACGACGTTGGCATGTGACGGATCAGGGCGCAGAGCGTCACGCCGCGCGCTTTCGGCCGAGAGCATCGATGAGGCCGGCGAGTCGCGCGGCGGCAATGGACACATCGTGCTCGCGCCGCACCTTTTGCACGGCGGCCAGCCCCATCGCGGCGCGCGCTGCCGGATCCCGGATCAGCCGCCGCACCGCGCTCGCAAATGCCTCCGCATCGCCCGGCGGCGCGAGCAGGCCCGTCGTGCCCGGCAGGACGATGTCGCCAACCCCGCCGCTCGCCCCGGCGACGACCGGCAGCCCGCTCGCCTGCGCTTCGAGCAGCGCCATGCCAAAGGCTTCGTTGATCGCCGGCCAGACAAAGAAATCGGCCTGCGCCAGCGCCGCGGCGACGCCCTGGTCGTCGAGCGCGCCGCGATAGGTGACGCGCGGCCGCAATGGCGCGAGGGCCCCTTCCACTTCAGGGCGCGCCGGCCCGTCGCCGACAATGTCGAGCGACCACGGCACATCGAGCAGCTGCGCCAGCGCCGCGCCGAGCACGCGATAGGAGGCCAGCTTGTCGCCATGCCGCATCATCGCCACCGTGATGAGCCGCGGCATTGCAGCTCGGCGCGGCTCGCGCGCTGGGTAGGCCGCCGTATCGAGAAATGGCGGCAGCGCAACCCAGCGGCCGGGATCGCGCAGCAACGGCAGCACGCCGTCGCGGTCGGCCGAGTTGAGCCCGATGACGGCATCGGCGCGGCGCAACGCGCGCTTGACCGCGCGGTGCCCGTCCGCCCACGGCCCCGTGGCGCGTTTCGCGGCATAGGACGCCTCGGCGACGACATAGGGAATCCCGAGCGCCGCGCTGACCGCGGGCCCGAGCCAATCCGGCGCCTTGTAGTAGAGATGGTAGGTGAACCACAGCTCGGGCGCCGCTTCCGGCTGCTCGCGCCATCGCCGCAGCAACCGTTCCGCCGTGCGCTGGCTCAGCGCCGCGATCCGCGCCTGATGCTCGGCATCGCCCGCGCCATCGAAGCTGCGCATGCGTGACGCGAGAAAGGGCTCGTGCCCGGCTCGACGCAACGCCGCCAGGAACAATCGCGCGATCTCCCGGTCGCCCGACGGCACCGGGTGATCGGGCGGTTTCAGCGGCGCGTAGAACGCAATCCGCATGCGGCTTTCACTCCGCGGCGGCGTGGAGCGGGCGCAGCCCGAACCGTTCGGCCAGCAATTCGATGCCGCTATGCATGTCGAAATCGCGCCGAACTCGCGCTTCCCCAGCCGTGCCGAGCCGGCGCCGCAAATCGGGGCTGCGGATCAGGCGTTCGAGCGCCGCCGCCAACCCCTCGGGCCGCTCCGGCGCGACGAGCACCCCGGTCCCTCCGTCCTCGATGAGTTCGGCGATCCCGGGAAGCGCGGTCGCGACACAGGCGAGGCCCTGGCTCTGGGCTTCGAGCAGCACATTCGGCAGCCCGTCGCGGTCACCGTCCTTTGCGATTTTGGCGGCGAGCACAAACAGATCGGCCTCGCGATAGGCCTGCAACACCGCGGGCTGCGGCTGCGCGCCGCGCCACTCGATGCGCCGCTCCAACCCCAGCCGCGCCGCTTCGCGCTTCAGCGGCCCGGCCAAGGTGCCGCCGCCGATATGAATGAGCCGCCACGCCAATTCGCGCGGCAGCAAGGCCAATGCTGCCAAGAAGTCGTCATAGCCCTTCTTGGCCACCGCGCGGCCGACCGACAGCAGCACGACCGGCCGCGCCGGATCGCTGCCGTCGCTCCCGCCAACCCACGCGCGCGCCTGCGCCGGCGCAAAGCGGTCGAGATCGAGCCCATGATAGGACAGCATGACCTTGTCGGGCGCGGGCGCCAGCGCGGCGAGGTGCGCGCGGCCAGTTTCGGTGCAGGTGACCGCCCAGCGCGCCGCAGCCAGTTTCTCGCGCTTCTCCCAATCCGGGATCGTCCAGACATCCTTGGCATGCGCCGACACCGACCAGTCGAGCCCGCGCATCGCCGCGGCATAGCGCGCCACCGAGGCCGGCGTGTGAAGGAAATGCGCGTGCAGCTGCCCGATATCCTTTGGCAATTCCGCCGCCAGCACGACCGCCTGGCCAAAGCGGCGGATGCGGTTCGGGGTCGGGTCGCGCAGCAGGTCCTTGAGCCAGGCCCGCCGCGCCGCGCGGTAGCCCGCAATCCGCCGTGCCCGCCGCCAGCCGCGCCACACCCGGCGCGGCTCGTCCTTGAGATATTCCGGCAGGTACAAGACCGGCGCCTTGATCTCCGCATGCACCGGATGCGTCGCCGGATCGGTCGGGTGGCGCAACGACACGATCAGGATGTCGAGGCCGCGCTGTTCGAGGGCGCGGATCTCCTGCGCGATAAAGGTCTCCGACAGCCGCGGGTAGCCTTTCAGGACAAAGGCAACCCGGCCAGGACCCAGGCCGGCTGCGGTCACGCTCGCCCGCCCGCCCGCAGTTTCGCTCGCTCGGCGCGGCCCTCGCGCAGCCATTTCTGGACCAGCCGCTTGACGCTCGCCATGCCGTCGAGGAGCCCCGGCACGACGACCGCCGAGGGCGGCTTCTGCTGCGTCAATTGCAAGAGCGCCGCCGCCATGATCGCGGGGTCGCGGTCACGCTCGTCGGGCAGCATCGCGGCCAAGCCCAGCTCGGCGGCGCGCTGGGCGCGGATGAACTGTTCAAGGCGCGGCGTCGTGCGCGGCACGATCAGCGCCGGCTTGTCGAAGGACAGGATCTCGCAAAACGTGTTGTAGCCGCCCATCGCGACAATGCCGCGGGCCCGTGCCATCAGGTGTTCGAGCCGCGCCTCGAAGGTCAGCGTGTAGACATTGGGAAGCCGCTCGGCCCGGGCGGCAAACGCCGTCTGCCGTTCTGGCAGCATAAACGGCCCGAACACGATCAGCGCCGGCGGCAGCCTGGGGCCCTCCTGCTCATAGGCCGCCAAGACCCAGTCGATGAGCCCGTCGCCGTCGCCGCCCCCGCCCGGCGTCACGAGCAGGAATTCGCCGTCCACTAGGCGTGGGTTTTCCGGGGCCGCGGCTGCCGCTACCGGCACCTGGCGGCGCAGATAGCCGGTATAGATCATGCGCCGCCGCACGCTTTTCGGCAGGTCGATGCCGGCTAACGGGTCGCAGATCTGGGGCAGGCCATAGACCCAGATTTCGTTGTAGTACTCCCAGAGCGCCGGGATCGCGTTCTTGCGCTCCCACTCGCTTTCGAGCGCCTCGGGGTCGTCCATGACGTCGCGCAGCCCCAGGACCATCGGCGTCCCGCGCGCCCGCAACAGGTCGAGGGTCGGGCGCATCTCGCCCCGGAGGCCCAAGGGCTCCTTGTCCACGATCAGGATGTCGGGGTCGAAGATCTCGGCGGTGTGCCGCATGATCGACGAGCGCATCGCTAAGGTTTCTTCAATATCGATGTGCAGATTGAGCGAGACATACTCGCCGTTGCGCAACTTGATCACGCCCGGGATGCGCACAAAATCAACACGCGAGCGGAAATCGAAGCTGCCGATGATCGGCGATCCGGATAAGATCAGGACCGACAGCGAGGTGTCGCCATCCACCAAGGAATGGGCGATGGCCCGGCATCGGCGTAGATGGCCGAGCCCAAAGCTGTCGTGGCTGTAGATTAAGACTCGTTTATGATCGCGCCGGGGGGCCACGCGATGTCTCCCTGTTTTATTGGTCAGATGCAACCATGAGATGAGGAGTTAGGACAAGGGTCATGGTGGTTTCACGGGGCCGGACATGAAGGCGATGACGGCGGCGGCCAGCTCGGCCGACGCGGTGCTGCGCCCCGGTCTTTTGCCGGGGGTCGCGCCGCAATCCGATGCAGAACGCGTGCCGCAGCCGCCTATTCCGCCGGAGGTCAGCGACCTCGAACCGTCGGTTTATCGTTTCATCCTGAAGCACAGCATGAAGCAGCAGATACTGCTGCTGTTGCTGACGCTTTCTTCCTTTCCTTTCCTCTACTACTCGCTCGACCTGCCGAAGACGATCGTCAACAAGGCGATCGGGGGCAAGACGTTCCCCGAACACCTGTTCGGTTTCGAATTCGACCAGGTGCCGTATCTGATGATCCTGTGCGGGGTGTTCATCATCCTCGTCTTCGTCAACGGCGCCTTCAAATACGTTATCAACACCTATAAGGGTCAGATCGGCGAGCGGATGCTGCGGCGCTTCCGCTATTCGCTCTACCAACGGCTCCTGTGTTTCCCGCTCTCCTACTTTCACAAAAATTCGTCGGCCCAGATCATCCCGATGATCACGGTCGAATGCGAGCAGCTCGGCGGCTTTATCGGCGACGCGTTTAACCTGCCGCTGTTCCAGGGCGGGCAGCTGCTGACGATCATCTTTTTCATGTTCATGCAGGACCCGATCCTCGGGGCCGCCGCGATCGCGCTCTACCCGGTGCAGGGCTACATCATCCCGAAATTGCAGTTCAAGGTGAACCAGCTCGGGAAGCAGCGCGTCCGCACCGTGCGCGT
>JBKOVT010000008.1:0-5880 GCA_046724035.1 Pseudomonadota bacterium | reverse complement strand
CTGTGGCTGTTCGGCTTCGATCTTAGCGTCATCGCGATCATCGGTCTGTTGATGCTGATCGGCATCGTCAAGAAGAACGCGATCATGATGATCGACTTCGCGCTCGAACGCCGCCGGAACGAGCACCTGTCTGCCGAGGAGGCGATCTACGAGGCCGCGGTATTGCGCTTCCGCCCGATCATGATGACGACGATGGCGGCGATCTTCGGCATTATGCCGATCGCGATCGGCATCGGCGCAGGGTCCGAGTTGCGCCAGCCGCTGGGCGTTGCGGTGGTCGGCGGGCTTGTCGTGTCACAGTTGCTGACGCTCTACACGATCCCGGTGACCTATCTCTACATGGAGCGGTTCAGCGACTGGATCCGCGGTGTCGGCCGCAGGCGGCGCGATACGATACCGCACGATCACGCCGTCGTCGTGGCCAACCGATTTCCGCCGCCTGCACCCATCTACCGCGACGCGGCGGAGTAACGCGCGGCGGTTTTCTTCCGCATTTCACCCGGCTAAGGTTCGGCGCCTGTATGTGTTGGAGCCGCGGCCGCCATGCCTGTGCCGGAAAAATCCTTCGAACCGGAGGCCGCCTGTCCACTCGACGGCGTCCGCGTCATCGATCTGTCGCGGCTGGTCGCTGGCAATGCAGTATCCTCACAGCTTGCTGATTTCGGCGCCGAGGTCTTGAAGATCGAGGATCCGCAAAAAGGCGACCCGCTGCGCGCCTGGCAGACCAAGGGCGTCAGCGTCCACTGGAAGCTCTATGCCCGAAACAAAAAGAGCGTCGCGCTGTCGCCACGGGACCGCCGCGGCCGCGACCTCCTGCTGGATCTGATCGCCAGCAGCGAGGTGCTGATCGAAAATTTCCGCCCGGGCACGCTGGAAAAAATGGGGCTCGGGCCGGAGATATTGCATGCCCGCAATCCGCGGCTTGTCATCGTGCGCGTCTCGGGGTGGGGACAGGATGGGCCCTATCGCGACCGGCCGGGCTTCGGGACATTGGTCGAGAGCATGTCGGGATACGCGGCGCGCACCGGCTTTGCCGACCGCGAGCCGGTATTGCCGCCGACCGCGCTCGCCGACATGGTTGCCGGGCTTTACGGCGCCTTCGCGGTCATGGTGGCGCTGCGCCAGGTGGAGGTCGAGGGGCGCGCCGGGCAAATGATCGATCTGCCATTGCTCGACCCGCTCTTCTCGTTTATCGCGACGGAAGCGCCGATCTACCGGATGACCGGCGAGATCCGGCCGCGGACCGGCAGCCGCTCCGAGACGACCTCCCCGCGCAACGTCTTTCGCACAAAGGACGGCCGCTATATCGGCATCTCCGCCTCGATCCAGGCCATGGCCGAGCGGCTGTTCCGTGCGATTGGCCGCGAGGACATCATTTCCGACCCGCGCTTTCGCACCAACACCGACCGTGTGCGGCATGCCGAGGAATGCGAGGCGCCGATCTCCGAGTTCATCGCCGCGCGCACCTTGGATGAAAACATGGCGGTCTTCGCCGCTGCCGAGGTGACCGCCGCGCCGGTCTATGACATCGACCAATTTCTCGCAGACCCGCATGTCACCGAACGCGAGATCGTCGTCGATGTGCCGGACGAACAGACCGGCCGGCTCGTCATGCACAATGTGATCCCGCGGCTGTCCGATACGCCGGGACATTTGCGCTCGCCCGCGCCGCGGCTCGGCGAGCACACCGCTGAGATCCTCGGCCAGCTCGGCGTCGATCCGGCGGCGCTTGAGCGGCTAGCGGCCGATGGCGTGATCGGGCTCGGAGGCAAGATATGAGAAACGATCTGCCGGTCTGGCGCTCGCTGCTGTTTGTGCCGGTGACGCAGCGGCGGTTTGTCGATGGTGCGGCCCGGCGCGGCGCTGATGCGATCATCCTTGATCTTGAAGACAGCGTCGCGGCCTCGGAGAAGGAGCAGGCGCGCGGTCTCGTGCCCGAGGCAGCCGAGATCGTCTCGCGCGGCGGCGCCGATGTGGTCGTGCGGCTCAACCGGCCCATGCGCATGACGGTGCGCGATCTCGAAGCTGTCATCGGCCCGCGGGTGCAGGCGGTGGCGCTGCCGAAAGCGGAGGGCGCTGAGCACGTGCGGCTGGTCGCCGAGATCATCGACGAGTTGGAAGCCGAGCGCGGCATGGCGATCGGCACGACCAAGATGCTGGCGATGGTCGAGACCGCCGACGCGTTCTTTCGGATTCACGAGATCGCCAAGGCGTCGCCGCGCCTTGTCGCGCTCAATCTCGGGGCTGAGGATTTCGCATTGTCGGCCGGCATGTTGCCCGAGGCGGAGGGGCTCTTCATGCCAAAGCAGGTCTGCGTCTTTGCGGCGCGAGCCGCCGGCATTATGCCGCTCGGGTTTGTCGGCACGGTCGCCGAATTCCACGATCTCGACGGCTTTCGCGAAACGGTGCGCCGCTCGCGCCGCATCGGCTTTCTTGGCGCCAGCGTCATTCACCCGAGCCAGGTCGCGATCCTCAACGAGGAGTTCCGGCCAGGCGCCGCCGAAATGGACCACGCAACCCGCGTCGTTGCCGCCTATGACAAGGCGCTCGCCGGAGGCGTCGGCGCCGTCACGGTCGACGGCAAAATGATCGACGTGCCGGTTGTCGAGCGCGCCAGATTGCTGATCGAGCGCGAAGCTGCGATTGCCGCGAGAGAGGAGAAGAAGCGGGCGGCCGGTGTACCGCCCGCGTAGGCGATCTCGCGGCGGACGCTATTCTGTCGCCTGCTTCACCGGCATCAGCTCGTACCGGTCCATCCCCAGCTCGATCGACTCGTCCCAGCCGCGCTGACGCACATCGAAGTGCACGGCATCGGGGCCGAGATATTTCAGGTTGACCGCTTCGCTAGGCGGCCCCATGGGCCGGGCCCCGCGCGGCCGCGACCGGTCCATCGGCACGGGTTGCACGCCCGCCGCTTCCAATGCCGCGGCTGTCTCCTGAATATCGTCGACCTGGAAACCGATATGGTGAATGCCGCGCAGCTCGGAACTCTGCCCCGGCCCGAGCTTTGGCGCATCCTCGGTGCCGTATTTCAGGATGGCGAAATAGATATAGCCATCGCTGAGCCAGACACCCTTCTCGCCGGTATCAGTCGGCCGCCGGTAGAGCTCGGTCAGGCCGAAATGCTGCTTGTAGAACTCGGCGGTCTCGGCGGGATCATCGGTAACCAACGCGATATGCTTGATGCGGGCCATTGGGTCCTCCCTCATGCATGCTTCCGCGAAGATTAGCGCGTACCGCGCAAAAACGCAGCGCATTCAGTCGGACTTGATCGCTTGGCCGAAGCGGCCCCGCTTCATTAGACTGCGCGGTTCGTGAGTTAGCGGAGGGAGCGCGATGGCCGAAACGGCTGCGATGAACGGCGCGGAATGGCTGGCCCGGGCGCTGGCCGGCACCGGCATGAGCCATGTCTTCTTTGTCGAGTCGGTGATGCGCCGCACCTTGCTGCGGTTGAGCGATCACGGCGTAAAGCCGGTGCTCGCCCATTCCGAGAAGGCGGCGGCCTATATGGCGGATGGCTATGCCCGGGTGGCGCGGCGTCCGGGGATCTGCATGGCCCAATCGGTTGGCGCCGCGAACCTCGCCTCGGGATTGCAGGATCCCTGGCTCGGGCGCAGCCCGGTCATCGCCCTGACCGGCCACAAAGAGCCCTCCTTCCAGCACCGCAATTCCTACCAGGAGATCCCGCACGCGCCGTTGTTCTCGGCGGTCACCAAGTTCTCGAGCCCGGTATATGCCACGACCGAGCTGCCGCGCCTGTTGCGCCACGCCTGGCGCGCCGCGCTGGCCGAGACGCCGCGGCCCACCCATCTCGATTTCAACGGGCTGCAGGGCGATGTCATCGAGCTCGGCCAGACGGCGGAACCCCCGGTTTTGGAGACCGAAGCCCGTCCCATTCCGGTGCACCGGCCGGTTGCCGAAGGTCGCGACATCGAACGGATCGCCACGTTGCTGAAAGGTGCGCGTCGGGTCGCGATCGTTGCGGGGGACGGCGCCGCCGCCTCGCAAGCCGGGCCGGAGGTGCTCGCGCTGGCAGAGGCGCTCGCCGCGCCGGTCGCGACAACCTTGGGCGCGCGCGGCATCATCCCAACACAGCATCGATTATCAGCAGGGGTCGCGGGCAGCTATTCGGCGCCTCCCGCCAACCGGATCGTGCACAGCGCCGAGCTGGTGCTGTTCATTGGCTGCGACACCGGCGATCAGGTGACGCTGAACTGGACGATACCCTCCTATGAGACGCCGATTGTGCAGATCGAAGCCGATCCGCTTGAAATCGGGCGCAGTTATCCGAACACGATCGGCATCGTCGGCGATCCGAAAGCGACCGTCGCCCGGCTGGTCGAGATCATCGGCCGGCCCGTCCGCGATAGCGGTTTCGCCGATGAGGTGGCGCGCATCGTCGGCGATTGGTGCGCCAGCGTGGTAGCGCTCGCCGAAACGAACACGGCGCCGATCGCGGTCGAGCGGCTCTGTGCCGAGGTGACGCGCGCCTTGCCGCAGGACGGCATTCTTGTCGCTGACACCGGATATTCCGGCATCTGGACCGGCACGATGATCGAGTTGAACGGCGCCGGGCAAAGCTATCTGCGCGCGGCGGGATCGCTTGGCTGGGCGTTTCCCGCCTCCCTCGGTGCGAAATGCGCCGCCGGCAGCCGTAAGGTGGTCTGCTTCACGGGCGATGGCGGGTTCTATTACCACCTCGCCGAATTGGAATCGGCTCGTCGTTGCGGTATCGCCGTGACGGTGATCGTCAACAACAACTCCGGCTTTGGCCAGAACCTGACGGGGGTGCACCGCATTGCCGGCAATAGGCCGGGGCGGGGCGAGGAGCTGATCCGCTTCGGACCGACCGATTTCACCGAAGTTGCGCGCAGCTTCGGGGTGCGCGGCATTCGCGTCGACCAGCCCGGTGAGATCGCGCCGGCGTTGCGCGAGGCGCTCGCCGCCGACGAGACGGTCGTCGTCGATGTCGTGACCGATCTCGAACCGCGCGCGCCGGCTCCCTGGACGCCACCCGCCTAGCGAGGTGCCACGGCCTCAAACGCGGTAATCTGAGACGGGGCACCGGCGCCCCGCGACAGCCGGCTGTTGGCGAGCAGGTAGAGCGCCTTGTTGGTCTCGGCATTGAACTCCGGGAATGGACGGGGCGGCGCGAATTGCGGGCGGGCGAGGACGCGCTCGGCCAACTCCAGGTGATTGCCGATATCGAAGAACTCTATCGCGTTCGGGTGATACTCGGCGAAGTCCAGAAAGGTGCGGGTGCGCGAGGCGATAATGCGGCAGCCCAGCTCCAGCGCCTGCGAGATCGGCCCCGACGAGGATTGCCCGACCTCGAGATAGGGAAAGACAACTGACTCGCAAATAGCCATGCCGGCAAGAAACTCGGTGTCGCCGAGCGCGCCCATGAAATGGATGCGCGCCGACAGGTCGCGAGGGTGCGTACCCAGCAATTCGCCGAGGCCGCGCTCCGCGGTGAGCACCAGCGCCGGCGCGCTCTCCTGAGTTGGCGCGCTGATCCGGTCATACAGCGTCGTGTCGACGTAGGCATCGCTAAACAGCGACGAGATGTAGGGATGAATTTGCCGATGCTCGGCAATCTCGTTTGGGTGAACGCCGCCAAAGATCAGCAGATGATAGTTCTCGGGCAGGTAATGGAGCGCCTGAATCGCTGTTCCGAAGCCTTTGTATTCGTTTAGGAAACCGAACACGCCAATCAGCACCGCATCCTCGGGCAAGGCATCGAGCATCGGAAAGCTTTGACGTGAAGCGGTGGTGTGTACGGCATCCACCTCAGCCTTGCCGAGAAAGGCGAGTGGGTGATCGAAGACGTTGCGTATGCCATACAGGTATTTCGCGTCGTACAGATCGCGGCGGTTGTGG
>JBKOVT010000305.1:0-7913 GCA_046724035.1 Pseudomonadota bacterium | reverse complement strand
CGTGCCGCTCATCATCCAGGCGAGCGCCAGCGCGGACACCGCAAAGAGCCCAAAGCCGGTCAGCGCGGCGACACCAACCGTGCTTGCGGCATCCTCCAGGACCCGATCCGAGACCCGCCAGATCGAGCGCAGCGCAATCGCCGCGTAAGCCAGCACAACCAGCGTGAACAGCGCCAGCGTCGCATGCTGCAGTCGCGCCGATTTGACGATCGTGATGAGGCGGTTGGTGCGTCGCATTCGCTCTGCCTAGCGGTCGGCGGCGGCGATCGGGACAATGCCCGGCCGGTTGCTTCGCCGCCGATTTCGTGCGCGAGAGCGGGTGATCGCTGGCACCCCGCCGGCTCGAAGGTTCACGATTCATCCCTGCGTGTGCCGATTCACCGGGGATACGTCCGAGCCCGTTAATTTTCGGTTTACGACCCGGGACGAGGTGAGGCTGAAGCGAAGCGGCGTGCGGCGAAGTATGGTAAATGCGGGCGGGGACAGGGGGCTGTGACGTGATCCTTCGGGCGGTTCTTGTGGCAACGTTTCTCATCAGCGCGGGTTGCGCCGGGCCGGTTGCGGAGGTCTCGACGATTCCGAACGAGGAGGCGGCGTGGCAAGCAATGGCGCCGCGTCTGCCAGGCATGCCGGTCGCGGCGCTCGAGCAGTGCGCCGGGCCGCCGCGCGGCGTCGCACCGGGTCCGGGGGGCGGCACCGTCCTCGTCTATCGCGCGCAGGATTTGAAGAATTACTGCCAGGTGTCATTGCTGGCGCGCGAGGGCCGCGTGCTCTCGTTTACCGCCGATCATGCCGCGCCGGAATTCCTCTATCTGCGCGACGGCTCCAATTACTGCGGCCGCATCTTCCAGGGGTGTCTGCGGTGAGCTAGCGCGGCGCCCGTTCGCGAGAACAATCCGTTCAGCCTGATGCCGAAAACGATGCGCGTCCCGGCGAAAGCCGGGACCCACCATTCAGCAGTTCGATCTTCGGCTGAGTGGGTCCCGGCTTTCGCCGGGACGCGTTCTGGCTAGAGGGCGAGCTGGCGGGCGAGACCGTAATCCTGCGCCAGCGACTTGATCTTGTCCCAGGTCGAATCCTCGACCTCGATGCCGTTCTGGCGGCGGTCCTGCTCGCGGCGGTGCTCGATTTCGCCGGGATAGAGAACACCGCTCGAGCCTTCGGCGGGCGGTGTTTCCTTCAGGTAGCGCACGAACTCGCCGACCTCCTTTTTGAATTCGCCGAGCGGGCGGAAGGCGTCGACCTTGAAGCAGGCCATAAAGCAGCCGTCATTGTGCCGCCCGGTCGGCTCGACCCCGAAGCCAAGGCCGGTCAACAGCCCGCACAGGATCTCGACCATGACGGCGAGCCCCGTCCCTTTATAGCCGCCATCCGGACCGCCAAGCGGCAACAGCGCGCCGCCCTGGCGCAGCTGGCGCGGGTCGTTGGTCGGCTTGCCGTCGCTGCCGATGACCCAGCCATCCGGCACCGGCTGGTTGCGCGCGACGGCAAGCGCGATCTTGCCGGCCGCCGCGGCCGAGGTCGCCATGTCGAGATAAAGCGGCCCGTCGAGATCGGACGGGATCGCCATCGAGATCGGGTTTGTGCCGAGCCGCGCCTCGCGTCCGCCGAACGGCGCGACGGCTTTTGGCGAGCGCCCGGAATCGGCGGTGATGAGGCCGATCATCCCAGCCTTCGCGGCCATCTGCGTATAGCTCGACAGGCGGCCGATATGGCCCTGACGAAACACGGTCGCGGCGGCGACATTGCTCTTCTCGGCCTTCTCGATGGTCAGCCGCATCGCGCGTTCGTTGACGGTGTAGCCGAAGCCCCAATGACCGTCGACGACCGTCGTAGTCGGCGATTCCTTGACGATGACCCAGGGCGCGCCCGGGACGATGTGCCCCACTTTGATGCGCTCGATATAGGTCGGGATCTGGATGACGCCATGCGAGTCGTGCCCGACGAGATTGGCGCCGACGATATGGCGCATGACGAGCGCGGCTTCCACTTCCGGCGTACCGGCGGCAATGAACAGCGCGCGACCGATCTCTTCGAGGCGCTCGGCTTTAATCTTCGGCATTGGCTCCTCGCAATGACAATCAATTTGACGGCAGGTTGTAGAAGCGCCGCGGGTTGTCGCGGAAGATCTTCGTCTTCAGTTCGACCGAGATGTCGTTGCGGTTGGCGAGATGCGCGACCGCGTAGGGAAATTCGCCGTCCCAATGCGGGTAATCGGAAGCGAACAGGATGTTGTCCTCGGGGAAGAAATCCGGGACGTAGCGCAACGTCTTCTCTTCCGGCTCGCAGGACACATAGACGCGGCCGCACGCCATGTATTCCGACGGCTTCATCTTGAGGAGCGGCGCCTCGAAGCGGCGGAATTCGTATTCCTCGTCCATATGCTCCATCCAGAACGGGACCCAGCCGATCCCGGCTTCGAGAAAGGCGACGCGCAGATCGCGATATTTTTCGAGCAGCCCGCTGTAGATCACCGCGGTGCAAGCGAGCAGCTGCTCCGGCGCGTGGGAGCAGGTGTGGATCTGCAGAAAATTCTCGAAATGTCCGAGCGGGTCGAGGGTGTCGCTGCCGGAGGCATGGAACGCGACCGCGACGCCTTGCTTGGCGCATTCCTCGTAGAACGGCCAGAAATCGCGATGCGCCACGTTACGGCTGCGGTCATAGGTGTTGACCATGACACCGACCGCGCCGAGCTTTGACATCGCGCGCTCCATTTCGTCGATCGCGGCGCGCACATCGACATGCAGCGGGACGAGCGCGACACCCTTCAGGCGCTTCTTGTCGATCGAGCACCAATCGGCGAGCCAATCATTGTAGGTTCGGGCGAGCGCGATCGCGTAATCCGGCTCGCGCACCCGCGACAGCATCAGCCCGCCCGTCGGATAGATGATCTGGAGATCGATGCCTTCGCGGTCGTTGTCGGCGAGGTTCTGCGCCGCGTCCGGGGGCTGCTTCTTGATCTTTCCGTTCTGGTGCCGGTCGAAGCCGTCGCTCGGGTGAATAAAGCTGCGCTTGCGGTATTGCTCGGGGAGACGCTCGCGGTACACGCTCTCATTATCGACGGCGTGGCCGTCGGCATCGATGATCAGCATACCGTTTTTCATCGGGGCGGTCCTCCGGGCAGATTCTGGTTGACCCGGACGATACAACCGGCGGCGCGCGTCCGGCAACGCGCGCCTGGTCAAGAGCGCGCCGCTCCTGGCAGTTGGCTAGCTAGCGGCCGCTGCCGCCTCCCCCGCCGCAGGAGGATACTTTCGAAAGCTCGTCCTTCAGCTTTGTCGAACCATCGCCCCAATCGAGGAGCGCCTGTTTTGCCGCCTGCAGGGCAGCCTGCTCGTGCTGGCGGAACCGGTTCTGCCCGATGGCAATGTCAAGCAGGCCGATGAGATCGCCCTGGGTCTGGTCCAGGACAAGAGCGTCATTGCACAGGTTCTGCACGGCGGGCAGCACGATGTCGCCGTTGTCCGTGCTGAGCGTATTATTATTACTAGGGAGGCCACCTTCCCCGGCGGCCTCCACCACGATGCCCAGCTCCGCGGCGTCGCGCTGCAGCTGCGCCGATTGATCTGCGAACTTTACAAATTTCTCGGCGAGCGTCGAGAATTGCGGAAATTTCTGCAGCTCCGCAGCGGCTTCCCGCACCTTCTGCACCGCGGGAAGCAGCAGCCCAATCAGGACCGCGATGATCGCGATCACCACCAGCAGCTCGATCAGGGTGAAGCCGCGCTGGTTCCGGTACGCCGCTGGGATCCTGGTCATCGGCCCCTCCCCATTTTCGTAATTACGTTTCGTCCGATTGGACGAACGCCCCATTAGGCTACGAGAAACCGGTTTGTTCAACCGGCGATATGGCAGAGGGGCTAGGTCGTGAACTCATAAACGGCTACGGCTGCCAGCGGCCCAATTGCGGGCCTTGCTCCCCGTGACGGCGGCGGCAGCCGATGCCCCACAGCTGCCGTTCACCGCTGCGCTAAGTGCGACTTATTAGGTGAGACGCCGACAATTGTCCTTCCGAGCGCGAGGCAGCACCGCGCCGAGGAGATCATCGGGTGGCAGCCCGGCGAACGCGGACGTTGCTGCCCCAGTGATTGCGACTAGAGACCGCTTGCGCCAGAGATGGTGATCCGGAGACCTCAACCAACAGTGTCTCACGCCGCCAGCGATTCGGAACGCGCGGACTCCGAGCCGGGGCGCCCCTTGAGACGCTCCTCGAAGCGTTGCAACACCACGAAGAACGACGGCACAAACAATACCGCAAGGCCGGTCGATGCGATCATACCGGACATCACGCAGGTGCCGAGGGAGATCCGCGCCGTTGCTCCCGCGCCGCTCGCGGTGACAAGCGGAACGACCCCGAGAATGAAAGCCAGAGAGGTCATCACGATTGGGCGGAAGCGGGCCTGCGCCGCTTCGAGCGCCGCCTCGAGCACCGGCTTCCCATGCAACAGCCGCATCTCGCGCGCCACCTCGACGATCAGGATTGCGTTCTTGGCCGACAATGCGATCAGCAGGACAAGGCCGATCTGCGTATAGAGGTTGTTGGCGGCAAGACCGCTCTGAATCAGAGAGTTGTCGAGAAGGCCGAGCGCGGTGAATGCCGCCGCCGGTCCGGCGAGCGCCAGCGGCACCGACAGGATCACCGCCAGCGGCGCGATCCAGCTTTCGTACTGGGCAGCGAGGCACAGATACACCAACAACAGGCCCAAACCGAAGGCGTAGAAGATCTGATTGCCGGCGACCCTTTCCTGATACGACGTCGCCGTCCATTCATACCCGGTGCCGCGCGGCAGGGTCTGAGCGGCGATCTGCTCCATCAGGTTCATCGCCTGACCGGAACTGAACCCGGCGGAGGCCGAGCCGTACACCGTCGCTGCGGGATAGAGATTGTAGAGAGTGATGACCGCCGGCCCGACCATGGGCTCGACCTGCGCCAGCGCGCCGATCGGCACCATTTTCCCGGCACTGCTTTTGACCGTGAGCCTCTCGATGTCCGACGCCCTTAGCCGCGCCTTTCCCTCGGCCTGTGCATAGACCTGAAAATTATGGCCGAAGAGGTTGAACTGGTTGACATAGGACGAGCCGAGATAGGCTCCGAGCGCGCCGAACACGTCACCGACGGAGACCTGCAGCCGCTCCGCTTTGGTCCGGTCGATCAGCAGCCGGATCTGCGGCACGCTGGCGCGAAACGAGGTGTCGACGCCCTCGAGGGCAGACTGCGCTTCCGCGTTCTCGGCGATTGTGCGGGCGACTTTGTACAGCTCGGCGTAATCGGAGCTGCCGTCGCGCAGCTCGACCTGCATCGTAAAGCCGCCGGTGCTGCCAAGGCTCGGGATCGGGGGCGGCACGAACACGAAAGCCTGCCCATCCGGCAACTCGGCGACAGCCTGCGACAGCTTCGCCCGGATCACGCCAAGACTCTGTCCGGGGCCGCGCAAGCTCCAGTCCTTCAGAACGACCCAGATCGCGCCGGCGTTCGACAGCGTCGCGCTGTCGAGCAGCGAGATCCCGGAGATTTCGATGACCTGGTCCACGCCTGAGATCGCGCGCGCGGCGTCCCTGACCCGCACGAGCGTCTTTTCGGTGCGCTCAAGCGAGGCGCCGTCCGGAAGCTGGACCGCCACCATGAGGTAGCCCTGGTCTTCCGCCGGAATGAAGGCGGTCGGCAGGCGCAATACGCCCCACACCGAAATGCCGGCGAGAACGAGCGCGAGCACTGCCATCGCGGCACTGCGGCGGGTGATGCCGCCGATAATCCGCAGATACCCCGCCTCGATCCGGTCGTAGATGCGGTTGAAGCCGCGGTAAACCAGGTTGCGCCGCTCGCGCGGCACCTGCCGGCCGAGCCACAGCGCGCATTGCGTGGGCTTTAACGTGGCGGCGTTGATCGCGCTGATCAGCGCAGTGCCGGCGATGACCAGCGCGAACTGCGCATAAATCCGGCCGCTCGGTCCGGACAGAAAGGCAGCGGGGACAAATACCGCCATCAGCACCAGCGTGATGCCGACGATCGGGCCGAACAACTCGTCCATGGCCTTGACCGCGGCAGCGCGGCGGGAAAGCCCTGCCTCGATGTGGCGGGAGGCACCCTCGACAATGACGATAGCGTCGTCGACAACGATACCGATGGCCAGCACCACCGCGAACAGGCTCGCGAGATTGATCGTGAAGCCGAACGCCGCCATCGCTGCGAAGGCGCCGATCAGCGTCACCGGCACCGTCGTCGCGGGCACCAGGATCGCGCGCCAATCCTGTAGGAATACAATAATGACGAAGAGCACAAGGACAGCTGCTTCGATCAGCGTCTTATAGACCTCGTGGATCGACGCGCGGACCGATTTGGTCGCATCGAACGAGATCGCGTATTCCAGCCCGGGCGGGAAGGCACGCGCCAGCTCGGCAATCTTCGATTTGATCCGATCCGCGGTGGCGAGGGCGTTTGCCTCCGGCGACTGGAAGATTTCGATACCCGCGGCCGATTTGCCGTCGAGCCGGAAGGCGACGCCGTAGCTCTCGGCGCCCAGCTCTATGCGGGCCACGTCCTTGAGCCGGGTGATGCGGCCATTATCGGTCTTGATGACGATCTGGCCGAACTCCTCCGGCTGCTGCAGACGGCCCGTCACATTGACCGTGTACTGGAACCCCTGCCCGGCCGGCGTCGGCGGCATCCCGATTTGTCCAGCCGCCACCTCCTGGCTCTGCTGCTGAACGGCCTGGATCACCTCCTGCGGCGACATCCCGAGCGCGACCAGCTTGTCGGGGTCGAGCCATATACGCATCGCGTACTTGCCGGCGCCGAACACCACCGCATGGCCGACACCAGGCACGCGCGACAGCTCGTCGACAAGGTTGATCGTCGCGTAGTTGCTGAGAAAGAGCCCATCATAGCGGCCATCGGGCGAGCTCAGCGTGATCATCTGCAGGAAGGAGGTCGATTGCTGCCGCACCGGCACGCCCTGCGACTGCACACTCTGCGGCAGGGTCGGCAACGCGCCGGCGACCCGATTTTGCACCCTGATCTGCGCGAGGTTCAGGTCGGTCCCGGTCTCGAATGTAACCGTCAGCGAGTAGTTGCCGTCGCTGGTGCTGGTCGACTGCATGTACAGCATGCCTTCGACGCCGTTGATCGCGCGCTCGATCGGCAGGGCGACGGTATCGACGAGGGTTTGCGCGCTGCCGCCGGGATAGCGGGTGGTCACGACAATCGTCGGCGGCGCAACATCCGGGTATTCCGCTATTGGGAGCCGCGCCAGCGCGACTCCCCCGATCAAGACGAACAGGATCGCCAGCACGTTGGCGAGTACCGGCCGGTCGATGAAGAACCGCGATATCATCGCGCGGCATCCGCTCGCTTCGACGATCCCGCGTTCGCGACGGTTTCCGGCTTGACCTTCTGCCCGGGTACGGCACGCAACAGGCCCGCGACAATGACCTGGTCTTGGGGCATCAAACCCTTTTCGATGACCCGCATGTCGTCGACCTCCGGGCCGACCGTGACACTACGCTTGTCGACGACATTATCGTTGTCGACCACCAGCACATAGCGGCCGGCCTGGTCGCTGCCGAGCGCCGTCTCGGGCACGAGTAGCGCTTCCTGCTCGGGTCCTTGCGAAGGTGACAGCCGCACATGCGCGAACAGACCGGGCACTAATGTGTAATCCGGGTTGGCGAACACGCCTCTTATCCGCAATGTCCCGGTCGAGGGGTCGACCTGAGGTGCGATGTAATCGATGACGCCCTTGTGTGGGTAGCCGGTGTCACCCATCAGCCCCAACTCAATCGGGATCTTGCCCAGATCGGCGGTGCTGATGCCGCTCGGATCGGCGATGATGCGCAACACGTCCTGTTCGCTGAAGTTGGCCGTCACGTAAATCGGATCGAGCCGCAGGATTGTCGCGAGCGGCGTCGGCTTGTCA
>JBKOVT010000208.1:0-12397 GCA_046724035.1 Pseudomonadota bacterium | reverse complement strand
CTGGAACTCGCGGTTCACATCGAGCCCGAACAGCGCGAAGAAGGTCATGTTGTGCTGAATGACCACCGGCATCGCCGGCGCCAGCAGGTTCGTGCCGTAATCGCCGCAGATCAAATCGACCTTGTCGACGTCCAAGAGCTTAGTGAAGATGCCCGGCACGGTCGCCGGATTGCTCTGATCGTCGTAATAGATGAGCTGCACCGGGCGGCCCAAAAGCCCGCCTTTGGCGTTCGTCTCCTCCTCCCAGATCTTCATGGCGAGGATAGCGGCCTTGCCGCTCGCAGCGAGCCCGCCGGTTAAGGCCATGCCGGTGCCGATCTTGATCGGGTCGGCGGCCTGCGCCCGCGGGAAGACGGCGGCGGCGAACAACAGTGCGGTGGCGAATAGCAGAAATTTCCGGCGGCTATGACCCATCTTCATTGATGTCCTCCCGTGGGATTTGTCTCAGTGAAATTGCGGCATGACCTCGTGGCAGAGGAGGCGGATTGCGTTCAATACCCGATCGTGCGGGATGAGCCCGCCGCAGTTCAGCTCGGCGAGAATGCCGTCGAACCCGATCTCGTTGCGCAATTCCTTGAGACGGGCGGCGACACTATCGGGGGTGCCGACCAGCACATTGCCGCGCAGCGCATCGGCATAGGTGAGGTTGCGCAGTTTTTCGGCGCGGTCGATAAAATTCTGACGGCCCGAGCGGCGCGCCGACTCGGCGATCAGCTCATATTGCAGCCGGTAAAAATGCGTGACGCTTTCCTCGGCCTCGGCGCGCGCCCGCTCCTCGGTTTCGGCGATGTACATCGGGACGGACACAAACACCTGGCCCTTGCCGGGATGACCGGCGGCTTTGTAGGCGTCGTAATAGGCCTTGATGTGCGGCTTGAGTTCCAGCCAGGTCGGATGGCGCGTGCTGGCGAAGACGGGGTAGCCAAGCGCTCCGATCGCCGGAAACGTGTCCGGCGTGCTCGCGGCGACCCGGATCTCCGGCAAGGGCTGTTGATACGGCCTTGGCACGCAGGCGACGTTGTCGAAGCGGTGAAACTTGCCGGCATAGGAAAAGCGCGGCTCGGTCCAGGCATGCTTCACGATGTCGAGGATCTCGGTGAAGCGGTCGCGGCTTTCGTCGTAAGGGACCTGGTACGCGTCATAGGTGCTGACGACGCCGCTGCGGCCGACGCCGAAAATGAGACGCCCATGGCTGATCTGGTCGACGGTCGCCGCTTCTTCGGCGAGGCGGAGCGGATGGCACAGCGGCAAGACCTGCACGGCGATGCCGATTTTCATGCGCTTTGTGCGCGCCGCGATCGCGCTGGCGATCGGCAACGGCGCCGAGAGATAGGTGCGCTCAGGCGCAAAATGGATCTCGGCAAGCCACATGACATCGAGGCCCCAACGCTCGGCGGCGTCGATCTGCGCCATCGCCTCGTCAAACATCTCCGTCTCGCCGCGCCCCGGTACCGACGGAAACTCGTGGAACATGCCAAATTCCATAGGCGCCCTCTCCTTTTGGCCGGACGCTAGGTCCGGCTCGGCTCGTTGGCAAGCCGCTCAGATCATTAATCGTTCGAGGTGGGCGGCGGGGTAGCGGGCGCCGGCGGCGGCGCCGGGCGCGAAGATATGGCCGAGCGCATCCTCGGTATCGGCCGAGAGGCGGATGCCGGCCGACGCGGCGTTCTCCTCCAGGCGATGGACATGGCTCGTGCCGGGGATTGGGACGATGAATGGGCGCCGCGACAGCAGCCAGGCGAGCGCGAGCTGCGCCGGGGTGCAGCGCTCGGCCGCGGCATGCGCCTTCAATTCCTCGACCAGGCAGAGATTGCGCTCCAGGTTCTCCGGCTGGAAACGCGGCATGCGGCGGCGTGCATCGCCCTTGCGCAGCCGGTCGAGGCCCGTCACGCCGCCGGTCAAAAAGCCGCGCCCGAGCGGGCTGTAGGCGACAAAGCCGATGCCGAGCTCCTCGCAAAGCGGCAGCACCTCGGCCTCGACATCACGAGTCCACAGCGAATACTCGATCTGCACCGCCGCGATCGGGTGCACGGCGTGCGCGCGCCGGATCGTCGCCGGGCCGGCCTCACAGATGCCGAGGTGTTTCACCTTGCCCGCCTGCACCAACTCGGCCATCGCGCCGATTGTGTCCTCGATCGGCACATCGGCGTCGACGCGGTGGATGAAATAGAGGTCAATGAATTCGGTCTGGAGACGCTTCAGGCTCTTGTCGCAGCATTCCTTCACATATTCGGGGCGGCCGTCGGCAAAGCGCGGCCCGCCCTGCAATTGCACATTGCCGAACTTGCTGGCGATGACGTAATCGCTGCGGTGCCCCGCCGCGGCGCGCGCGATCAGCTCTTCGTTGCGCCCGAGGCCGTAGGCGTCGGAGGTGTCGAGAAAATCGACGCCGAGCTCACGCGCCCGGCGGATCGTCGCGATCGCCGAGTCCGGGTCGGGCGCGTCGTAGAACGGGGTCATCGTGCCGCAGCCGAGCCCGACCGCCGAGACCTCCAAATCGCCGAGCCTGCGCCGTTCCATTGTCATGCTGTTCCCTCTGCTCTCATGGTAAGTCGCTGATTTGAATATCTGTGAACTCAATCGTCATCGCAGCTCCCAGCGACGCACTAATACAGAACACCGGCAGTCCCGTAGGGTTGATGGGATATGTTTCTTCCAGGCGAGTGACTTCCTCGTTGTAGAGCTCCGGTTCGTGATCGACACTAACGACTTTCGCCTCAAAGATGACATTGCTCGTCAACAGATTGTTCACCAGGCATCTGCGAACGCCACTCAGCCTGATGCGCTTGCGCATATCGTTGAATTGGACGTCGAGCGTGATTTCCGACGGGGTCAGCGCGAACCGATCCAGATACCAATCGTGAAGATCATCCGGGAACATCGTGGCATCCCAATCCCGCTTGGCCGAACCGCGGACAACAGTATGATCTCGGGCGAGTTAATGCCAACCCGGGGAGAGAGCCGACATGCCGCGATACGAGCAACTGGACGAAAGCCGCCTCGATGAGACCCAGCGGCGGATCTGGAACGACTGCAAGGCGGGGCCGCGCGGCTCGGTGCCGCCGCCGGTGCATGTCTGGCTAAAGAGCCCCGGCCTCGCCGACAACGCGCACAAGCTCGGCGCGCATGTGCGGTTCGGCACCGATTTCTCGCAGAAATTGACAGAGATCGCGATCCTGATGACAGCGCGTTATTGGACGGCGCAGTTTGAATGGGCGGCGCATGTGCGCCTGGCGCTGAACGCGGGGGTGCCGCAACACGTCATCGACGCGATCGCCGAGCGCAAGACCCCGAAATTCGACGATCCCGACGAGCAGCTCGTCTACGATTTCTGCCGCGACTATTACGATGACCATCGGGTCGATAATGAGACCTATGAGCGTGTCGTCAAGCGGTGGGGTGACAAGGGCATCGTCGATCTCGCCGGGCTGATCGGCTACTACTCCTTTGTATCGGTCACCTTGAATGTGTTCGAGGTGCCGACCCCGCCCGGCGCCAAATTGCTGGAGAAATAAAAACCCTCACCCGCCCTCAGCTTCGCCTCGGGCACCCTCTCCCCGCAAGCGGGGCGAGGGATTGCAGCGGCACCGCAGAGCTCCCTCTCCCGTCTGCGGGGAAAGGGGCTTTGATTATGACGGTGGCGTTTCGGCGTCGTATTCGTCGGCGCAGAAGGTGCCGCCCTGGTAGCGCTCGGCGATCGGGTCTTTCGGCTGGTTGGCTTCGCGGGCGAGGATCTCGGCCGCGTAGGGCTCGCTGTCATCCTGCGGTTTGTAGCCGAGGCGGTACGCGTTCGAGTTGTCGTACCAGGAGCGCTTGTTGCCGGAGACGCCGTAGACGATCTCGAACCGGATTTCGGGGTGTTCGAGCCCGATGCGCACGAGCTGCGTGTAGTCGCGCGGGCTGATCCAGATCGCAAGACGCCGGCTGTCGATCGGCTTCTCGCCGAAATTGCCGATGCGCGTGCACAGAAAGCCGATGCCGTGCTTGTCCGCGTAAAGGCTAGCGAGCGCTTCCGAGAACGCCTTGGAGACGCCGTAGCGGCTGTCCGGGCGCGGCACGACCCGATGATCGATCGTCTGCGCGCGCGGGTAGAAGCCAACCGCATGGTTCGAGGTGGCCATGACGATGCGCTTGACCCCGGCCCGGCGCGCCGCCTCGAACACGTTGTAGAGGCCGATGATGTTGCCGTGGAGGATGTTTTCCCAGCTGTTCTCGCCCGAGATGCCGCCGAGATGAATGATGCCGTCGACTGCGGCGACCATTTTCTCGACCGATGCCATATCGGCGATGTCCGTCTGGTCGACCTCCTCGTTGTCTCGCGCCCGCGCGATCGGCATCCGGTCAGAGAGACGCAATACCGGATAGACGCCGCGCAACGTCTCCCGCAAGGACCGGCCGATGCCGCCACTGGCCCCGGTGATCAGCACGCGATGCATCATGGCCGCCTCCTTCAAGCGTTGTGTCAGAGACCAAAACCCTCGTCGAAAGCGCCGAGGCGAACAACTGTTTTGAAGAACCGAAGAGCAGGTTCGCGCCACCGCTCAATGCAAGCGATTCGGCTACGCATGCCTTCTGCGAAGTGGCAAAACATCCGCTGCGCAGCACGCGATTGCGGCCCCCCGCACAAAGCCTTGTCGAAAATAACGAGATTTTGCGGCAGCAATGCTGGCTTTCTCCCGGACCATGCCGCAACACGCGGAGTCTCTACGGATACCACTACCGAAGGCAGGTTGACGTAGGACTCGCCTCCCTTGGTACCTTCGTTGATCCGCTGAGGGGGAATGGGATAATGCGGATCTTATATTGGGCGGTTGCGGCTGGGTTCGCCGCTGCATTGGCCGCCCCGACGCAGGCGCAGTTGTTGCCCGGCGGTTTCTATATCGGCGTCCAGGGCGGCTGGACCAAGCTCGAGGACGTGACGAATAAAGGCCATCCCTCGGGCGGGCCATTTGCCGGACAGAACTCGGAATCGCTCGAGAGCTTTAACGACGGCTTCAATCTCGGTGGCCGCGCCGGGGTCAAAATGGGGCCGTGGCGCTTGGAAGGCGAACTGAGCTATCGGACCAACGATACGCACGACCTGCAGATGATTGTTCCGAGGAGCAGGCCGGGGATGGCGGGAAACGCGGAACGGCACTCGCTGGCCGAAATGGCCAACGTCATCTACGACTTTGAGGTTGGGCTGCCGGTGACCCCGCATGTCGGCGCCGGCATCGGCGCCGCCCAGGTCACGCGCAATCTGAGCAACCGGTTCGGCGGCACCCACGATACAGTGACGGTTTTCGCGTATCAGGGGATCGGCGGGCTCCGCTATATGATCCTGCCGTCGCTCGCCTTCGATATCGATTACCGCTACTTCGCGACCAGCGGGACGACCTTCACCTCGACCAACCCGGACCAGATCCGGTCGGATTATCCGACGCATAACGTCATCGGCAGCGTCACCTGGCTGTTCGGCGTGCCGTAATGTCGCCGACCCAAAACAAAAATGCCCGGGACCAGCCCGGGCATTTTTGTTTGTGCGATGATCTCGCAGCAGCTACAGCCGGCGGCTGTTGCGGCGGGCGGCCTGGACGATCCGGTCGAGGTTGTTCCAAACGCCGTCGAGCGCCTCGGCCATCATCTTCGCGTCGCGCATCGTCGCCGGCAGCAGCTCGGGGCGCTGTCGGAGAACCTGGTGCGTGACGTTCAGCGACTCCTGGGCGTGCCGTTCTTCGACATGCTGCGCGAAGCATTCCTCGAAATAGGGCTCATGGATGAATTGGGGGAAATGCACCGAGAAGGCCTCGGCCAATGCCTGCATCCAATCGACCGACAGAACTTCGACAGCGCACCACGGCCCGAGAGAGCGGGAATAGAGCTTCTGGGCGAGGCGCACGAAGTGACCGGTCTCGGGATCGAGCTGCTCGCACAGCTCCTCGTGACTGCCGAAATCCTCATCATCGAGCAGGATGTTGGCGCCGATGCCACGGAACGCGCGGGTCAGCTGGTAATGGTGGGTGTCGCCGCCCTTCAGGCCGTCGTCGTCGACAAAGATCTGCAATTTGCGCTTACGCAACGCCGGGCTGTCGAGATGCGGCAGGTAATAGACCGCCGCGCGGGTCGCGTGCATCGCCGATTGGTAGACCAGGTGAACCTGGCCGAGGAAATCGGGATCGCTGGCGATCGCGAAGGGCAACGAGGCGACCCGGCGAAAGAACGGCATCCGCGATGGGCGGTGCTGCTCGACCAGCGCGACCATCGCGCGCGGGAAGTCGTCGATCGCATGGGGGTCTACGTCGACGTGATCCCAGTCCTTGTAAGCAAGCGCGCCGTCGGGTGCCATACGAATAGCCCTCCAATCATCTCGGATTTCATGATCGCGCCGCCGGGGGGACGGGGCGCATCGGCCACAGCATGATCGCGGCAAATCCGTAAAAATTCGATTAACTCCGGTAGACCGGAAAGAGCGATTCACAACCAAAAAGCGCAGATCTCCGCCGTTCTACGGCCCCGCACCATAAATTGTTGGTTAACCACCCGCGGGTTCCGCCACGGCGCGGGGCTTGTGTGCTGGACCTAATTCCGCCTCGCCGCCCGGCCGCAGGGCAGCCGCAATTCTGCTATTCCGCGGCGCCGGAGGCAGTCGTCGGCTCCGCCTGCGGCAAAAGCCCGATCGTCAGCATCGCGGCCAGAGCAGCGCACCCGCCGCCGAGGAGGTAAATCGCCGAATAGCCGAGCGGCGCCACGAGCAGCCCCGCTACCGGTCCCGCCGAGGCGAGCGAGAAATCGAGGCATACGACATAGGCACCAATCGCCGAGCCACGGCTTTGCGGCGGGACGCGCCGCACCGCTTCGAGGCAGAGCGCCGGGAAAGCGAGCGAATAGCCGAAGCCTGTCAATGCCGCGCCGAGCAGCGCGATGGCTGGCGACGGCGCGAGCCAGAGCAGCAATTGCCCGGCGATTTCGATCGCGAGGCACGCAAGCGCGACCCGGGCCCCGCCAAACCGGTCGGGGTAGCCGCCAAAGAAGAACCGGGCGACGATAAAGGCGACCCCGAACGCGGTGAGGCCGTAAGCGGCGCCGTTCCAGCCGCGCGACTGGTAATAAAGGGTGATAAAGGCCGCGATGACCGCAAACCCGACCCCGGACAGCGCGACGCCGGCACCGGGACCCCAGATCCTGCCGAAGACCTCCCGCAGCGGGATGCGCGCCCCGCTAACCACCGGCTGGGCCGGCAGGCGGTACGCAATCAGGCAGGCGAGGAGCGGCGTTGCCGCGATGATCAGCGCGAGCGGTCCAAAACCGCCGCTGTTGAACATCGCGATCCCCAAGGGCGCGCCGATCGCCATCGCCGCGTAGAGGGCGATCCCGACCGACATCAATCCCTTGCCGGCATTCTGTGGACCGCCGAGCTGAACCCCCCACGCCATGGCGCCGGTCAGGAACAGGCTGTCGCCGATCCCGAGCGCCATACGGCCGGCAATGATCGCCGCCAGGCTGGCGGCGGGGCTGAACTCGACCAATGTCCCGACAAAATAGAAAACCCCGGCCAAAGCCGAAATCAGCGCGCCGACCATAACCGCCGCCCGAGTGCCGCGCCGGTCCGAAAACCCGCCGGCCAAGGGTCGAGCCAGCAAGGTCGCCGCCGCCTGGGCGCCGATCACGATGCCGACGATGATCGGGTCGAAGCCGAGCCGATCGTTCACAAACAGCGGAATGACCGGCAGCGGTGCGCCGATCGTCAGATAGACGAGGAAAACCGCGAGATCGAGCGGCAGCAGCCTGGCGATAAGCGCCAGATTGGCTTCCGGCTTCACCGGGACCGAAAGCGCTGGCGAAAGGACGCGATCCGACATTGATTTCCTCGCAAGCCGATGCGTGGCGCCGATCAGCAGGAATGCTGCACAGGCGGACGGGGTTGCCGCGATCGCGAGGTTAGGGAGGAATGCCTTAATTAATTTTTAATGCTGCGAAATTCCCTGGCATCAAACCAGCTCGCCGACTTGGATCGGCAATCGGCCGTCCAGGGCCCGAGCTAATCGGCGACCGCAGCGATGCGCGGGCGATGGGCTTCGGCTCGGGCCGCCGGGAGATCGAGGGACACGCAGGTGCCCTGCCCCGGCGCGCTGTCGATCATCAAGCGCCCGCCATGGCGTTCGATCAAGCCGTTGACGATGCTGAGACCGAGCCCGGTACCGGCGTGCTTGCGCGCCAACCGGCCATCCACCTGACGGAACGGGTGGATCGCAATCGCGGCCGTTTCGGAGGTAATGCCGCTGCCCTGATCGGCGACGCTGATCCGCGTGAAACCCTCGGCGCCGTTTGTGACCGTGACCCGGATCGGCGCCTCGGCTTTGCTGAACTTGGCCGCGTTGGACAAGAGTTTCAGCAGCATCTGCTGGACGGCGCGGCGATCGGCGTCGATCGCACTCGGCGTCCCGCTCACGGCCAGTTTCACCTCGCGCCCCTGACCCGCCTCGCTCTGGCGGAACTCGTCGAGGATTGCTTCGACCGCTTCCGGCACATCGACGCTCTCCAGCTCCAGCGCAAACCGGCCGGCTTCGAGCTGCGCGATCGTCAAGACGTCGACGACAAAGTCGAGCATCTGCCGTCCGGCCTGGCCTGTGTTACGGGCGTAATCGACGTAGCGCCCCTGGCCGATCGGCCCAAAAGCCTGCCCGGCAATCATTTCGCTGAACCCGATGATGGCGTTGAGCGGGGTGCGTAGCTCGTGGCTCATCGCCGCGAGAAAAGCCGTCTTCGCGGCGTCCGCGGTACGCGCCTCGTCCCGCGCGGCGGCCAATTCGAGCTCGTTGCGTTTGCGCTCGGTGATGTCCTGGCAGGAGCCTTGCAGATAGGCCGGCCCATCCCCGTCGGCCGTGGTCTCGGCGCGTAGATACAGGGTGCGGATTTCGCCGCCGGCCGCGACAACGCGGTGGTCGAGATCGATCTTCTCGCCTTCCAGAGCTTGGCGCAGCGCATGGATGACGGCTTTCCGATCGGGTGTCGGAACACGCCGCAGCAAAGCCAATACCGGCACTGACCGGGCGCGATCGCCCAGGCCGAACATGCGACACAGCTCGGCCGAGCATTCGACCAGCTTGCTTTCCGGCAGCCAGCGAAAATTCCCGACGCCCGCGATCCGCTGCGCCTCGGCAAGCCGCTGCTGGCTGACGACCAGATTTCGCAGCGTCTCGTGTGCGCGCAGCAGATAACGCACCCGGTGCGGCAGCACCGGCCAATTGATCGGCTTGTCGATGAAATCGGTGGCGCCGACGCGATAGGCTCGCTCGATCGAGTCGACATCGTCGAGCGCGGTCGCCATCAAGACCGGCGTGTTGCGGCCGCCCGGCAAGGTGCGGATCGCCTGGCACACCTCAAAGCCGCTCATCTCGGGCATCATCACATCGAGGATGACGAGATCGGGCCTGTGCTCGTTGAAAGCCGCAAGTGCCGCCGAGCCGTTTTTCGCCTCGACGATCTCAAACCCCGCGGGTTCGAGCACCTGCCGTTGGAGAAACCGTTCGGTTTCGTCATCATCGGCGATCAAGATCAACGGGCCGGCCCGTTGAAATGGATCGGACATCACGCAACCTGCGGCAGGCGGGCTGTTAACGCAGCTTGTGCGCGCCGGTAATCCTCGATGATTGTTTCAACCCGCGCCGCCGCGTCGGGGACCGCACCAGTACGCGCCATCGCTTCAAGTTCTCGGCAATGCGCCGACAGCAGCGCCGCTCCGACATTGGCACTGGCCGATTTCAACGTATGGCTGGCGCGATGCAGCTGTGCGGTGTCGGCTTTGGTTGCGCCTTCCTGAAGATCCTTCAGCAGCGCCGGCGCGCTTTCGAGGAAAAGCGTGATGACCCGGTTGACGATATCGGGACGACCTTCCCGCTGCAGCTGCGCGAGATTGTCGAGCACGGCATTGTCGATCGGCTCGGTCGGCATCTGCACTGGCGGAGGCGCGGGCGCTTGTGCGGCAACCGGCGGTGGCGGCGCGGGGCGGGCCGAGGCGACCAGAGTGAGATGATCGCGCTTGCCGGTGCCACGGGTCGCGGGGCTGAGCCAAGTCACCAGCGCGGAGCGCATCTGCTCGGTGGTGAAGGGCTTCGGCACGTAGTCGTCCATGCCTGAGGCCAGGCATTGCTCGCGGTCGCCTTCGATTGCGCTCGCGGTCAATGCGACGATCGGGGTGCGGCGGTCGGAGTTGGTTTCGTGCTTGCGGATCTCCGCGGTCGCCTCAAACCCGTCCATCTCGGGCATCTGGCAATCCATGAAGATCAGACCGTATTCGCCGCTCGCATAGCGTTCGAGCGCTTCGACGCCGTTTGTCGCGGTTTCCACCTTGCAGCCGAAGCTCTCGAGGATGCCGACCGCAACCTCGAGGTTGACAGGATTATCCTCGACCAGCAGGACGCGCGCGCCGGCAACCCCTTCAGGGGGCGGCGCCGGCGGCAGTTCCGAGGGCGGAGAGGTCAGCTCGGCGCCGCTTTCGAGCGCGGCGAGGCAATGGCGCAGGGTGGCCTGGCGCACGGGCTTGCTCAGAGTGGCGGAGACATAGGCGCGCATGTCGCCGAACTCGTCGATCTCGTGATCGCGCAGAGTCAGCATAACGACGCGCAGCTCGGCGTTGGCCGGATCGGCCTTGATGCTGCGCACCAGATCGATGCCACTCACGTCGGGCAGATCGATGTCGATGATCGCCGCATCGAAGCGCTCACTACGCGCCGCTGAAGCGCGCAGTTCAGCCAACGCCGCCGCCCCATTCTCTGCCTCTCCGACCCGAACGCCCCAGCTCAGCAGTTGGTCCTTCAGGTTACGGCGGCGCAGGGCGTTGTCTTCGATGACCAGCACCGCCATCCCTTGAAAGGTGGCGAGCTCCGCATCGAAGCTTTTCGCCGCTTCGTTCTGGCGGCCGAAGCGCGCGGTGAAGCGGAAAGTCGAACCCCGGCTCGGCTCGCTTGTCAGGTCGATCGAGCCGCCCATCATTTCGCAGAGCTGCTTCGCGATGCTGAGGCCGAGCCCCGTCCCGCCATAGCGGCGAGTCGTCGAGCTGTCCGCCTGGGCAAACGCATCGAAGATATGACGTTGCTTGTCCGCCGGGATCCCGATCCCGGTATCGGTGACATCGAAGGCGATGAATGCCGACCCGGCATCTGCTTCAACGGCCTCGACGCGGATCCCGACCTCGCCTTTTTCGGTGAACTTGATCGCATTGCCGATCAGGTTCGTCAGGATCTGGCGCAGTCGGCCGGCATCGCCGATCAACGCGGTCGGCAAGCTCGTCGGGATCGTGCAGGTCAGCTCCAGTCCCTTGCCGTAGGCGACATCCGCAAAGGTCTCGGTCACCTCTTCGACGAGATCGCGCAGGTCGAACGGAGCCTGCTCGAGCTCGATTTTGCCGGCCTCGATCTTCGAGATGTCGAGGATGCCGTTAATGATCCCGAGCAAGGTCTCAGCCGAGCGGCGTGCCGTATCCAGATAGCGCTGCTGACGAGCGTCGAGCTTGGTTTGCTTGACGAGCTCCAGCATGCCGAGCACGCCATTAACCGGCGTTCGGATCTCGTGGCTCATCTTCGCGAGGAATTGCGACTTGGCGCGATTGGCTTCTTCCAATTCGAGGGTGCGGCGCCCGATGCGCGACTCGAGCGTCGCGTTCAGGTGTCGCAGCTCCTCCTCCGCCCGTTGCTGCGCCGCATGACGCGCCGCGAGAGCGTCGGCCATATCGTTGAAGGCAATCCCGAGACGGCCGATTTCAGACGAACGGTCGTCGACCTTGACGCGGGCGTCGTAGTGCCCCTTGCCCCATTCGGTCGTGGCTTCGAGCAGGCTTGCGATCGGCCGCTTGATAAACCGCCGGCCGCCGACCCAGGCCAGGTACATCGCCGCCAACAGACCCAGCAGAATGAGCAGGATGCCGCGCTTGGTGGCAGCCTCGATCGGCTCCATCGCTTCGATCTTCGACTGGCCGGCGCTGAGGAAGAAATCCTTTGGCGGCAGCGCGACCGGGACGTAGCCAAAGATGCGCGCGACGCCATCGACACCGGCCGCTTCCTCCCATCCCGCGGTGTTGCCGTCCATGATCTCTTCATGCGACTTGCGCATGTTCTTGCCGACCAAGGCATCGCCGTTCGGCAAGCGCGCAATGATGTTGCCGAGCCGGTCAGCGATCAGGATCGACTGAGAGGACGTCAGGCCGCGTTCTTTGAGGTGCTCGGCCAGCCATTTCAAGTCGAGGCCGGCGAACACCACGCCCGCCACCTTGCCGTTCGCCCCGTAGAAGCGCTCGGCGAAATGCATCATCTTCTCGCCGGTGTTCGGATCGGTAAAGAAATTGCCGACAGCCAAGCCGTCGCCGGTGATCGATCGCTTGAAGAACTCTGTCTCGGCGACCGACGGCTCCATGATGGGGCCG
>JBKOVT010000375.1:0-31498 GCA_046724035.1 Pseudomonadota bacterium | reverse complement strand
TCTGCACCTTGCGCGAGCCCGATGTCGCGAAGCTCGCGGCGGCGCAGCGCACGACGCGCTCCGCCGCCGCCGTCGAGCTATGGCGTCCGCATCTGAAGGGCGCAATCGTCGCGATCGGCAACGCGCCGACCGCGCTGTTCCTGCTGTTGGAGGTGCTCGACGAGGGCGCCGGGCAGCCGGCGCTCGTGCTCGGCTTTCCGGTCGGGTTTGTCGGCGCGTCCGAAGCCAAGGAAGCACTGACCGGCTTCGGCGGCGGTCTCGGCTTTATCGCGCTCAAGGGCCGGCGCGGCGGCAGCGCGCTCGCCGCCGCCGCGGTCAATGCGCTCGCGGCGGGAGCCCGCGCGTGAAGCCGTGGCTTGCGATTGTCGGCATCGGCGAGGATGGGCTTGCCGGGTTGAATGCCGCGGCGCGCACGTTCATCGAAACTGCCGAGGTTCTGGTCGGCGGCGAGCGCCATCTTGCGCTGGCGCCGTCGGGCAACGCCGAGCGCCTGACTTGGCAGCGGCCGCTCTCGGATGCGATCGGCATGATCGCAGCGCGTCGTGGCCGCCGGGTCGTCGTGCTGGCGAGCGGCGATCCCCTGTGGTTTGGCGTCGGCGCCGTCCTCACGCGCCACTTCCCCATTCATGAGATGACGATCCTGCCGCATCCCGGCGCGTTCAGCCTCGCCGGCGCGCGGCTCGGCTGGGCGATTGCGGATTGCGTCGTGTTGAGCCTGCACGGTCGCCCGATCGATACGCTGCGCCTGCATCTCGCGCCCCATCGCCGCCTCTTGCTGCTGTCGGAGGATGGGACGACGCCGCGCGCCGTTGCGCATCTATTGACCGAGCTCGGCTGGGGTCCGAGCGGGCTTACCGTGTTCGAGCATCTGGGCGGGCCGAACGAGGCGATGCTGTGCGAAGAGGCGCGGCATTGGGGCGAACGGCGCGTTGCCGATCTCAACACGATCGCGCTCGAATGCCGGGCCGGACCAGAGGCGAGACCGCTGTCGCGCCTCGCCGGTCTTCCCGACGACGCGTTCGAGCACGACGGTCAATTGACCAAGCGCGAGGTGCGCGCGATGACGCTCGCGGCGCTCGCGCCTTTGCCGGGCGAGCGGCTGTGGGACGTCGGGGCGGGCTGCGGCTCGATCGCGATCGAATGGTTGCGCTCAACCGAAGGCGGCGACGCCGTCGCGATCGAGCGCAACCCGGAGCGCGCCGCGATGATCGCACGCAACGCCGCTCTCCTCGGTGTGCCCGGACTGAGCATCGTCCTCGGCACGGCGCCAAAGGCGTTCGCCGGTCTCGAGGCCCCCGATGCCGTGTTCATTGGTGGCGGCATCGCCGATCCCGAGTTGTTGGCGGCTGGATGGGATGTGCTGCGATCCGGCGGCCGGCTCGTCGCCAATGTCGTCAGCCTGGCGGGGGAGCGCGTGCTGCTCGATTGGCAGGGGCGGCACGGGGGTAGTCTGACGCGCATCGCGGTCAGCCATGCCGCGCCGCTCGGCATGCAGGAGGCGTGGCGCCCGCAATTGCCGGTGACCCAACTCGCCGCGACAAAGCCGCGCTGACATGCGCTGGGATCGCGTGTGGCTCAGAGGCTGGCGGTCTTACGCGCTGCTTGCGGGATTGTGTCTCGCGCTCTATGTGCCGGGCATCGCCGCAATCCCGCCGCTCGACCGCGATGAGGCGCGCTTTGCGCAGGCGAGCCGCCAGATGCTCGAAACGGGCGACTTTCTGCGCATCCGCTTTCAGGATGAGGCGCGCAACAAAAAACCCGCCGGCATCTATTGGCTGCAGGCGGCATCGGTCGCGGTGTTCAGCACTCCGGAGAGCACGGCGATCTGGCCCTACCGCCTGCCATCCCTGGTCGGGGCGCTTGGTGCGGTGTTGCTGACCTTCGCGCTCGGCCGCGCGCTGTTTGCGCGCGACAGCGAAGGACCACCGGCACGGCAGGCGGCATTGCTCGCGGCGATTTTGCTCGGCAGCGCCATAATGGTCGTGGCCGAAGCGCATATCGCGAAAACCGACGCGGCATTGCTTAGCGCAATTGTCGCGGCGCAGGGCGCGCTTGGCCTAATTTATATGCGAGCGCGGGCGGGCCGGCCGGCGGTGCCGGCGATCGCCGCCTTGTTCTGGATCGCAACCGTTGCGGCGATCCTCCTCAAAGGTCCGGTCGGTCCCGCGATCGCCGCGCTGACGATTGTTACGCTGTCGATCGCCGACCGCAATTGGCGTTGGTTGCGCGGCCTCTATCCGGCCGCCGGCATCATCTTCGTCGCGCTTGCCATCGTGCCGTGGCTCATTGCGATGCAGCGCGCCACCGAGGGCGCGTTTCTCGCGGGCTCGCTCGGCGAGGATTTCTGGTCGAAGCTGATCGGCGCGCAGGAATCGCACGGCGCGCCGCCTTTCAGCTATCTGCTGCTGGCGATGGCGACGTTCTGGCCGGGCTCTTTGATGCTGGTGCCGGCACTCGCACACGGCTGGCGGCGCCGCACATTGCCCGCCGAGCGGTTTCTGCTCGCCTGGCTGGTGCCGGCCTGGATCGTCCTCGAGCTGCTCCCCACCAAATTGCCGCATTACGTGCTGCCGCTGTATCCGGCCTTGGCATTGCTCACTGGCGCCGCGCTCGCCGAAGGCGCCCGTGCAGCCGCCCCGTCCTGGCTGCGCTATGCCGACATCGCGGCGAAGACGTTGTGGGCGATGGTTACGCTCGCCTTGGCGAGTGCGCTGATCATTCTGCCGATCCGCTTTGGCGAAGGGTTTAGCGCCGCGGGGATCATGGGCGCCGCTGCAATGCTCGTGCTCGCGACCGCGTTGTTTTACCGCTGGCCGCGCCCGCCTTTCGCCGCCGCCGCAAGCGTCGCCTTGTCCATGGCGTTCGTTATCCCCGCAGAAACGGCGGTGCTGCCGGGCCTCGACCGTTTATGGTTGAGCCGCAGCGCCGCTGCGCTGGTTGCCAAGCATCCGCCCGCCGCCGGAGCGCCGCTTGTAGCGATTGGGTACGGCGAGCCGAGCCTTGTCTTTCTGCTCGGCGGGCATGTGCGCCTCGCAGTACCGGACGCCGCGACCGAAATTCTCGCAGGCGGCGGCGCCGCGCTCGTCAGCAACCGCGACGATGCGATGTTCCAGCAGTCGCTGAGCACGCGCGGGCTGAAGGCGCGCCTGCTCGGTACCGTTGCCGGGTTCGATTACTCGAACGGCAAGCGGCTGGAGCTGACGCTCTATAATGTGGGGCACGCCAAATGACCGAGCGGCCCCCAGGACAGCTATGCGGCATCGGCGTCGGCCCCGGCGATCCCGAACTCCTGACGCTGAAGGGGTTGCGCCTGCTGCAAGCAGCGCCGGTCGTCGCGTATCCCGGGCCGGAGACCGGCGCCGGTTTCGCCCGCGGCATCGTCGCGCAATGGCTTGAGCGCGATCAGCGCGAGATCGCGATCCGCTTTCCGATGCGTCCCGGCCCGCCGCCTGCGGCGATCTATGACGAGGCCGCGGCGCAGCTTGCCGCCGTGCTCGATGAGGGCGACGACATCGCGTTTCTGTGTCAGGGCGATCCGCTGTTCTATGGCAGCTTTGCTGGCATCTATACGCGCCTGGCGCCGTGCTATCCGGTAAGCGTCATCCCCGGCGTGACGTCATTGACGGCCTGCGCCGCCGCCGCCGGTTTGCCGCTCGCGCAGCGCGACTCGGCGATCTCCGTCATCCCGGCGACGCTCGACGAAGAAGCGCTGACGCGGCGGCTCGCGGAAAGCGACGCGGCGGCGGTCATCAAGATCGGCCGGCACTTCACGAAGCTGCGCCGCGTGCTCGAGAGGCTTGGGCTGCTTCGTGCGGCGATCTACATCGAGCGCGCGACATTGCTCAATCAGCGCATCGCGCCATTGTCCGAAATCGATGCCGCGGAGGTGCCCTATTTCGCGATGGCGCTGATCTGCCGAGGCGAGATTTCCGGATGAGCGCGCTGCCGCACGGCGTCGCGATCGTCGTGCTCGGGCCGAGCGGCGCCGCGCTTGGGCACAAGGTGCGCGACCTCTTACCTGGCGCAAGGCTGCATGGTCCGCGCGCGCATGCGGGTGATTGGGACGAAACGTATGATCGTCTGGTGCCGCACATCGCGGTGTTGTTCGCGGCCGGCACGCCGGTTATCGGCTTATGCGCGAGCGGCATCCTGATCCGCGCGATCGCGCCGTTGCTCGACGACAAGCACATCGAGCCCCCAGTCGTCGCGCTCGCCGAGGATGGCTCGGTCGCCGTGCCATTGCTCGGTGGCCATCACGGCGCGAACACGCTCGCCCGCGCATTGGCTGACGCGCTGGGCTGTAAGGCCGCGATCACGACGGCCGGCGATCTCAGGCTCGGCCTCGCGCTCGACGAGCCGCCGGCGGGCTGGCGGATCGCCAACCCCGAGCGCGTCAAACCGATTGCCGCCGCGTTGCTTGCCGGTAATCCCGTCGCGCTCGTCGAGGAAACGTGCCGCGCCGACTGGCTGCGCGCGAGTTCGGTGCGATCGGCCGAGCGCGCGAATGTGCAAGTGCTCGTCACCGATCGCGCGATGCCGTCAAATAGCTCTGCACTGGTGTTTCATCCGCCGGTATTGGCGCTCGGCATCGGCTGCGAGCGCGGCTGCGATGTCGCGGAGATCGCGACATTAGCGCGCGAGTGCTTCGCCGAAGCCGGCCTGGCCGCCGGTGCAATTGCCGCCGTAGTTTCGGTGGATGTGAAGGTCGATGAACCGGGTATCCACGCTCTCGCCGCATCGCTCGATGTGCCGGCGCGCTTTTTTCCGGCATCGCGGCTGCTCGACGAAACCGCGCGATTGACCGTGCGCTCCGAGGCAGCGTTTCGCGCGACTGGTTGCTGGGGCGTCGCTGAAGGCGCGGCGCTCGCGGCGGTCGGGCCCGAAGGCACGCTCGTCGTGTCGCGTCGCCAATCGAAGCGAGCGACCTGCGCGATCGCGCGCGCGCCCATACCGCTCGATGGCGCGGCGATCGGCCGGCCGCGCGGCCGGCTCGCGATCATCGGCATCGGCCCCGGCGACCCGGTCTGGCGCACCCCGGAAGCAAATGCGCTGCTCGCCGCTTCGGACGAGGTGGTCGGTTACCGCCTCTATCTCGATCTTCTCGGCCGTGCGATTGCCGTCAAACGCCGGCACGACAGCGAGATCGGCGCCGAACGACAGCGGGTGCGGCTCGCGCTCAATCTCGCGTCCGAGGGGCGCGCAGTCGCGCTGGTCTCCTCGGGCGATGCCGGTGTCTACGGTCTCGCGGCGCTCGTCTTCGAGACGATCGACCGCGAGCAGCGCCGCGATTGGTCGGCGGTCGAGATTACCGTCGTGCCGGGGATCAGCGCGATGCAGGCAGCCGCGGCCCGCGCCGGCGCGCCGCTCGGGCATGATTTCTGCGCGATCTCGTTGTCGGATCTGCTGACGCCCTGGCCGGCGATCGGCGCTCGCATCGAAGCCGCGGCAGCAGCGGATTTTGTCGTCGCGCTCTACAATCCGCGCTCGGCGCGGCGCGCGACACAACTCGCGGAAGCCGCCGCCATCCTCCTCGAACACCGGTCGCCCGAGACGCCCGTCTTTGTCGCGCGCAATCTCGGACGCGCCGGCGAAACACAGCGCCTAATGCGCCTCGACGAACTCGCCGACGCCGATGCCGACATGCTGAGCCTGGTGCTGGTGGGGAACCGGCAGACGCGAATTATCCCGGGCGACCCGCCGCGGCTCTACACGCCGCGCGGCTATTTCGACCCGCGTGTCGATCAAGGCTCGCGATGACCGTGCATTTCATCGGCGCCGGACCCGGCGCGCCCGATCTGATCACGGTGCGTGGGATGCGCCTGATCGAGCGCTGTCCGGTGTGCCTTTATGCGGGTTCGCTCGTGCCGCGCGAGATTGTCGCCGCTGCGCCGCCGGGCGCGCGAGTCATCGACACATCGTCGCTGACCCTTGATGAGATCATCGCGGAAATCGACGCTGCCCATCGCGAGGGCGCCGACATCGCGCGGGTGCATTCCGGCGACCCGTCGATTTACGGCGCGATTGCGGAGCAGATGCGCCGGCTCGACCGACTCGGCATTCCCCACGACGTCACCCCCGGCGTGCCGGCCTTTGCCGCCGCCGCCGCCGCATTGCGCCGTGAATTGACGCTGCCCTCGGTCGCGCAAACCATTGTCCTGACCCGCACCGCGACGCGCGCCTCGGAGATGCCCGATGGAGAAAGCCTCGATCGCTTCGCCGCGACAGGCGCAACGTTGGCGATCCATCTGTCGATCGCCAATCTCGCGCGGGTCGTGCGCGACTTGCTGCCGTTCTATGGCAGCCACTGTCCGGTTGTCGTCGCGTATCGCGTCAGCTGGCCCGACGAGCAGCTGATCCACGGCACGCTGGCCGATATTCGCGACCAGGTGAAGCGCGCCGGCATCACGCGAACCGCACTGATCTTGATCGGCCCGGCGCTTGCTGACGAAGGCGCGAGCGAAAGCCGCCTCTACGCGTCAGACCACCATCACATTCTGCGACCGCGCCGCCCAGCCATTTGATACCGCGAGCGCTGACACCATCGGGCTATTCCTCCCATCCTATAGTTGATAGCATCACCTCGCTGAGACAGTGCCGGGCGGCCCCGTTTGGGCCGCCAAGAGAGCACGAGGAATATGGGAGGAAGCGGGATGACGACAGCCGATGAGGCCGCCGGCGGCCTTTCCGAAACCGAGCACAGCACCCAATTGCGCCGCGCCGTTGTCGCGAGCACGGTGGGCACCGTCATCGAGGCGTATGATTTTCTGCTCTACGTCCTGGTCGCGCCGCTCGTCTTCGCCAAGCTGTATTTCCCGGATTCCGACCCGCTGGTCGGCACCTTGCAAGCCTTCGGCATTTACGCCGTCGGCTTTATCGCCAGGCCGGTCGGCGCGGCGTTTTTCGGCCATTACGGCGACCGCATCGGGCGCAAGGCGACGCTGATCGCGACGCTGCTGTTGACCGGACTGTCGACCTTCGCGGTCGGCTTTGTCCCGAGCTATGCCCAGATCGGCATCTGGGGCGCCGTCATCCTGACGATCGTTCGCTTTATCCAGGGCGTGGGCATCGGCGGCGAGTGGGGCGGCGCGACCTTGATGGCGATGGAATGGGCGCGCACCAACAAGCATCGCGGCTTCATCACGGCCTGGCCGCAATGGGGCGGCCCGGCCGGGCTCTTCCTCGCCAACATCCTCGTGCTGATCTTCAGCGCGATCTCGGGCGATCAATTCCTCGACTGGGGATGGCGTGTCCCGTTCTGGCTGTCGATCATTATGGTCGGCATCGGCCTCTATATCCGTCTGGGGCTGCTGGAAACGCCGGTGTTCCAGCGCATCCTCGACCGGCAGCAGATCGCGAGTGCGCCCGTCCTCGAAGTTCTGCGCAAGCAGCCCCGGGAGATCATCCTGACCGCGCTGGCGCGGATGGCGGAGCAGGGGCCCTTCTATGTCTTCGCCGCCTTCCTGTTCACTTACGGCACGACCGTTTTGCACAGCTCGCGCGACCTGCTGCTGACCGGTCTTCTCGTCGGCACCGGGCTCTCGGCGGTGACGATCCCGCTCGCCGGGCATATCTCAGACCGCATCGGCCGGAAGCGCATGTATCTGATCGGCGCGGTCACGATGGGGGTGTTCGGCTTTGTCTATTTCGCCATGCTGAACACGCTCGTGCCGGGGTGGATCTTTCTCGCGATCGTCCTCTCCTTTATCCCGCACGACATGATGTACGGGCCGCAGGGGGCATTGATCGCCGAATGTTTCAGCCCGCGGCTGCGCTACAGCGGTTCCTCGCTCGGTTACCACCTCTCCTCGGTGATCGCCGGCGGCCCCGCGCCATTGATCGCGACAGCGCTCTTAGCCTCGACCGGTTCGGGGTATTCGGTCGCGATCTATGTCTTGATGTGCTCGATCGTCAGCGTGTCGGCGACTGCGCTGCTGCCCGACTACACCAATCGCGACATCTCGCAGGAACACATTTACGGCGCGGAGCCGGTTGCGGCGACGACCGCGGCCGCAGGTCCAGCGCGGGCCGACTGAGCTCCGCTAAACCCGGGCCAGGGCCGGCCCGCGCCGCCGGCCCTGCCGCCAGACCAGCGCGCCGATCACAAGGAGATTGGCGAGGTTGAACGCGATCCCGGTCGCGAAGGCGGCAGCGTAGAACCCGGCATAATCGTAGATGAGGCCCGCGAACCAGCCGCCGGCCGCCATCCCCGAGCCGCTGAACAACAGCATCGTCGGGATGCGCCAGGAGGCTTCGGCGGCGGGGAACAGCTCGCGGATCGCGACGACATAGGCTGGGATGATCCCGCTGAATCCCAACCCGAAAGCTGCCGCGACGGCGAACAAGCCGACTTCGTCCTGGGTCAAGAGAAAGCCGATCATCGCGGTGATCTGGCAGACCGAACCCGCCAGCACGGTGCGCAACCCGCCGACCCGGTCGGTGACGACGCCCCAGAATTGCCGGCTCAAAAAGGCGCAGCCCAGGAGCACCGACAGCATCGCCGCGCCATGCGTCGCCGGGATGCCGATATCGCTGCAGAACGCGACGAGATGGCCTTGCGGCATCGCCATCGGCACGCAGCACAAAAACCCGGCGAGGCACAGAAAACTCTGGACGACCCACGGCCGCAATCCGAGCACCCAGCGGGCTTGCGCCAAGCCGGGGAGGGGGGCGGGCTCGGCCGTTTCCGGCGCCGCGCCGAACATCACCAGCGCTGCCGGCATGACGACCGCGATCTCGAATGCCGCGTAGATCAGCATCGTGTCGCGCCAACCGAAGATGGCGATCGCGCGCTCGAACGGGGCGGACCAGATCGCGCCCGCGAGATAGACGCCGGACGAAATCAGTGCCATCGCGCTGCCGCGGCGCCGGTCGAACCAGCGCGACACATAAACATAGAGCGGCGCGTTGATGCCGGCATTGCCGAGCAGCCCGATAAAGAGGCCGTGCCCGATCAAGAGCGCCGTCTGCCCGCCAAGGCTCGACAGCACGAGCCCGAGCGCGACCATCAGCGCGCCGCCGATCACTGTCCAGCGGATGCCGAGCCGCTCGGCGAGCCAGCCCATCGCGATGCCGCCGACCGCCGAGCCGAACCAGGCCAGCGCAAACGCAAGCGCCGGCACCGAACGCGCGCTGCCGAGCTCGGCGGCGATCGGCTTCAACGCGACGACCGTGATGTAAGGCGCGCCGAACGACACCGAGTAGATTGCGAGCGCGGTGAACGCGACCGCCCAGGAAGCGCGGCTGTCGATGCCGACCCTATCCGTGGCCGGTCGCGCCCGGCCACCGCTTATCATTTCCGTCGCATCCATCGCCCGCATTCCTGCCCGGCTCTCACCCGCCGTCAATTGCGGAACGCATGGTGCAAGGCTGCATTGCGCTGGGACCGCTGCAAATCCAACCGGAGGCGCACGAGCAGGCCACAACACCCAACCCCGTGGCCGGACTTGTTCCGACCACCCACGTCTCGGGCGCGAGCGAAAAAAGACCTGGGTGCCCGGGACGAGCCCGGGCACGGAGTTATTCCGAAGAGATGATACAGGGCTGACGCAATCTTGCTTGAGTCCGTTTATCGTCAAACCGCATTTTTGGCGGTTATGACCGGAGGCATGCGATGCCGGAATTCGAGAAGCGCCGGATCGGGCGCACCGCGCTGGAAGTCGCGGTTTTGGGGCTGGGCTGTGCCACCCTCGGCGGGACCCGCATCCCGGTGACCCGGCAGGGGGCCGAGGCGATCGTGCGCGCCGCCTGGGAGGCCGGAGTGCGCTATGTCGATGCGGCGCCTTATTACGGGTTTGGCCAGGCGGAGCGCGCGGTCGGCGACGCATTGCGGGATGAGCCCCGCGACGAATGGGTGCTCTCGACCAAGGTGGGGCGCCTCTTGCGCCCGTTTCCGCAGACGGCGCCGGAGCCGGGCCGCAAGCATCCGCTGCCGTTCGGCGTCGTCTACGATTATTCCTATGACGGCATCATGCGCTCCTTCGAGGACAGCCTGCAGCGGCTCGGCCTGGCGCGCATCGACATCCTTTATGTGCACGATATCGGCCGCTATCAGCACGGCGAGGCGCATCCCGGGCTGATGCGCAGCTTGCGCGACAGCGGCTATCGCGCGCTCGAAGAGCTGAAGAGCGCGGGCACGATCAAGGCCATCGGCATCGGCGTCAACGAGCGCGAGGTGTTGCTCGAAGCGATGGAATGGGGCGAGTGGGACGCGTTTCTCTTGGCCGGGCGCTACACGCTGCTCGAACAGGACCCCCTCGACGATCTCTTGCCGCAATGCGTCGCGCGCGGCACCTCGATCGTCGTCGGCGGGCCGCTCAACTCCGGCATCCTCGCCGGCCGCGACACCTGGAATTACCACGCCGCGCCGCCCGAGATCGTCGAACGCGTCAACGCCATCCGCGCGGTGTGCGATCGCCACGGCGTGCCATTGCCGGCGGCGGCCTTGCAATTCCCGCTGGCGCATCCCGCGGTCGCCGCGATCATCCCCGGCCCGCGCGATCCCGCGGAGTTTCACGCCAACCTGGAATTGCTGCGCCACCCGATCCCGCCGGCTCTGTGGCAGGAGCTGAAACACGCGAAGCTGTTGCGCCCCGACGCGCCAACCCCGGCTTAGCCGCCGTCGCGTCGTCGCCTGAAAATTTGCGTCATTCCGGGGCGCCGCACCGCGGCGAGCCCGGAATCCAGGAACACACGCCTCTGGAATATGGATTCCGGGCCCGACCCTCACGGGCCGTCCCGGAATGACACCTTTGCTGAACCGGGCAAAATCTTCACGCAATCCAAAAAAAGCTGCGGTCAGAACTGGACGCGTTGGGTCAGCGCGCCGTCGATGATCAGATTGGTGCCCGTGATAAAGCTGGCGCGCGGACTGGCGAGAAACACGACGGCGCTCGCGACTTCCTCGGGCGTGCCCATGCGGCCCATCGGGTTCCGCGCCAGCATCGATGCAAACATCTCGGGATTGCGCTCCTCGACGATGTTCCAAACGCCGCCTTTGAAATACACATTGCCGGGCGAGACGATATTCGCGCGCACATTCTTGGCTGCGAGATTGCGCGCGAGACCCTTCACATAAGGGATCAGCGTCGCCTTGACGGCGGCATAGGAGCGCGTCGGGCCATAGACCTCCGCCATCGCCGTGCTGCCGACAGCGACGATCGAGCCGGCCGCGGATTTTTCGAGGAACGGCAGAGCCGCCTCGATGCCGAACACGGTGCCCATGACGTCGATCTCGAAGCCCTTGCGCCAGGCCTCCTCGTCCATGCCTTGAGCAAGGGCGCTGACATTCGCGACAAAGATGTCGAGACCGCCGAGCGTCTCGGCCGCTTCGCCAACCCAACGACGCAACGCCGGCAGGTCCGCGACATCGACGGCGCCGCCGGTCGCCCGGATGCCGGCGCGCCCGAGCGCGGCGACCGTCTCCTCGACCGCGTCCTTATGGCGCGCGCAGATCGCCACATCGCAGCCCTCGGCGGCCAACAATGAGGCGATCGCGCGGCCGATTCCGCGCGTCCCGCCGGTGACGATCGCCTTTTTGCCCTTTAGCCCGAGATCCATCTCCATCCCCTATCCAGGCGGGTTGCGGCGCGGCATTGCGACCTCCGAAAGAGCGCTCGCGGCGGGGTGCTCGCCCGGTAGACTACGCCGCCGCGGCGGAACGCAACAACTGCTGCCGGGAATGCTGCGAGACCCTGTGTGACATGCGTTTGAACGAGTTGCTATTGCGGCCCTTTGGCGGCGCGCGCGACGCGGTCCCGCTGCCGCCGCGGTCGCCCGCCGTCCTCGCGCGTGCCGAACGCCGGCGCCGCTCGCGGCGCTGGGGGTTGCTGGCCAGCGCCGATTTCCGCCGCTTATGGGTGATCGGGATCGTTGCCTTTGCGGTGCGCTGGCTGGAGATGCTGGTCGTCGGCGTCTTTGTGTATCAGCACACCGGTTCGGCGTTCGATGTCGCGCTGATGACGATGCTGCGCATGCTGCCGATGGCGTTGTTCGGCGCGGTCATCGGCGCCTGGGTCGAGCGGATCGAGCGGCGGATCGCACTGATCGCCGTCGTGCTGATCATGCTGGCAACATCCGTCTGGCTCGCGGCGCTCGCCTATCTGGGCTGGCTGGCGGTGTGGCATCTGGCGCTCGCCAGCTTTGTCAACGGCATCGCCTGGGCCGCCGACAACCCGGTGCGCCGCGTCATGATCGGCGAGGTCGTCGGGCCGGCGCAGATGGGGGCGGCGATGTCGATCGATGTCGGCGCCAACAATGCGAGCCGCATGCTTGGCCCGACGATCGGTGGGCTCTTGCTCGCCGGTATCGGCATCTCCGGCGCGTTCACCGTCAGCGTCCTCTGCTACGGGATCGCGCTGGTTGCCGCGATCCGGCTAACACACCGCAACAATATCGCCCCCGCCGAAGCCGGCGGCGCCGTCCTGGCGCGGATGCTCGAAGGGCTGGCGCTGGTTCGGCGCGATCCCCGGGTCGTCGGGACGCTGGTCATCACCGTCATCTACAATGTGTTCGGCTGGCCGTTCACCAGCATGATCCCGGTCATCGGCCAGGACAGTCTCGGGCTTGGCGCGAGCGGCATCGGCATCCTCGCCAGCATGGACGGCATCGGCGCCTTTTGCGGCGCGCTGCTGATCGCCTTCTTTGCCCGGCCCGTGCATTACACGCGACTCTATATCGGCGGCGTCGTCGGCTATCTCGTCATGCTGATCGTCTTCGCGTTGGCGCCGAGTGTGCCGCTTGCCGGCGCGGCATTGCTGTTGACGGGCCTGACCGGCTCGGCCTTCAGCGTCATGCAGGCGACGCTGATCTATCTCGCCGCGCCCGCGGAGATGCGCAGCCGCATCTATGGCGTCCTGTCGGTCTGCATCGGCGTAGGTCCGCTCGGCTTTCTCGGCCTCGGCCTCTTGGCCGAGGCGATCGGCGCGCCGGTGGCGACGGCGCTGAGCGGTATTGTCGGCCTTGGCGCACTCATTGCGGCGCGCCGCTGGTGGGGCCGCCTCGCGCTTCCTTTGTAGCCGCCGCTTATTTCCGCTGCGTGGGAACGCCGCACCCCTTCCTGCGTTGAAAGACGAAACGCACGGGAGGCTTTCGGGGCGACAATGGACGATCCACAGAAACTTCGCGAATTGGCGGCGTGGTACCGCGAATTTGCCGAGAAGACCGGCAATCCGGCAATCTGGGAATCGCGGCTGCGCATGGCCGAGGATCTCGAGCAAGAGGCGGATTTGCTCGAGCGGCGTCAGCTCGCAGTCGCCGCGACATAGCCGGGCCGAACCAGCCCGGTCGCATCAACCGCCGCTCAAGCGGCGGTTCCGAGAGATTCTTTTAAAATGGTGGAGCCGAGGGGGATCGAACCCCTGACCTTCGCATTGCGAACGCGACGCTCTCCCAGCTGAGCTACGGCCCCATTGACGCGAATGAGCGCAGTGTGCGCCCGCAGATTTTACGCTCTTTGGCGCCCAGCGCGGGCGCCGCGGATTTATGGTGATCGCCTCCCGCAGTGTCAAGCGCGGCTCCCGGACGAACAGCCGCCGATTCTGATCCATTAGACGAGATCCTGGCGAGGGCCGGGATCCACTTCTCAGGTGTTCCGGGCGCTGATCGATGGGCGCCGGCCTGCGCCGGGGCCTAATGCGTGGCGGCGTTCTGATTCCCGACCGCAGCGCGAGAAAGCCGCCGCCGTCCTGCCCTCCCGCGCTTGCGGCAATGGCGGGCTCCGGTTACGGTCGCCCGCCGTCCGGGGGCTGGGATCCGCCATATGAGAGCGCTGCTCTGGCTCGTCGATACGCTGATCGACATCTATATCTGGCTGCTGATCGCGCAGGCGGTGTTGAGTTGGCTGTTGGCCTTTGGTGTCGTCAACCGGTACAACCGCGGCGTCGCCGTCATCGGCGATTTTCTTTATCGTGTGACCGAGCCGGCATTGCGCCCGATCCGCTCCTTTCTGCCGAATTTCGGCGGCATCGATATCTCGCCGGTGATCCTGATCTTGATCCTGATGTTTCTGCGGCGCCTGATTATCTACGACCTTGCCCCGAGCCTCCTCTGAGGAGCTGCTGACCGCGGCGGCCGATGGGGTGCGCGTCGCCATCCGCCTGACGCCGCGAGCCCGCGCCGATCGCATCGACGGGATTGCGTCAACCGCGGACGGCAGCGCTGTCCTTAAGGTCGCGGTCACCGCACCGCCGGCCGAGAACCGCGCGAACGACGCGCTGATCGCGGTGCTCGCCAAGACATGGGGATTGCCGCGCCGCCACATCTCGATCGCCGGTGGCGGCAAAAGCCGCAACAAGATCGTGCATGTCGCGGGCGAACCACGAGCATTGCAGCAGCGCCTCGCGGCGGCGCTCGCTCAATTGCCCGCCGCGTGACAGGGCGGCCGGCGCTGCCCTAAGCTGCGCTTCCATTCGGATCGGGAGGAGAGGCCATGCTGTTGCCGCTGCAGGGACGCAATATCCATTACGATCTGGTTGGGCCGGACAGCGCGCCGACCGTCTGCATCACCCATTCGCTGGCGTCCGACGGCGGCAGCTGGGCCGAGCAGGTGCCGGTGCTGTTGCAGGCCGGATTCCGCGTGTTGCGGATCGACATGCGCGGCCATGGCGGCAGCGATCCGGCGCCGGGCGAGCACTACGCGATGAAGGACCTCGCCGGCGATGTCGCGACGGTGCTCGACGCGCTGTCGATTTCGCGCACCCACTATATCGGTCTGTCGATCGGCGGCATGCTGGGTCAGGCCTTTGCCATCGAGCATCAGCAGAAGCTGATCTCGGCCATGTGGTGTGACACGTTGCCGGCGAGCCCCTCGGGCGCGAAGGCCGCCTGGGATGAGCGCATGGGCATCGTGCGCCGCGCCAACTCGCTCGAGCCGATCGCCGATGTGACGATGGAGCGCTGGTTCACCGACGCGTTCAAGGCAAAGAACCCGCGCCGCTGGAAGCAGATCCGCGACACGATCGCCGGCACGAGTCCGGAGGGCTATCTCGGATGCTCGTCGGGCATCCTGGACTTCAATTTCGTGCCGCGCTTGCCGTCAGTAAAGGTGCCGGTTCTGGTCGTCTGCGGCTCCGAAGATCCCGGGACCCCGGCGCCGGAAAACAAAAAGCTCGCGGGGCTCGTGCCAGGAGCCCGCTACGAAGAGATCGCCGGCATGAAGCATTTCCCCAATGTCGAGGCGCCGGACGCCTTCAACCGAATCATGCTGGGCTGGCTCGAACAGCACAAACGCGCGAGCTGAGAAGCGTTGCTCCTCCCCTGCGAAGCGGGGGAGGGGGACCATGCGAAGCATGGTGGAGGGGGCTCTTGATGGCGTGCTTGCTGCCCCCTCCGGCCGTTAGCGCTGGTCGCGGCGGGCGGCGAGGCGCAGGCGCAAGGCCTGCAGGCGGATAAAGCCTTCGGCGTCGCGCTGATCGTAGACCTGGTCTTCCTCGAAGGTGACGTGCGCGAGGCTGTAGAGGCTGTTCGGCGACTCTCGCCCGACGACGCTCGCCAGCCCCTTATAGAGTTTCAGCCGCACCCGTCCTTCGACCGTCTCCTGGCTCTTGTCGATCAGCGCCTGCAGCATCTCGCGCTCGGGCGAAAACCAGAAGCCGTTGTAGATCAGCTCGGCATAGCGCGGCATCAGTTCGTCCTTGAGATGCATCGCACCACGGTCGAGGCAGAGGCTCTCCATGCCGCGATGCGCCGCCAGCAGGATCGTGCCGCCCGGGGTCTCGTAGACGCCGCGCGATTTCATGCCGACAAAGCGGTTTTCGACGAGATCGAGGCGGCCGATGCCGTGCTTGCCGCCGAGCTCGTTGAGGCGGGTCAGCAACGCCGCCGGCGACAGTTTCTGGCCATCGACCGCGACGGGATCGCCGCGCACGAAATCGATCTCGACATATTGCGGCTCATCGGGTGCCTGCTCCGGCGAAACGGTGCGGCTGTAGACGTACTCCTCGGGCTCGACCGCGGGATCCTCAAGCACTTTTCCCTCGGCCGAGATGTGCAGCAAATTGGCGTCGACCGAGAACGGCGCCTCGCCGCGCTTGTCTTTGGCGATCGGGATCTGGTGCTGGTCGGCGTATTCGATGAGCCGGGTGCGCGAGGTCAAATCCCATTCGCGCCACGGCGCGATGACCTTGATGTCGGGCGCGAGCGCGTAATAGCTCAATTCGAACCGCACCTGGTCGTTGCCCTTGCCGGTCGCGCCATGCGCCACGGCGTTGGCGCCGGTCTGGCGCGCGATCTCGATCTGGCGCTTGGCGATCAAGGGCCGCGCGATCGAGGTGCCGAGCAGGTACTGCCCCTCGTAGAGCGCGTTGGCGCGGAACATCGGAAACACAAAATCGCGGACGAACTCCTCGCGCAGATCGTCGATAAAGATCTCTTTGACCCCGAGCAGCTCGGCCTTTTTGCGCGCCGGCTCCAATTCCTCGCCTTGCCCCAGATCGGCGGTGAAGGTGACGACCTCGCAGCGATAGGTCTCCTGCAGCCAGCGGAGGATCACCGAGGTGTCGAGCCCGCCCGAATAGGCCAGCACGACCTTTTTCACCGTATCGGCATTTACCGTGTCGGCCATACTTGCGCCCCGCTCAGTACCCTCGCTGCACCCCTTTACCCGTCATTGCGAGCGAAGCGAAGCAATCTCGATGGGGCAGGGCGCGGGACTGCACGAGATTGCTTCGGCGCTTCGCGCCTCGCAATGACAGCTAGGCTGCGGGCTGCGGCGCTGGCGCTGGGATCGTGCGGCGGGCGCGCACGCTCGCCGATTTGAGCTGGCCGCAGGCGGCGAAGATGTCGCGGCCGCGCGGCGTCCTGACCGGCGCCGAATAGCCGGCCTCGAACACGATGTTGGAAAACGCCTTGATCGCCCGGTCCGAGGAGCACTCATAGGGCGCGCCGGGCCATGGGTTGAACGGGATCAGATTGACCTTGGCCGGGATGCCCTTGAGCAGCCGCACGAGTTCCTTCGCCTCGGCCGGGCTGTCGTTGACGCCCCGCAGCATGACGTATTCGAAGGTGATGCGGCGCGCATTGCTCGATCCGGGGTAGGTGCGGCACGCGTCGAGCAATTCGGCGATCGGATATTTCTTGTTGAGCGGCACGAGGGTGTTGCGCAATTCGTCGGTCACGGCGTGCAGCGAGATCGCGAGATTGACCCCGAGTTCCCGGCCGCAGCGCTCGATCATCGGCACGACGCCCGAGGTCGACAATGTGATCTTGCGCCGCGAGACCGCGAGGCCTTCAGGATCCATCGCGATCTTCATCGCGGCGGCGACACTGTCGAAATTGTAGAGCGGCTCGCCCATTCCCATCAGCACGATGTTCGTGAGCTGGCGGTCGTCTTTTGGCGAGGGCCATTCGCCGAGCGCGTCGCGCGCGATCATGATCTGCCCGACGATCTCCGCCGCGCTCAGATTCCGTACCAGCCGCTGTGTCCCAGTATGACAGAAGGTACAGGTCAAAGTGCAGCCGACCTGCGAGGATACGCACAATGTGCCGCGGTCGCTCTCCGGGATGTGGACGGTCTCGACCTCCTGCGCGTCATCAAAGCGCAACAGCCATTTGCGCGTGCCGTCGAGGGAGGCGAGGGCGCGGCTGATGTCGGGCCGGCGCAATTCATAGTTCTCGGCAAGCCGCTCCCGGAACCCCTTAGCCAGATTGGTCATGACCGCGAAATCGGTGACCCCGCGGTGATAGATCCAATGCCAGAGCTGGCGCGCACGAAACGGCTCGGCGCCGAAGCCGGCCATTTCCGCGGCCAGCTCAGCCCGGCTCAAGCCGACGAGGTTGCGCCGCGGCCGATTCGCGGCTGTTTCGACAGACATCGCGCAAGATATGGACCGCGAGCGCCGCGGCCGCAACTTGGTTGGCTCCTCCCCTGCGAAGCGGGGGAGGGGGACCATGCAAAGCATGGTGGAGGGGGCTGTTGACAGCGTGCTTTTGCCCCCCCTCCGGCTCCCCCGGACGGGTCCGGGGTCGCCGACCTCCCCCCTTCGCAGGGGAGGAGCCGGGCAATAGCGGACAGGGTTTTTGTCTGGCCCCCTATCGTTTGACGCCGCAGGCCTTGTCGATCAGCGCGAGAGCCTTTGCGAAACCGGCGAGCGCATAGGTGTCGGTCGTGGCCGTGCCCTTTTGCGGCGCGCCGCGCACGACGACCTGCTTCGCCTTGCCGAGCGAGGCGACGATCATGCGGTCGAGCTCGGCGGTGCGGGCCCAGGCGCTGTCGTCCTTGGTAAAGAGGTCGAATTTGCTGCCGCCGATATCGATCTGCACTTCGCTGCCCGGCTTGACCGGGTAGCCTTCGACAAAGCTGACGACATTGGCGATTTTCTCGCCCGGGCGATGCGTCACCATCGCCATAGCCTTGCGCGAACCCCCGGCCGGCTCGCTCTTCTGCGGCTGCGCCATGACGTAGCAGACAAGCCCGGTGCCGTCCTGCGCCTGGTACGCGGTCCAGGAGCCACTTTGTCCCAGAGGCTGCGCCGCGCCCGCTTTTGGCGCGGGCGCCTCGGCCGGAGCGGGAGCGGGCGCAGGCTTCTTCTTTTTGTGTGCCGCCTCCGCGGGGGCCAGCGCGGCCAGAAGCGCCATCGTCGCGAGAATGAACAGCCGGAGCGGGAGCATGGGCGCACCATAATTGGCACGGTCCGCGAATGCCACGCGCGAAGCTGCGCGCCCTCAGATTGACACCGACGGACAGGAACGCTCTCCCCAGGGCACGCAAAACCGGGCACAATGCAACGGGATGGACGAGATAACGATCCGCAGCGGACGGCCCGGCGACGCGCGTGGCATCGCGCGGCTCGATGTCGAGACTTGGCGCGCGACCTATGCCGGCATTCTGGCGGCGCCTTTTCTGGTCGGGCTGTCGACGCAGCGGCGTGAGCTCGGCTGGGCCACCGTCATCGAGCGCGAACCGCACGATGTGCGCGTCGCGGTCAATCAGGATGGGCATATCCTCGGTTTCGGCAGCTGCGGCCGCTGCCGCGGCGAGCCGGAATTCGCCGGGGAGGTTTTTACCCTCTATGTCGCGCCCGACTGGCAGAACCAGGGCATCGGCCGCCGGCTCCTCCTCGCACTATTCGAGCGGCTGGTGGACCAGGGCTGCGGCTCGGCGATCATCTGGGTGTTGCGCGACAATCCAGGGCGGTTTTTTTACCAACGCCTCGGCGGGCGCGAGGTGCAGCGCAAAATGTTCGCGGTCGGCGGCAAAAAGGTCGAAGCCTCTGGCTATGCCTGGCCCGACCTGCCGCGATTTCTCGCCACCAAGGCCGGCGCCGACCGCCCGCCCGAGGCCTAGCGTGCGAACCGATCAACTGGAGCTTCGCTAAATCCGCTATCAGCCCAAAATTAGGGCCCGGCGCAGGCCGGGACCCATTTGTCAGTCGCTCGTGCGATAGCTGGATGGGTCCCGGCCTTCGCCGGGACCTATTTTGGAGGAGCTCTTTGCTCGAAATGACAAAAACAATTAGGGCGCCTTTGCCGGCAAGGCGGCCGGCTTGCCGGACGGCGTGCTGCCTTCCTGCCAGCGCCCGCTTTTCTTGAGCGCTTCGGCGACCTCGGGCGGCATATATTTTTCGTCGTGCTTGGCAAGCACGTTCGAGGCGACAAAGACGCCGTCGCGGCCCAATTTTCCTTCGGCGACGACCCCCTGCCCCTCGCGGAACAAATCCGGCAGGATGCCGTCATAGACGACCCGCAGCTCCGTTTGACCATCACTCACGCGGAACGCGACGGCATGGCCGTCCACCTGCCTGGCGACGCTGTTTGCCTCGACGAGGCCGCCGATGCGGATCCGCCGGTCCGGCGCGACGTGCTTCGTGGCCAGTTCGCTCGGGCTGTAGAAAAAGACCAGGTTGTCGTTAAAGGCGGCGAGCACGAGCGCCGTCGCCGCGCCGAGCGCAACGAGACCCGCCACAACCGTCAACAGGCGCCGCCGTTTCCGGGTCATTCCCGCGAATCGCGTGGCCGTTGCGCGGCGGCCAAAGCGTCACGGCTGGCGCGGTAATGCCGCCACGACTGGAGCGCGAGCCCGCCCAGCACGGCCGCAGCGATCCCATAAGCGGGCCACACGAATCCGGCATAGCCGCCCATCGCGAAATACGTCGTGAGCGCGCCCATCGCCATCAGCGCCAGGCCGGGCGCGCGGCCGCGCTCGCCGGCTCTCCGGCCGCACCGGCGGTTGCCGCCTGCCCGTAGATGCGCAATGCGCGCAATCGGCGCTCGTTGAGCGCGGTGCGCATGCGCAACAACAGAAGCCACCCGAACAATAGGGTAAATCCCGACGCCATGACGAGGAGCGGGACGAGCATCGAGAGGTCGATCGTCGGGCCGCCGAAGCGGAAGACGCTGGCCGGCTGATGCAACGTGTTCCACCAATCGACCGAGAATTTGATAATCGGCAGGTTGACGATGCCGACCAGCGCCAGGAGCGATCCGGCGCGCCCGCCGCGGCTCGCATCGTCAAAGGCATTCACCAGCGCGATATAGCCGAGATAGAGAAAGAACAGGACCAAAACCGAGGTCAGCCGCGCATCCCACACCCACCATATTCCCCACATCGGCCGGCCCCAAAGGGATCCGGTCGCGAGGCAGACGAAGGTGAAACCGGCGCCGATCGGGGCGGCGGACTGCGCCGCGATCTCGGCCAGCGGATGCCGCCAGATCAGCGCGATGGCGCTGGCGACCGCGACAAACAGATAGACCGACAACGCCATCCAGGCCGCCGGGACATGGATAAACATGATCCGGACGCTCTCACCCTGCTGGTAATCGGGGGGCGCGAGGATCAGCGACCAGACGAGGCCGAGCGCGAGCACAACCAGGCTTATGCCGCCGAGCCACGGCAAGGCGATGCCGCTGATCCGCATAAAACGGGCTGGGTTGGCCAGATGGCTCAGCATTGGAATCAAGTAATCCCTCGACGCGGCGGGTTGTAGCTCATCCCCGGAGCGGCGTCAGTGTCGCTGAGCCGCAGGCATTTCAGTCGAGCGCCTGCCGCAACGCTGCGGCGGCAGCGAGAGGCGCGAGCGGCACCGCCGCCACGGTCAGCGCGGCCAGCAGCAGCAGATGCGCGCGCGCCCCCTCGGCGGCAAGGCTCGCCTCGACCGCGCCCGTCCCGAAAATCAAGGGCGGCAGGTAAAGCGGTAGCACCAGCAGGGTTATCAGCACGCCCGGCCGGCGCGCGCCGAGGCTCAAACCCGCCGCGATCGCGCCGACGAGGCTCATCGCCGGCGTCCCGAGCAACAGCCCGAGGACGAGGCTCGGCAATGCCGCCGGGTCGAGATCGACGAGCATCGCGAGCAGCGGGCTCACGATGACGAGCGGCAGCCCCGTCGTCAGCCAATGGGCAGCGGATTTGGCCAGCACCGCCATCTCCAGCGGCATCGCCGACAAGGCGATCTGGTCGAGGCCGCCATCGGCATAATCGGCGGCGAACAGCCGGTCGAGGCTCAACACGGCGGCGAGCAGGGCCGCGACCCAGACGATCCCGGCCGCGACGCGCCGCAGCAGCTCCGGCTCCGGCCCGATCCCGAACGGGAACAGGATGACCGCAAGCACAAAAAAACCGAGCACGAGGCCGATATCGCCGCCCTGGCGCATCCCCAGCCGCAGCTCCTGGTGGATCAGACCGCAGAAGGCGCGCATCAGACGGCGATCGGATCGCGCGCCGCCGCAAACCGGTCGAGCGCCAGCGTCGTTGCACCGGGCAGCGCGAGCGGCTGATGCGTGGCGACGGCAACCCGGCCGCCCGCCGCACGATGCGATGCCATCGCGGCGGCGAGGCGGGCTTCGCCGTCGGTGTCGAGCGCGGCGGCAGGCTCATCAAGCAGCCATACCGGCGCGGGGGCGGCGATGAGTCGCGCCAGAGCGAGCCGTCGCCGCTGGCCGGCCGAGAGCCAGCGGCATGGCCAATCGGCGATGTGCTCGATGCCAAAGGCGGCGAGCGCCGCGTCGATTGCGGGATGATGCACGCCGCGCAACGCCGCCCAGAAGCCCAGCATCTCGCGCGGAGTGAGCGCCGGCTTCACGCCTTCGAGGTGCCCGACATAATGGACCGCGGCCCGATACCCCGGCGAATCGTCCTCGACCGGGGTGCCGCCCCAGAGCAGGCGCCCTGCGGCGGGCGCGAGCAGTGTCGCCAAAAGGCGCAGCAGGCTCGATTTGCCGCTGCCATTCGGCCCGGTCAGCAGCAACGCGTCCCCGGCGGCGATGCGGCAATCAACACCGGCGAAGACGAACCGCTCGCCGCGGCGGCAGGCAAGGTTTTCGCCGATAAGCTCGGCCGTTTCGGAAAAGGGAGGCAACCCTTCGGGCCTAAAAAAAGCGGCTCCGGAGGGGGAGAACCGGAGCCGCGAAGCCGCCGGCCGAGGGGATCGGCCGGAGACGAGGTTTGGGGGACAAACCTGTAAGGGAGAACCTTACGCTGCTCATATGGCTCCCGATTGCGACCGCGAAATGCTCGAATTGAGGCTATTTAGTGGAGCTTGTTAACCGACAGCTTAATCGACCGGGCGCCGGTCCTCGATGACCTTGCCGTCATTCGGCAGACTGCCTTCGGGAACCCGCACGATTTCGGCGCGGAGCTTTGTAACAGCCTGTGCCGATTCGGCGATCGCGGCGATGCTTTCGGCCGGCTCGCCCATCTCGATGTGCAAGCTCATCTGATCCGCGCTCGCCGGCCGCTCGATCATGAGCCGCGCTCGGATAATCGATTTGTGCCGGCGGACGATTTCGGCGACCTGCTCCGGATGCACGAACATGCCGCGCACCTTTGCGGTCTGATCGGCGCGGCCCATCCAGCCCTTGATGCGGTGATTGGTCCGGCCGCACGGGCTGGGGCCCGCCAGCAACGCTGAGAGGTCGCCGGTCGCAAAGCGAATCAGCGGGTATTCCGGGGTCAGCGTGGTTACGACGACCTCGCCGACCTCTCCGGGTGGCACCGGATCCCCCGTGCCCGGCTGTACCAGTTCGACGATGATTCCTTCGTCGAGCACCATGCCGGGGCAGACCTCGCCATCGGGGCCGATGCTCTCATAGGCGATCAGCCCGAGATCGGCGGTGCCATAGCATTGCAATGCCGTGATGCCGCGCTGGCGAAACTCGCTGCGCAACACGGCCGGAAACGCCTCGGCGCCGACCAGCGCCTTTTTGATCGAGCTGATATCGCTGTTTTGCTCGGCCGCGCGGTCGAGCAGGATTTTCAGAAAGGACGGCGTGCCGACATAGGCATCGGGCTTCAGGTCGGTGATCGTGCGGAGCTGGAGTTCGGTCTGGCCGGTGCCAGCCGGAATGACCGGGCAGCCGAGCGCCTGCGCGGCGCTGTCGACCATCGCGCCGGCCGGGGTCAAATGATACGAGAAGGCGACGTGGATCAGCTCGCCGCCCCGAATCCCGGCGGCGTACATCGCCCGCGCAATGCGAAAGAAATCGGGCCGCCGGCCTTCGACCTCATAGATCGGACCGGGTGACGAGAACACCCGCGCGAGGCTGGCGATCGGCGCCGCGTTCAGCCCGCCGAAGGGCGGGTCGCGCCGCTGCATCTCGATCAGATCCGATTTCCGGGTCAGCGGCAGATCCACGAGCGCGCGCCGGTCGGTGACATCCTCGGGCCGCACCTTGGCAAGCAGCCCCCGATAGGCGGGGGCATGCGCTTTGGCCCCCGCGATGACCCGCGGCAGCTCGATCATCAGCGCTGCCTCGCGCTCGTCCGGGCTGCGGGTTTCCAGCGCGTCGTAGAATCGGCCCTGCACGCGCCCTCTCATCTAGTCGATCGCCCATAGGCGTGGCGCAGATTGCGCCGGGATGTGGCACCCAGCAAGAGGCGTACGGGGTCTTTCCGTCGCGACAGAGAATTAGCCGAGACGGCTAGCCATCAGAGGCAGCGGACCGTCCAAAACGTCTGAATCTGCGAGTTTGGGTCGGGCTTGCGCCGGCTCTCCTCAAGGACGCGATAGCCGTGCGGGCACAGCTTGTCGGCGAGGCGGCGGTTCGGCGCGTCGGAACCACCCGGAACCTCCGGCCCCTCGATGTGAAAGGTGCGGTCGTCGACCCGGCTCGCATAGGACTGGGAACAGGCAGCAAGGCCAGCCGATGCAAGGGCCAGGAGAGCCAAATGGACGAGAGAGCGCATGACGGGGTTCGACTTCGGAGGGGAGATCGCCGAGCGGCGGCGAGGGCTGCTTATGCCACAAATCGCTGGTCGATTTGCAACGGAATCGCATCCGCAAAAAGCAACAACCCGCCGGCGGAGCCGGCGGGTTGCATGCCGATCAGTAGATGCGGAGCTTAGAAGCGGAATTTCAGCGAGCTCTGCATAGTCCAGGCGTCGCCCTTCAGGTTGGAGACGACTTCGCGGTGACCCCAACCGCCTTCAATGCCGAGGTCGACGAACGCCACCGGGCTCCAGATCAGGTTCACGTGCGCGAGGGCCAGTTCCTTGTTGTTGGCAGCCCGGCCGGAAGCCTGCACCAGCGCCGGGATGTCGTTGTGGTTGACGCTGAAATCAACTGTCGAGCGCAGTTCCGGCGTCCACCAATGCTGGTAGCCAACACGGCCGCTCCAGGAGACGATGGTCGTGGCCAAGACCGCTGCGTCATAGAGCGGACGGTTCAGCGAAAAGTTCGAGCGGCTGTCCGTCGCGTTGACGGCCTGGCCGTTCAGGGCGCCGCCGAAATTGGTCGCGACACCAATGTTGTTGGCGATGCCGTCGCCGATGCCGTCGCCGCCGGCCACACCCCAGGTCAAATTGTCCTTGCCCCAGGTGAAGAAATTGCCTGACAGCGATCCGCCGTAGCCGAGATATTGCTTGTTCAGGAACATGCCGTCATTGAGCGTGTAGAGGATCGTCTGAACGCCGGCCTGGATGTGGCCCCAAGGCTGCTCGATCCGCCACCGCGCGACGAAATTCGGCGCGAGATCCTGCGACGGATTGAAGAAGGCGGCGTTGCCGAGGCAGGCATTGGTGATGTTGGACGCCACCGTCGTCCCGCCGATCGTCGCCGTGCCGGTCGCCGTGCCGTTGATCGCCGGCGTTGTGAACGCGGCGCACGAAGCCGAGGTCGGGATCTGGTTGGTATCGGTGAAGAACGTCCCGAACGGCCCGGCGAAGTTCGGGCTCGGGTTCTCGGCCGCGACCGCCACCGACATGCCGAAGGGCAGCGGGTAAGTGTAGCGGATCTGCGGCGTCCGCGCGACGAACGGGGTGCCGGTCTGGCCGCCGAAATCGAGGATCTCAGGTTCGGAGTCGTTGTCCGTGAAGGTGCCTTGCGTCTGGCCCATCAGCAATCCGCCGAGGGTTGCATAGCCCTGGCGCAGACGCGGGATGTAGCCGTTAACGCTGCCCTGATTGTTGTTGAGAATCGTGTTAGTGTTCGAGGCGGCGAAGTCGAATTCGATATAGGCCTTGACCTCGCCATAGGGGCTCGGTGTGCGCGCGTCGAGGAAGACGCGGCTCTGCTTGCCCGAGAAATCCCATTCCGAGCTGCGGCTATGGGCAAAGCCGACCGGCGCCCCCGGCCCTGCCGAGAAGGTGTGCGTGTTCAGCGGGATGCCCGGCAGGTTGCCGGTGCCGCCCTGGCCGTCGACAAACGTCTCGTTGAACGAGCCCTGGCCGTTCAGCGCGCCGCCGACGGCGCTGCCCTTCAGGTACCAGACCACCGACCCGACGCCCTGCCCGCCAACGCGCAGTGACACCTCGGTGCCGGGGATCACAAAAGAACGCGGGAAACTGCCCGCCATGACGGGGCCGCCTGGGCCACCCGGCGGCGCCGGCGGAGGCACTTGCGCGAGCTGATCGATACGCCGCTGCAACAGCTCCTGATTGGCGCGAAGATCGCCGAGTTCATCGGCTCTCGCGCTAGGCAACGCGGTAATCAATGCGACCGCGGCGGTCAACCCGCCCAGTGCCGCTACGGTGCCGATATTCCGCTTCTTGGTCATTGGTCCCCCAAAACAAAAGTTACCCACGCAAAGGACGCACGTTCCTCTCCACTTATGATATTGCGCGTGTTGCGGCGATCCAAGCACGGGTTGTTCGCCTCGTGGTGTTTTCGTCGCAGCGTGGCTAACCTGCAACATTCGCGCTCAGCGTGCTGATAATGCTCGCAGTTTTTTGTGGGCGGGGCGGTCGTGGCCGAATTGAGCGGCGCGATCCGGATGCGGCGGTGCTCGCGAAAGAGGCGAGCGGTCTCAGAACTTGAAGCCGAGCCGCGCTCCCGCGCTGGTTATGCCCATGTTGTGGTGGCCGATATTGGCGTTCGAAATGTGATCGAGCAGCGCCGACATGCTGATCCCCGGCACCAGCTGATAACCGAGCTCGGCGCTTTCCCGGAACAGGACGCGCGTGCCGAGCAATTTGCGGTTGGGCGGCCCCGAATTGAGATAGCCGTCGTGCACCGCCCCGCCGAGGCTGCCATTGATAAAGACCCCGTCGCCCGCCCCGAACAGGCTCTGGATCAGCATGATGCCCCAGGTCAGCCCGAAATAGCCGTCGCTGGTTTTCCCCGCGGTGTTGATATCGGCGCCGATATGCGGCCGCGGCGAGCCGATGAGGGCCAGCACATCGGGCGGGGTGAACAGCATCTCGAGGTTGACGTCGGGGCCGGCTTCCAGGTGGTGCCCGAGAAAGCCGACATCATGCGCCAGGATGCCGGTCTTGACCTCGTCGACGATGTTGAGCTGCGCCGCGGCCGGTAGAGGCGCGCCGACGAGCCACGCGATCGATAGTGATGCGAGCGCAACCCGGGTCAGAGACCGATGGGGATTTCGGGAACGGCGGATCCGCATCGAGCCTTGCCTGTCCTCCGATTACGCTCGCTAACGCCTCAGGCATTCACCTTACGGTTATCGGTCTGGATTGCCAATGGGGGTCGGGCGGGGCAATCCATGAGCCGTGCGCGATCGTCGAATCGGCGTCCCGCCCGCACGGCAGAGCGCGCGCTGGCGCGGTCTTTGCAGCGGATCTGCCGGTTTGAGCCAAGGAGGTGGTCTCGATGTGGCGGCTGGTTTTCCGCTCCGCATTCCATGCGCGCTTTACCCTGCGGCGAATCGACCGGGTTGCGGGCGAGGTTAATGCCTTTCTGATCGCGATGGCGCTCGGGCTCGGCATGCTCGATCTGGCGTACACGATCGATAAGCTGCTCGCCGCGCTCCCGCCGCGGTGACGAGGGGCAGGGCACTCGGGCAGTTCCGAGCCATGCAAAGAAGGTATGCATAGCTGACCTGTGCCCCGCTTCGTTGTGCGCTGCAATATGGCGGCTTACCTCTATCCCGGCGGCTTGGCCATTTATTAACCACGAGCTGCCACAAGGACGATGAGACGCTTATCGCCACACCGCTTATCCCCACACCGTTTATCGCCACGCAAGGATTTCTCGGTGAAGGAACTGCTGCAGCGGGTCGACCGCATCGCCGGTGACCTCAACGTGCTCCTGGTCGTTATCGCGATCGGGCTGGCGACGCTCGATCTGACGTTCCTCGTTACTCAGAACGTCGTCAACCATCTGCCGCCCGTCACGCGCGTCGTCTACGACAGCGCGCCGACTGCAGCCCGCTGACCGCACCCGGCTCGTTTTGGGGCGCGAGGCGCTGCATTCCCCCTGTTTAGCCCGGAGACGTTTGCGCTAGGCTCCCGCCCGGCGCCGCATGTTGCGGCTTGACTGGCGGGACTCAACGGACGGTCGGGGCAGATGCAATTCGATTCGGAATACGATTTTGTCATTGTCGGGGCCGGTTCGGCCGGCTGCGTTCTGGCGAACCGGCTGAGCGCCGATCCGGCGACCCGGGTCCTCGTCATCGAGGCCGGCGGCAAGGACACCAACCCCTGGATCCATATCCCCGCGGGCTTCTACCGCAACATCTATCACCCGAAGATCACCTGGCAGTTCGAGACCGAGCCGGTGCCCGGGCTCGACGGACGCCGCATCTCCTGGCCGCGCGGCAAGGTGTTGGGCGGCTCCTCATCGATCAACGGCCTCATCTACATCCGCGGCCAGAAACAGGATTTCGATTATTGGCGGCAGCTCGGCAACGTCGGCTGGTCCTATGACGATGTGCTGCCCTATTTCCGCCGCGCCGAGAACCAGGAACGCGGCGCCGACGATTTTCACGGCAAAGGCGGCCCGCTCGACATCTCCGATTTGCGCGCACGCCACGAATTGCACGGCGCGTTTGTCGGGGGCTGCCAGGATGCCGGCTTCCGCTTCAACCCCGATTTCAATGGCGCTGAGCAGGAGGGGGTCGGCAATTATCAGCTGACCGTGCGCAAGATGCGGCGGTGCAGCGCGGCGGTCGCGTATCTGCGCCCGGCGATGAAGCGGCCGAACCTCAAGGTCGAGACGCATGCCTTTGCGCATCGCGTGCTGTTTGACGGCAAGCGCGCGATCGGCCTCGAATACGAGCAGAACGGCGCCCTCCGCCGCGTCGGCGCGCGGCGCGAGGTCTTGCTTGCCGGCGGCTCGTTGTTGTCGCCGCAATTGTTGCAGCTGTCGGGAATCGGCCCAGGCGAATTGTTGCGCGAGCACGGCATCGATGTCGTGCACGAGCTGCCCGGAGTGGGCGACAATCTCCAGGACCATCTCGGCTGCCGCGTCATCTACAAGGCGCGCAACCGCAACACGCTGAACGAAATCTCGCGCAGCTGGGTGTGGCAGGCGCGCACCGGCCTCGAATATATCTTCGCCCGGCGCGGCGCGCTGATGATGGGGGCGGCGCCGATCGGCCTCTTCGCAAAGACGCGCGAAGGTCTTGCCTCGCCCGACGTGCAGTACCAGTTCCTCGCCGGCAGCTTCGACATGCCGGGAAAGCCGATGCATCCATTCCCCGGTTGCCAGCTCGTCGCGATCCCCTGCCGTCCGGAAAGCCGCGGCTGGCTCAGAATCAAATCGCCCGATCCGCGCATCCCGCCGGCGATGCAGCCGAATTACCTCGCGACGCGCAGTGATCAGGAGACGATGATTGCCGCCCTCAAGATTTCGCGCCGCGTTTTCCAGAGCCCGACGATGCAGCGCTCCGTCGTCGAGGAGTTCTGGCCGGGTCCCGAGGTCGACAGCGACGAAGGTCTCTTGGAACACGCCAAGCGCACCGGCAGCACGACCTTCCACCAGACCTCGACCTGCATGATGGGCTCGCACGACAAGGCAGTCGTGGACACCGAATTGCGGGTGCACGGGATCGAGGGGCTGCGCGTCATCGACGCCTCGGTGATGCCGGCGGTCATCTCCGGCAACACAAACGCTGCGACGATCATGATCGCCGAGAAGGGCTCCGACCTGATCCGCGCCGTCTCGCTTGCCGGCGCCGCCGCGCCCGCGAAAGCCGCGTGACTGCTTTTACAGGCCGGGGAGCTTTGGGACCTCTTTCCATGTCGGGCGCTCGCGGCATGCGTTCAGATAGGCGCTCGCACTCGGGAAACCCGCGAGGCTGAAGCCGGCCTTCTCGATGACGTTCAGCACCGGGCAATAGGCGCAGTCGACCAGGGTGAAATCGGGGCCGAGCATCCAGGGGTTTGCCGCGAGCCGCCGGTCGAAGATGCCGAGGACCGGCTGCAATGCCTGTTCGCCCTGCGCGACGACCGCCTCGTCGACCGGGATCCCGAGCACCTTTGCCCGGAGCCGCATCGCGACCTGCCCCGCCGCCGGCATGATGTGCTGCGACAGCACGAACAGCCATTGCAGCGCATCCGCCCGCTCGGCTGCCGAGGCCGGCCACAATTTTCCGGTCTTCTCGCCGAGATAGGCGAGGATCGCATGCGACTCCGTGAGCGTCAGACCGTCATCCACAAGCACCGGCACGCGGCCGAACGGGTTGAGCGCGAGAAACTCAGGCTGCCGCTGCTCGCCCTTTGCCAGGTCGAGCGGCACGATCTCGCAATCGAGCCCCAGTTCCTTCAGCGCAAAGGTGACCTTCTGTGGGTTGGGCGATGGGAAATGGTAGAGCTTCATGGTCGCACTCCTCAAAACGCGGCGCCACGCTAGCGCCGAACGGCGATGCAGTGGCCGTCGCTTGTTGCCGCAGCCCCAAGGAGCCGCCACAATGCGCGCGCAACCGGAGGACCCCCGCCGATGGAAGCCTCGCCGCTCGCGGTCTATCAGTCACATCTGGACAAAGGCGAGCTGGCCTATCAGTGGAGCCCCGAGGCGTCGCGCGCGGTGTTTTATCCGCGGCTCGTTTGTCCTTTTAGCGGCAGCACTGATCTCGAATGGCGCATCGCGTCGGGGCTCGGCACGGTCTACGCGACAACCGTCACGCACCCGGCACAGGGCGAGCCCTACAACGTCGCGCTGATCGATTGCGACGAAGGCTTTCGGCTGATGAGCCGGGTCGAGGAGATCGACCCGATGCAGGTCCGGATCGGCCTGCGCGTGCGCTTCCGCGTTCACGCCGCCGAGGGTGACCAGCCCGCTTATCCGGTGTTTGTCCCGGCGGAGGGCGGCCCGTGACGGGCCTGAAGCGCGGCGGCGCGGCGATCGTCGGCGCGGCGGAATCGAATCTCGGCCAGGTCGCCGACGGGCTCAATCCGATCGATCTGATGGCGCAGGGGATCGCTCGCGCCGCCGCGGATGCGGGCCTCCGTGTGCGCGACATCGACGGCCTCTTATGCGCGACAACGCAGAGCCGTACCTCGGGCCTCAATCTCAGCGAATATCTCGGCATCTCGCCGAAATTCATCGACACGACGATCCTCGGCGGCTCGTCCTTCATGTTTCATGTCGCACATGCGGTTGCGGCGTTGCAGCTCGGACTGTGCGAGATCGCGGCGATCGCGTACGGCTCGACGCAGCGCACCGTCGGACGACGCCAAGCCTCGGTGCGCGAGGTCAACCCGTTCGAGACGCCGTACCGCCCCTTCCTGCCCTCGAGCGCGTATGCGCTCGCCGCGTCGCGCCACATGCACGAATTCGGCACGACGCGCGAGCAATTGGCCGAGGTCGCGGTCGCGGCGCGGCAATGGGCTTTGCTGAACCCGGCGGCTTGGGAAAAGAAACCGCTGACGGTCGACGAAGTCTTGAACGCGCGCATGGTCAGCTACCCGTTCACGGTGCGCGACATCTGTCTCGTGACCGATGGCGGCGGCGCGATCATCCTGATGACGCCGGAGCGCGCGCGCTCCTTGAAGAAGCCGCCGGTCTATGTGCTCGGCTGCGGCCAGGCGATCACGCACGCGAATATCTCGAGCATGCCAGATTTGACCGTCACCGGGGCGCTCGCAAGCGGCAAAGAGGCCTATGCGATGGCGGGACTTGAGCCGAAGGACATCGATGTTGTCGAGCTCTATGACGCCTTTACGATCAACACGATCTTGTTCCTCGAAGATCTCGGCTTCTGCGCAAAGGGGGAGGGCGGCGCGTTTGTCTCGGGCGGCCGCATCGCGCCCGGCGGTGAACTCCCGGTCAATACGAATGGCGGCGGCCTTTCTTATTGCCACCCCGGCATGTACGGCCTCTTTCTGTTGATCGAGGCGGTGCGGCAATTGCGCGGCGAATGCGGCGCGCGTCAGGTGAAGGACGCCGAAACCGCG
>JBKOVT010000025.1:0-4761 GCA_046724035.1 Pseudomonadota bacterium | reverse complement strand
CGCGCTCGACGAATACAACAAACCGTTCCCGACGGAAGTGCCGATGCGTCGCGAGGTGTTTGTCGCGCCGACCCGTGCCGAGGCGATCCGCCGTGCGCAGCCCTATCTCGAAGAAAAATACAAGGCCTACCGCGACTGGGGGCAGGACAAGGTCATGCCGGCGGGGGACGATTTCGACCACGGCTTCGACGAACTCCTCGAAGACCGGTTTCTGTTCGGGTCGCCGGCCGAAGTCGCCGACCAGATGATCCGATTAAACCGCCGGCTCGGGGTCAACCACATCGTCGCTTCGGTGCATTGGCCGGGGATGCCCAACAGCCTCGCCCTCGACCAGTTGCAGATCCTCGCCGAGGAGGTCATGCCGCAGGTCAGGGGCGGGCTGTGAACGCATTCCAGCCTTGCGGCAGAATTGCTTGCCCCGCGCGGCCAAAAACGCGAAAAATATAGGCTAGAGCCTCGCCAATCTCGAGAACGAGGCGTTCGCCCGGTAACAGGGTGCGCCCGAGAACTGAGCTTACGGAGAGAACCGCCATGCCGATGCCGCAACGAGTCCAGTATTCCGCCGACATCGAACCGCTGGTTCAGTTCATCGAGGATACGCCGCCCGCGGAGATCCTCGACCGGACGCTGGAGAAGTTGCGCGCCGGGGTACCGATCCCGACGATGCTGATGGCCTCGGCGCTGGCGGTGACCCGCTCGACCGAAATGCCCCCCGGCCATCATGGCGGCCCGCTGCATCCGCTGGCCGGCCTCTATCCCGTCACAAAGCTTGTGGAGCGGCTCGAGGGCGAGCAGCGCTATCTGCCGGTCCTGCAGCATGTCGCGCTCTCGAACAAGCACATCAATCACCCGGCGATGGGCCCCTACCAGCTCCTCGAATACGAGGCGCACGATGTAGGGGATTTCGAGGCAGCCAAGGCGGCCTGGCTGATGGCGGTCGGGCGCGGCGAATGGAACCTGGCGGACCACATCTTTCTTTCGCTGTGGCAGACCGCGCCGGCGATCCAGGTCTTCGATCTGCTGATGAGTGTCGCGATCACGAAGAACTGGAACGACGACCATTATTTCATGTTCCCGGGCGCGATGTGGCGCGCCTTCGAGACTGGGGTTCTCGACAAGGCGTATCTGCCGCTGTTGATGCGGCCGGTCGTGCGATATGTGACGCGCAGCCCCGTATTGCCGCTCAACCCGGTGCCGAACCCGATGCCGGAAATTGAGGGGCTCATCGAAAAGCACGGGCTCCTGACCCGCATCCTGCGGCAGCGCAGCGGGGACGATGAAACCGCCGCGATCGGCGCGATCGGCGAAGCGATTGCGCAAGTCGACGTCTATGCCGAGATCCCGCCGTTGATGGCGCAAGCCTTGGCCGACGGGCTGTCCCTCGAAGGCGGGGGCGAGGCGCTGTCGATCGGCGCGGCCGGGCTGTTCATGCGCTCTTTGACCGGCAACCCGATGGACGTGCACCTCCACACCAGCGCCAATCTGCGCCGCTGGCTGCTGCGGCTCGACGGCTTGAACATCAAGACCAAGCTCTTGCTGCTGATGACGTGGCACACCGGCCCCGAGGTCCGCTCGACGGCGAACCGCATGGAGCCGTGGCCGCAGCCCGATCAAACGGCGGTCGCGAAATTGCCGCACCGCTCGCAGGACGAGCTGCTCGATGCGATCCGGCACAGCATCTACACGCAGCCCCCGACCGACTGGTCGAAGGTGACCAATCTCGGGGTCATGCGGGCGGTGCCGGAGGTCAAGGAGACGGTCAATCTGGCGCAGCAATACGTCAATCTGCGCTACGACCCGCAGGCCTTTATCGCGCGGCTCGCCGAGATCGTCTGCCACGACAATTTCACCGAGATGCACGCCTTCAAGCACCACCAGGCGATCGTCGAGGAATTCCACGCAACGCGCGAGCCGTGGCGTTGGATGCATTTGGTCTGCGGGGCACAAGCCGCAGCGATCTCCTTCGGCAAGAACATGACCGTGTACGAGCAGTATCTCGAATTGCTGCACGCCGCGTAACTGCTGAAGCAGCACCTCTTAATCGAACGGCTCCGGGCTCACCCCCCGGAGCCGTTCTTCATTTGGGCCTGGGGCTTCTTTTTCGCGCCCCGGCGAAAGCCGAGGCCCGCGCATCCGCGTCCTAGCCAACTGAAGGATAGGTCCCGGCTTTCGCCGGGACGCGGTTCAGTGCTGTAATGCGCGAGCAGCAGCTCGAAAGGAACAGCACATGACCCAGGCGCTCGAAGGCATTCGCGTCATCGATTTCACGCATGACCAGGCCGGCCCATCCTGCACCCAGATGCTGGCCTGGCTCGGCGCCGACGTCATCAAGATCGAGAACCCGAAGGGCGGCGACCGGGCGCGTCGGCTGTGGAACAGCGACAACCCGGATCTCGACAGCTTTTTCTTCCTGCTGCTCAACAGCAACAAGCGCAGCACCGTCATTGACCTGAAGAGCCAGGAGGGCAAGGAGATCGCCCGTCGGCTGATCAAGGAGGCCGATGTGGTTGCCGAGAACCTCGGGCCCGGCGTGATGGACCGGCTGGGGCTCGGCTGGGACGCGGTGAAGGAGCTGAACCCGCGCGCGGTCTTCGCCTCGGTGAAGGGCTTTGGCTCCTATGGGCCCTATAGCGGGTTTAAATGCTTCGAGCCGGTCGCGCAGGCCACATCGGGCGCGATGAGCGTCACCGGCGAAGCGGGCGGCACGCCCCTCGTCAATGGCGCCAATATCGGCGATAGCGGCACCGGCATGCATCTGGCGATGGCGATCCTCGCCGCGCTCGTGCAACGCGGGCGCACGGGCAAGGGACAGCTCGTCGAAGTGGCAATGCAGGAGGCGGTGCTCAACCTGACCCGGGTCAAATTCACCGGCACCCTCGCGACAGGCGAGCCGTTGCGGCGCAGCGGCAACCGCTCGCCGACCGGCGGCTACTCCGACCTGATCCGTTGTGCGGGCGGCGGGGTCGACGACTACATCTATATCATCGTGCCGCCGGACAACCCCGAGATGTTCCACGCCGCGATGGACGTGATCGGCCGGCCCGAACTGAAGGAAGACGAGCGCTTCAAGACGCCCGCCGCGCGCGCCAAGAACGCCGCCGCGCTGAGCGAGGTGCTCGAAAGCTGGACCGGCTCGCGCAACAAGCACGATGTCATGACGGCGTTTGCCGGGCGCGGCATGGTGTGCGGCGCGGTGCTCGACACGGCCGAAGTGCTCAAGGATCCGCATTTGCGCGAGCGCGGCACGATCGTCGATCTCGATCATCCGACGCGCGGCCGCTTCTCGACGATCATCAGCCCGCTCAGGCTGTCGGACTCGCCGGTGGCGGCAAGGCGCGCGCCGCTGTTCGGCGAGCATACCGAAGAGGTGCTGCGCTCGCTGGCCGGCTACACGGCCGAGGAAGTCGCCGCGCTCAAGCGGAAGGGCGTCATCACGCAGGACTGACCCTATGACGATCACGATCTCGACGATCTATCGCTACCCGGTGAAGGGGCTCAGCCCGGAGCCGCTGGGGCGGGTCGCGCTGACGCCGGGCAAGTGCCTGCCGCAGGACCGGCGGTTTGCGATCGCCTTGCCCTCGACACGGTTCGATCCCGAGCGCCCGGAGTGGCTGTCGAAGACGCATTTCGTCATGCTGATGCGCGACGAACAGCTCGCCGAGCTGACGACCCGGTTCGATGCCGAAGCCGCCCTACTGACAATCGAACGGCACGGCCGGACGGCTGTGCGCGAGAGCCTGCGCGATGCGGCCGGGCGGCGGCGCGTCGAGGCGTTCTTCGACGAATTTTTCGCCGGGGGGGAAGGGCCGCTGCGCATCGTCGAGGCGGAGGGACATACCTTTGCCGATGCGCGCCGCAAGCCGAACGCGACGACCGGGCAGTACGTCTCGCTGATCAATCTGGCGAGCATCGCCGCGCTCGAGCAATCGATCGGGGCGCCGGTCGCACCGCTCCGGTTTCGCGCCAATGTGTATTTCGAAGGCGCGCCGGCCTGGAGCGAACTCGAATGGCTGGAGCACGGGATCGCGATCGGCGGAACTAGGCTCCGGGTCGTCTCGGCGATCACCCGCTGCGCCGCGACCCAGGTCAACCCGGCAACGGCCAAACGCGACCTCGATGTCGTCGGAGCGCTGCAGCGCGGCTTTGGGCACAACCTGATGGGCGTCTATGCCGAAGTCGTCGAGGGCGGCGAGATCGCCGCCGGTGACGCGATCGCAGTGCAATAGGTCTGCTGCCCAGCAGCCCTGTGGCCGGGCTCGTCCCGGCCATCCACGTCTTTCAATTGCTTCCAAATGCTGCACCAAGACGGGGGTGCCCGGAACAAGTCCGGGCACGGGGGATTAGCGGCCGGCCTCCCCGGCTTCTGCATGGCGGGGGCGCGGAGATTGGAGCGGTAGCTGGCTGTCGGCGTGCTATAGTTGCGGCAAATAGCGGCAATTCCCGCGATATGAGCGAGGAGGAAATCCGATGGCGTATGACGTCCTGATCAAGAACGGCCGCATTATTGACGGCTCGGGCATGCCCTCCTTTCACGGCGATGTCGCGGTCAAGGACGGCAAGATCGTCGAGATGGGCAAACTGTCCGGCGCGGCGGGCCAGACCGTCGACGTGGAGGGCCGAGTCGTCAGCCCGGGCTTTATCGATAATCACTGCCATTACGACGCGCAGGTCACCTGGGACCCGCTCTGCTCCTTCTCCTGCGACCATGGCGCGACCAGCGTCGTGATCGGCAATTGCTCGCTGTCCCTTGCCCCGGTGAAG
>JBKOVT010000294.1:0-3226 GCA_046724035.1 Pseudomonadota bacterium | reverse complement strand
CACCGGAGGAGCAATGCCTCACCCCCTGACCCCGGATGACCGGCGCGCCGGCTCCCGCTCGGCCATATTGCTGCTCGTCTTCTCGGCCCTGATGCTGTCGGCCGCGCCGCTGGCGCGCGCCGCCGAGCCCGAGGCGACAGTGGAGGCGGCACCGGCGCCAGGCACCGGGCCGCTCTCCCCGGTACGGCGAGACGCGCCGGCCGCCGCGCAATCGACGTCATCGAAGCAGACGCCCACCACGAAAAAGCCGACCATCACGATGCCGGCGCCAACGACAACGCCTGCCGCAGATGCCGGGGCGAGTTCGCCGCCACCCGCCGCCAACCCGCAGCCGAAGGAGACTGAGCACGCGGCCTCCTCAGCGCCGACGCCAAAGGCCACGCACCCAAGACCGAAGCAGGCGGAGCAAGCCAGCCCCCCTGTCGTCCCTGCGGTCCCGAAGACCACGAACCCGCAACAGATGCAGGCGCAGGACGCAACTCCGCCGCGACCACACCGCAAACCGCCATCGGCGCGAAGCACCGCCTCGGCGAGCAACGCGATCGACAGAGCCCCGCCGGCCGAGCGCCGCGGCGCGATCGTCGAGCGGCACGAGCGCTTGGTGGAATTCGACCGCATGCCGCGCCGCGAGCAGATCTACCGGGAGGAGTACAGCTGGCCGGAGGAAGCCCCCTTTGTCGAGCGGCGCGTCCGCCCCTACCCGCCCCCGCCGTTTTACGGCGAGGCGCCCGGCGACATCGGTCCGGGCCCAGTCGCGCCGCCCTGGTATTACCGCAACCGCGCCTTCGCCTCGGGGCCTTATCCCGGGATGGGCTTCCCCGGCCCGGGCCGCTGGTGAGGGCTGACGCGTTGCGAAGCGGCGCTTAAGCGGCTTCGCGGCGGCCGATCGCGGCGGCGCGCTCGGCGAGACGGCGGATCCGGCGCCAGTCGCCGGCGGCGACCGCGTCGTTCGGCGCCATCCATGAGCCGCCGACCACCGGCACATTGGGCAAAGTCAGATACTCCGCGGCACGCGTCTCGTCGATGCCGCCGGTCGGGCAGAACGCGACACCGCGAAAGACGGGCGCCAATGCCCTGAGCCAGGCAACCCCGCCGAGCGGCTCCGCCGGGAAGAATTTCATGACGCAGATGCCGAGGGCGCGCGCTGCCATTACTTCCGACGGGGTCGCGACCCCGGGCAGATAGGGTAGTTCCGCCGCCAACGCCGCCGCCGCGAGCTCGGGGGTCATGCCGGGGCTGACCAGAAAGCCTGCGCCTGCCTCTATCGCCGTCGCGACGTCGGCAGCGCGCAACAACGTCCCGGCGCCGACGACCACCTGCGGAAGCTCGCGTCGGATCGCGGCAATTGCGGCGGCCGCGGCCGCGGTGCGCATCGTAACCTCGACGACCGGGAGCCCGCCCTCGAACAGCGCACGGGCAAGCGGAACCGCATCCCGCTCCCGCTCGATCGTCAGGACCGGGATGACCGAGACGCCGCGAAAAATCGCATGCATGCTGGTGTCCTCCTCTGCCGGGGAGGCATTAGCGCATTCTAGGTCGTCCAATCCGCACCGTCACACTGTGTTCAGCAAAGCGGCGAACCGAGCCGGAGTCCTGTCCCGCTCCGAGGACCGCCGTCCCTCAGATCGCAGAATCGGCACTCAATCACTCCGGCCAAGCGCCTTGGCCTTCCACAGATCCCAGGCGCGCTTGATCTGCCCTTGATTGGTGGCCATCGAGGCCATCGCTTCGGCCTCGTTCAGAAAAGTGACCTGGCCCTGTCCGATGCGCAAAGCCTCGGCCTGCAGCCGGGCATTGATCTCGGTATAGACGGCGCGGAACACGACCTCCTTGACCGAGCCGCCGACCACGACATTGCCATGGCCGCGCAATAAGCCGACTGCGGCGCTGCCGAGCGATTTTGCAAGCGCCTCGCCGAGCGCCGGGGTGCGGATCAGCATGTCCGTCGCCGGCCCGCCGGCATCGCGGATCTCGAACACGGGGACGCCCAGCCCCAAGAACGAGCCCATGTGAAAGACCGGCTGGAGCGGGGTCGCGACGACGCCGAACGGGATGACCGCCGGCGAGTGACTGTGCACGATGGCCTGCACCGCCGGATGGGCGCGGTAGATCTCGCTATGGATAAAGCGTTCGAGATAGGGCGTGCGGCCCCGCGCATCGACGGGATTGCCGGCCAGATCGAATTCCATCAAATCGGCCGCCGTCACCAGTCCCGGCGCCATGCTGCGCGCCAGCAGAAAGCGTTCGGGATTTGTGTCATGGCGGCCGCTGACATGGCCAAAGCCGTCCACCACACCCTGGTCGTAAAGGATGCGGTTGGCGGCAACGAGATCGTCGATCAATCCCCGGTCTGCATCTGCCATGTGAGCCCCCGCATTTTTCCTGAGCCTAGCGGCAAGCGGGTCGCGGCGCCCGGATAATTGACACGCCGGACGTGCCGGCGATCTTATCGGCCGGCACAAAGGGCGCAGGAGGAAGCGGTGGAGAAGAGAAAGCTCGGCAGGACCGGTCTCGACGTATCGCTGCTCGGCTTTGGCTGCGGCGCGGTCGGCGGGCTGATGACCAAGGGCGCCGCCGCCGATCAGGAGCGCGCGGTGGCGCGGGCGGTCGAGCTCGGCATCAACTATTTCGACACGGCGCAGATGTATGGCGACGGCGAGAGCGAGCGCAATCTCGGCCGGGTGCTCAAAGCGCTGAAGCCCAACGTCTATGTCGGCACCAAGGTGCGGCTGCCGGCGACCGAGCGCGGCAAGATCGGCTCGGCGATCGCCGCCTCGCTGGAAGCGAGCCTCAAGCGCCTGCAGCGCGACTCGATCGACCTCTTCCAATTCCACAACGCGATCGTCGGCACGACAAAGGGCGCGGATTTCGGTGTCGACGCGGTATTGGAGGAGGCCGTGCCCGCGTTTCAGCGGCTGCGCGAGCAGGGCAAGTTTCGCTTCTTCGGCATCACCGCGAATGGCGAAACCGCGGCCTTGCTCCGCGTCATTGACGCGCGCGCCTTCGACACCGGACAGGCCAGCTACAATCTGCTGAACCCGAGCCCCGGCGCGCCGGTGCCGGCGAATTTCCCGGCGCAGGATTACCAGAACCTGCTCGGGCATGCGCAGGCCGCCGGCATGGGCATCATCAACATCCGCGTCCTCGCCGGGGGCGCGCTGAGCGGAACCGAGGAGCGGCATCCGCTGGGCTCTCCGCCGCCGGCGCCGATCGGCTCCGGCTCCGA
>JBKOVT010000232.1:0-18303 GCA_046724035.1 Pseudomonadota bacterium | reverse complement strand
GGCGAGATGGATGCCCTCGCCGCAATCGAAGCCCTCGCTGGTTTCCCATGGCGGAATGAAGGGACAACCGCCGGGATTGGTCGGAACCTGTAGCCCCCGGTTGCTGCCCGTAACATGGTTTTCGACAATCGTGATGTTCGACGCATTGGTTACAAGGATGCCCTCGAACTGCGCGTTGATGACCGTAAAGCCTTGCACGACGACCTCGGTCAGGCCGGTGCCGCCGATCAATTTTTTTGCCGGCGACAGATTATCCATGCCGTTGAGGTAAATGCCGACGCCATTGCCGCCGCTGGTGGTGTTGCTGCCGCCCGCGTCGATGATCGTGTTCGCCATGTCGGCCCCGATCAGCGACAGGGGCTTATTGATGACGACCTGCTCGCGATACATGCCGGATGCGACTTGCACCGTATCGCCCGGGTTGGCGGCGGCTATCGCGGCGGTGATCGTGCTGAAGCAGCCTGGCTGCTTGGCGCCGACGCAAAGGACGGCAGCCGAGGCCGAACCGGCGGTTACAGCGGAAAACGCTACGCACAGCGCCCCCAGGAGAATAGGCGGCCAAGCCTGAAGGTGCGTCATATCATCCCCGTTCAGATTGCGTTGCGAAGGACAACAATATCCGGCGGAAAAAAACAGCGGAGCTGGATGTTAGATAGCCCGGTCTGGAACGGCATACCTATACGATCGATGGGTTGCCTGCGATCTGACCCCGGACAATGCGCTTGCCGGTTGTCGTCCTGAGGGCCGGTATCGCCAATTTCGGGCAATATCAGAGAATCGCGCCGTTCTGCGATGGCCGTTCTGGGATATTGGACTTACCGTTTGGACCGCGGCGGCGGCGATCATGGATCGTCGGGTGCTCCGAAGTTGTTGTTGCTGATAAGTGCCCGAATGAAGGCCTTGCGATGGAAAACGCTCCCTATTACCGCGGTCAGGCGGAACGCGCCCGCCGGCTTGCACACTCGCTGACAAACCGCGAGGTCGAGGCATTGCTTGAGCGGATCGCGCAGGATTACGACGACATTGCCGTCGACCTCGAAAACGGCGCGATCGAGGTCCGCCACCCCGAGCTGATGCCGCAAAGCCAGGATTGATCCCCGCGCTGACTTCTCGTTGGACTGGGCCGGGCCGAGATGTACTCGCTAGCGTCTGTTACAATCGAACTGAGACACTATCGCTCAGGCGACAAGCGTGCCGTGCCGCATGCTCCACGCAAGCTGATCGAGCCTGTCCGCGAGCTGCCTCAATTGTGCGCGCGTCATGTCGAAACGGGTTCGATCGGCAAGTAACCGCAGATGGGCAGCGTAGTTGCCATACTGTGCGGCGCGTTCCTCTGGCAATCGGCGCATGCGACGAACCCCTTCTTCCTGCCAACAGACGGCGCGGCAGCCATGTTCCGAGATGCCGGAACGGTTGAACGGACCGCGTGAGCTCACCTGGACCGTCCGCGCGCTTTCGCTCAGAACCAGCGCAGCACATCGCGTCTGTGGAATTCGACGAAGATCAGGCGCAGCGCGCCAGGCGGATCGATTTCTGGCTCTTCGTATCGGTATGGGTGGTTGTGTTCCCCGCGCCGGAAATCGCCATCCTGTTACAATCAAAGTGAGACTCCACCCGGCTTCGCGTAAACTTTGCCGCCGCCCGGATTCGTGTTATCAGAGCCCGCTTTCAACGCGTCCATTATGGCGACACATGACGGTTGAACCCGCAAGCGGGGCGCCCGGATCGCGCTGACAAATCAACCGTGCCGAGCTGAACCTATCCACCGATCACAGCTACAATCCAAGGAACGAAGCGAATGAGCGATGTCGCCGACCGGGTTAAGAAGATCGTCGTCGAGCATCTCGGCGTCGAAGAGGGGAAGGTCACCGAAAACGCCAGCTTTATCGACGATCTCGGCGCCGACAGTCTCGACACGGTCGAGCTGGTGATGGCGTTCGAGGAGGAGTTCGGGTGCGAGATCCCGGACGACGCCGCCGAGAAAATCATCACCGTCAAGGACGCGGTCAATTTTATCGAGGCGCACAGCTGAGCGCGCCCCTCCATGACAGGCGGGCCGGCCGTAGAGGCGGCTCGGCCGCCTCGAGTACTTTCCGGGGGGAGCTGGTTTTAGCATGAGGCGCATCGTCGTTACCGGCATGGGACTCGTGACGCCGCTCGGCATCGGCCTCGAAAATGTCTGGGGCCGCCTCCTGGCCGGCGAGTCCGGAATCCGCGCGATCCAGTCTTTCGACGTCTCCGATCTGCCGGCGCGTGTCGCCGCGCAGGTGCCGCAGGGCGACAAATCATCCGGTTCTTTCAACGCCGATGATTGGGTTCCGCCAAAAGATCAGCGCCGCATGGACCAGTTCATCGTCTATGCGATGGCGGCCGCGGCGCAGGCAGTCGAGGATTCCGGCTGGCAGCCGAGCGATGAAGAGGAGCGGGAACGCACCGGCGTCATGATCGGCTCCGGCATCGGCGGGCTCCCCGGCATCACCGAGGCCGCCCTGACCTTGCAGGAGCGCGGGCCGCGCCGCATCTCGCCGTTTTTTATCCCGGCCAGCCTGATCAACCTTGCTTCCGGCCATGTTTCGATCCGCTACGGCTTCAAGGGGCCGAACCACGCCGTCGTGACCGCCTGCTCGACCGGCGCGCATGCGATCGGCGACGCGGCGCGTCTCATCATGCTCGACGACGCCGATGTCATGGTGTGCGGCGGCACCGAGGCCGCGATCTGCCGCTTGGGTCTGGCCGGTTTCGCGTCGGCGCGCGCGTTGTCGACCAATTTCAACGACGACCCCCCACGCGCCTCGCGGCCCTGGGACGAGGCGCGCGACGGTTTCGTGATGGGCGAGGGCGCCGGCATCCTCGTCCTCGAAGAATACGAGCACGCCAAGAACCGCGGCGCCAAGATTTATGCCGAGGTCATCGGCTACGGCATGTCGGGCGATGCGTTCCATTTGACCGCACCAGCCGAGGACGGCAACGGCGCCTTTCGCTCGATGCGCAACGCCTTGCGCAGCGCGCGCCTCTCGCCCGATAAGATCGACTACATCAACGCGCACGGTACCTCGACACCCCTCGGCGACGAGATCGAATTGGGCGCGGTCAAGCGCCTGTTTGGCGATCACGCTTATGAGCTCTCGATGTCCTCGACAAAATCGGCGATCGGCCATCTGTTGGGGGCCGCCGGCAGCGTCGAGGCGATCTTCGCGATCCTGGCATTGCGCGACGGCGTCGTGCCGCCGACCCTCAATCTCGACAACCCGTCGCCCTCCTGCGATATCGATCTCGTGCCGAAACGCGCGAAGGAGCGCCGCGTCCGCTACGCGCTGTCGAACTCCTTTGGCTTTGGTGGCACCAACGCTTCGCTGATCTTTGCCGGCCCGACTTCCGCCGCCTGACCTCTGTGTTATTGAGTCCTGTGATATCCCCTGATGGTCATTCCGGGGCTCGGCGCAGCCGAGAGCCCGGAATCCAAGAACACGGGTCTCTGGAATATGGATTCCGGGCCTCGCTCTTTGAGCGATCCCGGAATGACATGCCTTGCAAGGGGAGCGAACCGTCTGAGCCAACTCATTAGGGCTTGCTGGAGCCGTGTGACGTATGTCGCCGGGCCAGGCGACAGCGGAGTCCGCGCATGACCGCGTTTTTTCGTCTCTTCGCCTGGAGCGTGATCACCGCCGGCGTGGTCGTCGCGGCGCTCGGCGCCGGCGGCTATTGGCTCTACCGCGAAGCCGAGGGCCCCGGCCCGTTGGCGGAAGCGCGCACCCTCGTGATCCTGCCAAAGAGCGGCATCGGCGCGATCGGCGAGCTGTTGGCGGATAAGGGCGTCATCCGTCACGGTTTCGTCTTTCAGCTCGCCGCCGGCTTGTCGGCGCGCGGCAGCGCCTTGAAGGCCGGCGAATACGAATTCCCGGCGCATGTCAGCGTGTTGCAGGCGCTCGAAATCGTCGCCGCCGGACGCATGGTGAAACACCGGCTGATGGTGCCCGAGGGGCTGACGACGGCCGAGGTGCTGGCACTGGTGCGCGACGCGCCGGCGCTCGATGGAGATGTCGGGCCGTCGCCCGGCGAGGGCGAGCTTCTCCCCGATACCTATGTCTACAGCTATGGCGAGACACGCCAGGAACTGATCGAACGCATGCGCCGCGCCATGGCGCACACACTGGCCCAGTTGTGGAAGGAGCGGCGCCACGATCTGCCGCTGTCGAGCCCGCAGGATGCGCTGATCCTTGCCTCGGTCGTCGAGAAGGAGACCGCGCGCGAGGAGGAGCGCGCGCATATCGCCGGCGTCTTTATCAACCGGCTCAAGCTCGGCATGCGGCTGCAATCCGACCCGACCGTGCTGTTCGCGCTGGCGAGCAACGGCGGCAAGCTCGAGCGGGCGCTCATGCATGCCGATCTCTCGGTCAATTCGCCCTACAACACCTATCTTGCCAAGGGTCTGCCGCCGGGCCCGATCGCCAATCCCGGACGTGCCTCGTTGCGCGCCGCGATGCGCCCCGAGCGCACCGAGGATCTGTTTTTTGTCGCCGATGGCAGCGGCGGCCATGTCTTCGCCAAGACGCTCGCCGACCAGACAAAAAACATCGCGGCCTACCGTCGCGGCCAGCCGGGGGATGTCGACCCGGTCCCACCCGCCGAGGCGGCTGCGCCGGCCTCGCCGGCGCCGATCGCCAGCCCTCCACCAGCCGCACCGGCTGCCGCTGCGCCCGCTCCCGCGCGCAAACCGGCGCGCCGCACCGCGGGAAGCGCGCCTGCACCCGCCGCGCCGGCGTCGGCCCCGACATCTGCTGTCGCGGCGCGCCCGGTGACGGCGCCGCCCGCCCAGGTGATCAAAGGCCGCCGCTGCCAACCCGGCCCCGAGGGCGCCTGTCTGCAATGACCCGCCGCGCGCTTGTCAGTGCCCGCAAAAGGCGAGCTATACGCGCGGTAAGTAAAGCTGACGATCCGGCGCTGCTTCGATTCGCTGCTGGATAGGTGTTTTAAGCGTCCTTCGACTGCTCGCGTTGCTCGCGCTCAGGATGAGGGGATTTCCGTTCCTGCCATTAACATCGTTCCTCATCCTGAGGAGCGCCTGAAGGGCGCGTCTCGAAGGACGTAGGGTGGCATTGCAGCGGTAATCCGAAACGGCGGGACCGGCACGCCGCGTTGTTGCCTCGGGCGGCTCTGGGTATAAGGGCGCCGCATAACCACGGAGGATATAGGCAGAGTGGGCGTCTCCAGCATGACCGGCTTCGCCCGCAGCGAGGGTGAGGCCGACGGCATCTCCTGGGTCTGGGAATTGCGCAGCGTCAACGGCCGCGCCCTCGAATTGCGCCTGCGCCTGCCGCCCGGTTTCGAGCCCTTGGAGCCCCAGCTTCGCGCCGCGCTCGGACAGCGCTGCCGGCGCGGCAATGTCTCGGCGACGTTGAGCGTCACCCGCCTCGTGCCGCCGGCGATTCGCGTCAATCGTCCGATGCTCGACCAGATCGTCGCGCTGATGCGCGATCTCTCCGGCGAAATCGGCAAGGACACTGAGGTCGCGCCGCCGCGGCTCGACGGCCTCCTCGCGGTGCGCGGCGTCATCGAAACTGTCGAGGACGATCCCGAGCCCGTCATCATGGCGCGCCGTGAGGCGGTGCTCGCCGGTTGGTCGCAGGCGCTCGACCGGCTCGCCGCCGCGCGCCGGGAGGAGGGCGCCCGTCTCGACGCGCTCTTGACGGATCAGCGCGCCCGTCTCGCCGCGCTCGTCGATGCGGCTTCCGCCTCCGCCGCCGCGCAGCCCGCCGCGATCCGCGCCCGCCTCGAAGCGCTTCTCGCGGAGCTGTCGGGTCTCGCCTCGCCGGTCCCGGAGGAGCGTGTCGCGCAGGAATTGGCGATGCTCGTGACCCGCGCCGATGTGCGCGAGGAATTGGACCGGCTGCACGCGCATATCGCGCAGGCCGGGGAGCTCCTGCAGCGCGGCGACGCGATCGGCCGCGAGCTCGATTTTCTGTGCCAGGAATTGAACCGCGAGGCCAACACCCTGTGCTCGAAATCGGCCGATATCGAATTGACCCGCATCGGTCTCTCGCTTAAGGCGGCCATCGAGCAGTTCCGCGAACAGGTGCAAAACCTCGAATGAGCCGCGCGCCGCGCCAGCCGGAGCCGTCCGCCGCGATCCGCCGCCGCGGTTTTCTTATGGTCTAGGATTTTCCGTCAAGTCGCCACGCCTGGTACGCGGCGCTGACGATTGCCGTCACGGTTTGCAGCTCGTTGTGCTTGGTGTTGATGACGATATCGAAATTCAATGGATCGGTGGCGTTCACGCCATAGAGCGCGGCGTACCGCCTCTGCTCGCTCGCGAAACGCCGGTCGATGCTGTTGCGGACCTCCTCGATGGAGGTCGCATCCTCGCTCAGCCGTCCCTTGCCTTGCACATCGCTGAAAATGCGTTCGGCCGCCGTATCCGGGTCAAGCACGAGAAACACCTTGAACGAACCCGGCATCCAATGCCACGCCATCCGCGAATCGATGACGAGCCTGTCGTGCGCGCGGTACATCTCCTGCAGCAGGTTATCGACCTTGAGGTCGATGTCGCGCTGTACCTCCGCCGAGATGTTCATCGCTTCAATAGATTCGCCGCGTTCGACGGCCAGCTGCCGGAACAGATCGCCGGAGGAGAAATGCCGATATCCCAGGGCGGCCGCGACCGCCCTGGCGGTCGAGGATTTTCCTGATCCCAGCGATCCCGCGATCGTGATGATCGGCTTTTTCATCGCGGAATAGTCCCGAACCCGGATCGGCCCGTCAATCTTTGAGCCGGATCGCGTAAATGGGCCGCTCTGCCAATCGCGGCTGAGCGCCTGCGCCGCACGCGCCAGATCGGCCTCGCCGATTTCGTCAACCGCTTGCGCTCCGGCTGACCCGTATCCCGTCTGCGCCGATCTCCTGGCAAAGAGAGTAAACAAAGATCGCCAGTGAAACTTTCAAGATATTCTCTGGAGCGCGGTTAATCGTTTGTTGAAACCTAAGTAATCAAGCTTCCCGCTCACGGGCTGCGCTGGGGAATTTCCTAAAATTTAAGGGGTAGTCTTTGCCTTGCAGCGCCGCGGCTGGGGAGAACGCGCGATGACCACCTATTTTGTCATGCCAGGCGAAACGCTGAGCGGGGTCACTCTCAGCGGCGGCGATACGGAATTGGTTGGGTCGGGCGGCGCCGCGACCGCCACGATCATCAACGGCGGCTTTCAAGACGATCTCGGCGCCGCGATCGGCACAATCATCAATGCCGGTTTCCAGTATGTCGAATCCGGCGCCATGGCGAGGAACACGGTCATCTACGGCGATGGTCAGCTTGTAGAAGCCGGCGGCACCGCGAGCGATACGACGGTCTACGGCGGTGGGGAGCAGCTGGTGATGTCCGGCGGCACCGTGTCCGGCACGATCATCAACGGTGGCCTTCAGGATGATTTCGGGATTGCCGTCAGCACCACGATCAACACCGGCGGCATAGAGGTAATCGAAGCGGGCGGAGCCGCCAGCGCCGCGATCATCGCGGGCGGTGCGCAATACGTGTCCGGCGCCGCGACCGGCACGATCATCGGCAGCGGCTATCAATTCCTCGAAGCTGGCGGGACCGCGAGCAATACGAGGATCGGCGTCGCTGGGGCGCAGATTGTCGCGTCCGGCGCAACCGCGACGAGCACGACGATGTTCGGCGGTTTTGAAGACGTTGTCGGTAATGCGACCGGTACGATAATCAACGCCGGCCTGCAGCTTGTGGAAGCAAGCGGCACTGCGACGAGTACGACGATAAGCGGCGGCTACCAGGATGATTTCGGTAGCGCAATCGGCGCGATCGTCAATTTCAGTGGCACCCAATTTGTCGAAGGCGGCGCGGTCGCGATCGGCACGATCATCAATGGCGGTGAGCAGATCGTCGAATCCGCCGCCTCGGCGATCGGCACGACAATCAGCGCCGGCGTGCAGCTCCTGGAGTTCGGCGGCAGCGCCAGCAACACGACGGTCAACGGCGGCGAACAATACGTTGGCACCGGCGCCGCGGCGACGGGCACGACGATCAACGGCGGTATTCTGGATGATTTCGGCGCTGCGAACGGCGCGACCATTAACAATGGCGGCATCGAATTTGTCGAAAACGGCGGCATGGCGAACGGCACCGTCATCAATCTCGGCACGCAGGATGTGTTTTCCGGCGGCACCGCGCAAAACACGACAATCAACAGCGGCGTGCAGCTCGTTGGGCCGGGCGGAATCGCGAGCGGCGCGGTTATCAACGGCGGCGGTAACCAGGACGATTTCGGCACCGCGATTGGCACGACGATCAACAGTGGCGGCCTCGAAATCGTCGAAAGCGGTGCGCGCGCGACCGGCACGATCGTCAATGGCGGCCGGCAGGTCGTGCAAGCTGGCGGCGTTGCGGCCGGCACAACGATCAACAGCGGCCTGCAAACGGATTGGGGCGCGGCGAGCAACACGACAATCAACGGCGGCACGCAGGTCGTCGTATCCGGCGCGACGGCCGCCGACACGACAATCAACGGCGGCCTCCAAGACGATTTTGGCGCGGTGCGCAACACGACAATTTATGGCGGCCTGCAGCGCGTCGGGGCCGGCGCGACCGCAACAAACACGACGATCAATGGCGGCTTCCAGGATGATCTCGGGACGGCGATCGGCACGACGATCAACCGCGGCGGCACCCAAATCGTCGAAAGCGGTGCGCTCACGACCGGCACGGTGGTCGCGGGCGGCACGCAAGGGGTGTTCGGCACCGCGAGGGATACGACGATCTCTGCCGGCGTGCAGCGGATCGAATTCCGCGGTAGTGCGGCCGGCACGACGATCAATAGCGGCTTCCAGGACGATTTCGGCACCGCAACCGGCACGACGATCAACACCGGCGGCGCGCAAAGCGTCGAGTTCGGCGCCACGGCAAACAACACGGTCATCAACGGCGGTCTGGAAGACGTCAACGCCGGAGGTGTCGCGAACGGAGTCACATTTCTCGGCCACAGCGGCACGCTGCAGCTCCGCGACCCGGCATCCCTGATCGGCACGATCTCCGGCTGGCAAACCGGGGACGCAATCAATTTCCTCAACGGGCAGGTTACGAACGCCGCGATCAGCGGCTCGACCCTGCAGGTCACGATGAGTGGCGGCCAGAGTTTCAGCTACCACCTCGCGGGTCAGCAATCGGGAACAATTGTTCAGCTCAGCTTCGGCTCGGAGCTGCGTTTAGTCCCGAAATTGCCGCCCGCGGTGAGCGAAGCGTTGGTGAACGATACCGGCATATCCAGCACCGATAGGATCACGACAACCGCGGCGCTGACCGGCTCGGGCGATCCCAACGCGACGGTTCATTTCACGATCGACGGCACGCCGAACGCGGCAGCCGTGACCGCCGATGCTTTCGGCCATTGGAGCTACACGCCAGCGGGGCTCGTGGACGGGATGCACACAATTCTCGCGAGCGAAACCGACACCGCCAGCCAGACCGGCACGGCCTCGCTGACCTTCACCCTCGATACGGACACGGATGTCTCGCCGATCCTTAAGATCGCCGGCGGTGCGCCGGTCGTCGGCATAACGAATCTCAATGCGGTGTCGTTTACGGTGGCGGGGCTCGACGACGAAACCGGTACGGCGACGTTCAGCGACGGCATCACCTCTATCGTCGTGCCGGTCAACGGCAACGGCACCTTCACGACGGATTTGAGCGGCCTCGCGCCCACTCAAATCACGTCGTTCTTATCCGTCGGTGATGTCGCCGGGAACAATTTTTCGGCCGTGGGGAACACGATCGCGATCGATCCCGGTCCGACCGCTGGTGCGGCCTCGATCATGGTCGCTGCTGGCGCCACGACCGATCTGACGGCTTATCTGCTCGACCTCGACAGGCCCGGTATGCCCGGCGACACGCTGGCCCTTGTCGGTGCCGGCACCACCGGGACTCGGGGTACGGTGATGCTGGCTAACGGTCTTCTCGCTTATGCCTCCCCCGCTTCGGGCAGCGACAGCTTCAGCTACACCGTCGCCGACCAGTACGGCGACACCGCCTCGGCGCCAGTAACGATCTCAGCGGTGGCGATCGGGAACATGGGCAATGTGAGCGGCACGCTCGTGCTCGGCAATAACAGCACTAATGTCGGTTTCGGCGGAGGCGCCGTTACCGTGCTGGCCGGTAATGGCAACGTGACGATCAACGGCGGCACGGCGAACGACACGGTCGTTGTCGGCAATGGCAACGATACGGTAACGCTGGGTGGCGGCAACAACACCGTAATGCTCGGCAGCGGCACTGATAGCGTCACGCTGGGCGGCGGCAACAACACCCTCTACCTGGGTGCCGGTCACGATACCGTTAGCTTCGGAAACGGCAACAACACCATGATCCTGACCAACGGCACCTACGATGTGAGCGCTGGTCACGGCACCAACCTGTTCGAGTTCACCGGGTCGCAGGCGCTGTTGAACCTGTCCTTCGCCAGCAACGACGAGTTGGTGTTCCGGGCGACCGGCTTCGATTTGGGCGTCGATAAAGGGCTTGGAACCGCGACTCCGCAGCCGATCGCGTCGAGCCTCTTCTCGTCGCACAGCGACGGCAGCTTCGCGAGCCCGGACAATCGCTTCGCCTATGATTCGGCGACCGGCAGGCTGTACTACGATGCGCAAGGCAGTACTCCGGGCTCGACCCCGACCCTGATCGCCAGTCTGACCAATCACCCGCATCTCGGCGCCGCCAACCTGTTTTTCACAAGCTGACGATAACGCCGGTCTGCGGCGAGCAGCGGTCCGGAGAGCTTCGCCGAAGTCGCCGTGAGCCTGACCGCCGAGCGCTCGGAGCGCACCCGGCAGGCCGGCCTCGCCGATTTCGTGAACCGCCTGCGCTCCGGCTGAATGCGGGCCCGCGAAAGTCACAGGCTCCCGCCGAGTTCGTGGTTCCCACCGGAGGTCCGGCGCTGTAGCCTAGGCGGCAGCGGCGGCTCCGCCCCATCGACGCTGACCGAGCCCACCTTGGGCGAGGCTTCTTTGAACGAGCGGAGCGCGGCGCCCGGTATGGCGGTGGGAAGAGGGGGTCTTGCCGGATAACCGATCCTTTCTCGAGATCGTCAATGGCGCGCCTGTTTCGGCGAGCGCGCCCGACCCGATGCCGCGCCGCGGCTGGCCCATGGCCGCAACGGCCCGCGCCTTTGCCTTCCCGCTCTCATGGTCCGTCACGGTCTGCGCCGGTGTCGCGATCCTCGCGCTCTGCGCCGCGATTTACGGCACGATCGGCTATGTCGATGAGAAGCGCCTCGCGGATGCCGAACGCCTCGCCGCCGAGCACGCGATGCGCACCAACGCCGATCTGCAGCGCCAGCTCGACCGGGCGCGCGACGAATCGCCCGCCTCGGCGGCATCGCTCGCCACGGCGAGCGAGCCGAAGCCAACGCTCGCGGCATCGGCCCCGGCCGTCATCGATCGCGCGCCGCCGCCGCTGATTGCGGCGCTCGGCCCCGCTGATGCGCGGCTCCCTGATGCGCGGCTGCCCGATCCGCTGTCCGCGACTGTCGCCGACCTGTTCCGCCGCGACGCCGCCAAACCCACCGATGGCTATCTCGCGCGGTTATGGGCGCGCATCGCCGCGCGCGAGGCCGAGGAACAGCTGGAGCGCCTTGCCGCCGAATACGCCGAACTTGTCAGCGAACGCGACCAGCTTCGCGAGCGCGTCCGGGAGCTCGAGCAGACGCTGTCTCTGTCGCAGGCGCCGCAAGATCCCGCGCAACCGGCAAAAGTCCCGCCGGACAATTCCTTTGGGCCGAGCTCCGTCAAGCCCGGCGCCGCCATCATCGCCTTTCCCGGCGGCGCGGCGGCAAGCGAGCAAGCCGGGCACGTCTACAAGAACTTCAACCCGCCCGGCTCGGCGCCGAATTATTTCAGCGATGAGAGCGGCGCGATCCTCGGCACCCGCACCTCGGCGTCGCACCGTTAGTAGCGCGGCAAATTCAGCTCCCGCGACAGCGGCCGGATCTCACGCGGATCTCACGCGGCGGAGCGCTGCTGCGCCGGCACGCCTTTCCGGAAGGTCTCGATAATCGCCTTGTTGAACGCCGGGATATCGCCCGGGTTTCGGCTCGTGACTAGGCCGCCATCGACGACGACTTCACGGTCGACCCAATTGGCGCCCGCATTCCGCAGATCCGTCTTCAGCGACGGCCATGACGTCACGGTGCGGCCGCGCACGATATCGGCTTCGATCAGCGTCCACGGCCCGTGGCAGATCGCGGCGATCGGCTTTTGCTGCTCGTAGATCGCGCGGATAAAGCGCACTGCCGCCTCGTTCATGCGCAGCCGGTCCGGGTTGGCGACCCCGCCCGGCAAGACGAGCGCGTCATATTCTTCCGGCCGCGCTTCGTCGAGCGTGCGGTCGACCGGGATCTTGTGCCCGACCTCGTCGTGGTTCATGCCCTGGATCGAGCCGCCATGCGGCGCGATGACATCGGCCGCATCCGCGCCGGCTTCGAGCAGCGCGCGGTGCGGTTCGGCCAGTTCGGCTTCCTCGAAGCGGTCGGTCGCGAGTATGGCGATGCGTTTCCCAAGAAGCTCTCGGGCCATAACAAATCTCCGTCAGGATCGCGGTCCTCGACCTCCCAACGGCCGTCTCCCCTCCCGGTTCCCGCCGCGGCGCGCCGGTAAATGCCGCGTAAAGCTAGCCGCCGGCACGCCCGCTTGTCCGCTCGGGCATCACTTCGAGCAGCGGTCCGGGTCCGACCGCGATGTCGCCGACAAACGGCCGGTCATGCGCCGCGATCAGCAACACCGAGGCGCCGATGCCGGCGGCGAAGATCGTCATCATCAGAGCGGCGGCCAGCCGGTCGTCGCTATGCACCATCGCGATCGCCACCAGCGCGCAGACCGCCTGCAGAATAAGGCACGCCCATTTGACCGGATTGACTTGCGACCGGCTGATGATGATGCGCTGGAGGCGCGCGTCGAGCGCGTTGCCGATCGCCGCCGTGATCTCGCGTTGCGCGACGCGCTGACCGTCGCTGTCCGGCGTCAGGCCCAGGGTGAGTTGCAGCGCGTCCGGCAGGAAATGCGGCGTGAACCTGAGGGTCGCGCTCTGATGCACCATCATCGGCCATTCTTCGTCGACGGTTTCCCTGATGTGCTGCCGGATCAGCCGGCGCAATCGGTCGCCCGGTTCCGCGGCAAACTCGGCCGACAGCACGATGGCGGTCCGGAGCGCGCCGGCTTCGCGGTTGACTGCCGCCTCGGCGCGTTCGTTGTCGTTCCATATCTGCGCCGCGGTGAACGCGACAACAGGCCAAACACGATCCCCAGCGGCGGCAGCATGCCGGGCGACACCGCTTTGAAGGATCGTGCGTAGCCGCGCGCTGCCAGCGATACGACCGCGGCATAGATCGCCGCTGCGACAAGGTAGGTCAGCCCGAACACCACCACTGCCATCCACACCACCGGCAGCGCATGCAGCCAATCGCTCATGACAATGTTCCTGCTATTCGGGCTGCCCGGGAATCGATCTGACGGCCCATGCCCACCGCAATCGAGAGGCCGCGCCGGAAGGATCAGGGAAGAGTCGCGCCGCACGCCGGGCTTGGCAATCCGGCGGGGTTCGGCAAGGCTCTACCGCTTAGGGAGAGCGAGACCGGGATGGATCGCGTGAGGTCGCAGCGCGAGCGGGCACAGATGGGAAGCGCGAATCGGCTCAAATTGGGCCTGTTCGGCGCCAATTGCTCCTCGGGCCGCGCCGTCACGATGGTGCCCGAGCGCTGGTCCGGCAATTGGCGCGATTGTCTCGCCCTCGCGAAGATGGCGGATGAAGCCGGCATCGAGTTCATGCTGCCGATCGGCCGCTGGAAGGGCTATGGCGGCGCGACCGATTATCAGGGCGAAACCTTGGAGACCGTCACCTGGGCCGCCGGTCTCCTCGCCGGCACCAAAAGGCTTGTCGTGTTCGGCACCGTGCACGCGCCGCTGATCGCGCCGTTGATCGCCGCCAAGGAGTTCGTCACCGCCGATCACATCGGCGAGGGCCGCTTTGGCCTGAACCTGGTCTGCGGCTGGAACGAGGGCGAATTCGAGATGTTCGGCGCGAATTTGCGCGATCACGAGACGCGCTACGATTACGCGCAGGAATGGCTCGATGTGGTTAAACGCGCCTGGTCGGCGCGGGAAGATTCCGAGTCCGATTTCGATTTTACCGGCCGCTATTTCACCTTGCGCCAGGTGCGCGCCAAGCCAAAACCTTATGGCGGTTCGCGCCCGCTGATCATGAATGCCGGCGCCTCGCCGACCGGCCAAGCCTTCGCGATCCGCAACTGTGACGCCTTGTTCTCGCACATCTCCTACGGCATGTCGCTCGACGAGACCGCCCTTTATGTGACGCGCCTGCGCGACATGGCGCAGCAGCAGGGGCGCGACATCGATATCTACACCGTCGGCGTCGTCACCTGCCGCCCGAGCGCCAAGGAGGCCGAGGATTACTGGCGTCACGCCATCGTCGACCACGCCGATTGGGGCGCCGTCGACAACATCCTGGCGATGCGCGACATCACGCCCGAGAACCATTCGCCCGACGAATTTCGCCGGCTGCGCAATCATCAGGCCAATGGGATGGGCGGATTGCCGATGGTCGGCGACCCCGACATGGTGACCGCACAATTGGCGCGGCTCGCCGATGCCGGCCTGACGGGCATCGCGGTGTCCTTTGTCAATTATCTCGACGAGCTGCCGTATTTCTGTGCCGAGGTGTTGCCGCGCCTGGCGCGCCTCGGCCTGCGCGACCCTCAGTAGCCTCCTTGCGGCTGGATTTTGGGTAAGTGCGTCTCCTGAGGTACCGCCGTGTAGCGGCGTTTCTCGAAGGGCGACTGCTCCCCCGGATCAAGCCCAAGGTCGCGCTCAGGATGAGGTGATCCCTTTGATGCCATCCACAACCTCGCCTCATCCTGAGCAGCGCGACGGCTAAACCGGAGCGCGTGTCGAAGGACGCTGATTGCTGATGCGATTGTACGGGTGGCGCAGCCGATGAGCGCGAGCGCGGCCCTGGCGCGCCCGCCAGGCTGGCCCCGCGGATCGCCTTATCTTGAACTTGCCGGCATCTCGATCGCCGGCTGTGGCCGCTGATCGCCGAATGTGAGGTCGCCTTGCGTCAGCATCAGGAAAAAGGCGATCGCTGCGACGGCAAGGCAGAGGAGCCAGAACGCCTTCCCGGACGCGATGTTGCGCGGCGCGGCGCGGCGGGAGTTTTTTGCCGGTCCGCCATCGCCGTTGTGCTTCGGCAGCGCGTCGACCAGCTCGGCCGCGATCTGCTGCGCCTCGGAAGAGGGTCGCCGGAAGCCCGGGAGGCGCAGGATCAGCCCGGTCAACCGCTCGATCGCTTCTTGCTTCGCCAACGCCGAAAGCCGACCGGCCTCTTCCCAGGGGTCGAGGTCGAGTTGGGCGAGAGCCGACATCATGCTCAAGGGAATGCCGTTTCTTTCCTCTCCGACCGCGGCGAAGAGGAAATTATTCAGATCGGGGCGAAACGGCGCGTAGAGCCGGCGCAGAGCCATTTGCTCAGTCACTCCCTTGACTCGCGAGGGCGGGGGGCTCGATGCGCTCGCCGGCGGGATCGACCGGGAGTTTTGATTGCTGAACCTTGCGCTCCTGCCGTTTTGCCACCTTGCGCTCTCGGCCTTTTCGGCGCGGTTTTGTTCGCGAAGTCGTTTGGTGATTGAGTTCCTGCCCATGGTTGTTTCCTCTTATCCTGAGTTCAGTGAAAATAGACGAGGCACCCATAGATCAGGACCGTCAGAACAATCGCTGAGGGGATGATAATCGGGGGAACAAACCAGGCGTTCATTGCACACGTCCTTAGTTGGTGTTTCGCGACGGTGTAGATGCGACGCTCGGTTCGGCGGGTTTAGCCGCCCAGTCCCGCACGAAGCGTCTCGCCTGGTCGATTTGTCCCGGGCTCAAATGCGACGCGATGCGCTCGTATCCCGATTGAGCCCTGTGTAGATGAATGCCGCGCAAACGCTTTGCCGCCAGGAGAAACCACCCGCACGCGATCGTGTGGCTGCCTGCTATGTCAGGCTTGTCGGCATACACTTCGGCGAGTCTGAGCTGGGCGTAAAGCAATCCCTGATCCGCCGCTGCCAACAGCCATTTCACCGCTTCCGACTTCTTCCCCTCGACGGCATGCTCGTTATCATCGAGCCCATTGCTGTAGAGGATGCCAAGATTGCATTGTGCGTGAGCATCGCCCCCTTCGGCGGCCTGGAGCAGCCGTTTGTCCAAGCCGTCGCCCCGAGCGCCGGGATGTCCCGCCGCCACGGACGATCGTAAGTAGAGCCGCGTCATGTCGCTGTCAGCCTTTCCGTAGCGTCCGGATGACGAGACCGCAGTGACGCGAAAGAGCGGTTAGCGAATCAGAGCGAAATTCCGATCCCCGGCACATGCCATGGCTGATGCGGCCGCTCGGACGGCGCGCTCGCTGAGCCATTGCGATCCGGGTCGGTCATCGAACCGACATTGTCGTGATCGGGACCGTTGTTATCGTTGCAGTGCGGCTTGCGATCTTCGGCCCATTTCTCGAAGCTGGTGAGAGGGCGCCTTTCGAACGAAATCAACATCGCAGTCTCACTCCTGTTTGCGGCCCCGTGCGACAACTCTTACGCCTCGTCAGGACGCGTTGCCGCCTTGTCCGCCTGCTGGCGCTGGATCGCTCCGAGCACCCGGATCCAGGACTTTGCAAGCATCGGCTGACCGGCGAGTGCGGCGGTGCGTGCATTCTCCCGCGCGACGGCCGCGGCACCGGTCCCATGCACCTCCACGATGTCATGGGCGAGCGCCAATTCGTCCGTCTCGCCAGAGATCGTCCCAGGGATCGTCATAATGCTTGGCTCGTTGCGGACCGCGCGGCCCGCGGGCGGACTTTCGTCTCGTGCGACTCGGTCAGAGCGGCCGGGCGAGCTTTTCGGCGCACGCTGTGACGACCGCCGAATTGGGAGTTTCGCTTCCAGAGACCGTTGCCCAACCGCCTTTTTCGATGATCGAGCGTTGGTCCCACGAGGTGGCCTTCGAGAACTCGGCCAATTTTGCCGTCGCCTCGGCCTGCTGCCGGAATTTCTCGACGCAGATCGGCGTCAAGACCGTGACGACAGCCGTTTGAGCTCGCTCGTTGGCCATCCGCTCGGCGCTGCTGCCGAGCGTCCATCCAAACTGCGAGAAACCAATCACCGAGATAGCGACAGCACCAGCCACGGCGCCCCAGACTGCCGGCTTTACGCTCGAATATTTATTCATGCGACATGCCTCGGTGTCGGGAGGCGTCGCCTCCACGATCCGCCACCGCAAAATCGCGGCCTTGAGGGAGAATTTGCCTGCTATCCGACGCGTGACCTAGGACATCGCCGGATAAACCACACCCGTTTCCGTGGCACAGAATTTTGCGCGGCAGACCAATTCTTTACAGAATTTATATGGTAATATTTAGGAATGATTACAAGTACGTTGCCGATTATCCAGAATTATTTGCCGGAAGCCGTTGATTCCGGGAGGATAATCTTTTTAGCGCTGATGATTTCGGGTCATCCTGAGCGGCACAACGGTGTTCGATCCGGCTCAAGTGTTGTCGAAACAGTGATGGCCGGGCTTGACCCGGCCATCCGAGAAATTCTGGGTGGATCCCCGGTTTGAGCCCGGAGATCGCGGTGTCAGGGCGTCCGGTCTGAACGGCTCACAACCGAGACCGTGGGCCCGTGTCGCCGCGCCCCAGCGATTGGCGGCGCGGCGACGTCAGGCGCGGAGGATCAGACCGACTGCTTCAGCGTCTTTGCCGGGCGGAACGCGACCCGCTTCGAGGCCGGGCTGGCCTTGATCTGGATCGTCTCGCCGGTCGCCGGGTTGCGCCCCATGCGCGCCGGGCGTGCCGGGCGGGTGCGCACTTGCAGGATGCCGAGATCGGGAATTCGTACCCGGCTGCCCCGCTTCAGGACGCGGCTGACGTCTTCGACAAAGCCGGAGAACATCGCGATCGCCTGCTTTCTCGGAACGCCGTGATTGTAGCCGGCCCACTCGGCGAGGTGCTTCAGCGTCACGATCGCCGGCGGTGGGCCGCTCATCGAGGCGGGCTTGGCCGTCGGTGCGGATCTGGACGCCGACGCCGTGGCGCTCGACCTCGCGGCCGGCTTGCGGGCTGGGGCTTTACGGGCTGGCGCCTTGCGTGCGGCGGGCGCCTTCTTTCTCGTTGCTTTCCTGGTAGCGGCCATCAAGGAGTCTCCTGGTTGCGTTTGCGTTTCTGCGGCACAGAATCAGACAACCGCCGTCGCGTTGCAAGCGCATAAC
>JBKOVT010000249.1:0-5097 GCA_046724035.1 Pseudomonadota bacterium | reverse complement strand
CATCATCTTGCGGATCGCGATCTGCCCGTCACGCACGACCGGGCGCTCGGCGATGCGGTTGACGCCGACGATCGCGACCTCCGGATAATTGATGACCGGCGTCGCGGCGAGACCGCCGAGCGCGCCGAGACTCGTCACCGTGATGGTCGAGCCCGTTAACTCCTCGCGGCTGGCCTTGCCGCTGCGCGCGATTTCGGCGAGGCGGGAAATCTCTGCCGCGGCCTGCCACAGATCGAGTGCCTCGGAGTGATGCAGAACCGGCACGAGCAGCCCGCTCTCGGTCTGGGTTGCAATCCCGACATGCACCGCATTGTGGCGCTGCAACACACCGGCCTCGTCGTCGAAACGGGCATTGACCTGCGGGTGCTCGGCGACCGCGTTGACAATCGCGCGGACCAGAAAGGGCAACAACGTCAAATGGCCGCGGCGCTCGTAACGCGCATTCAATTCCGCGCGCAATTCTTCGAGCGCGGTGATGTCGACTTCCTCGATATACGAGAAATGCGGGATATGCCGCTTCGATTGTTGCAGATGCTCGGCGATCGCGCGCCGCAACCCGACAATCGGCACCTCCTCGACCCCATCGCGGCGCGCGAGCACTGTCGTGCCGGAGATCGGGCGCGCACCGGACGCGGCATAGGCTTCGAGATCCTCCGGCGTGATGCGGCCCGACGGACCGCTGCCGGGCACGAATTGCAACTCGATACCGAGATCCCAGGCGCGCCGCCGCACCGCTGGCGACGCGAGCGGCTTCTCGCGGTTGCGACGAGGTGCTGCTCTCTGGCCGATACTCTCATCCGCCTCGCTTTCTTCGGCACCCTCTCCCGCGGTGCGGGAGAAGGAAATTAGCGTGGCTTCGCCATTCGCTTTCTTCGCCGTACTGGGACGGGTTCTAGCGAGGGGCGTGGTTTCCCTCTCCCGCACCGCGGGAGCGGGGGAACCGGCCGCAGTAGCGGCGGATGGGTGAGGGCGCGCCGGTTTTTTCTGAGCTGGAGCGCGCTGCGCGCCTGCTGATCGCGCCGGAGCGCCCTCAGGCTGGGCGCCCGCCGCAACATTGCCGGCACCGGCGACATCGAGCGTCACCAGTAACGAGCCTACCGGCCGCTTCTCGCCGACATTCCCCTCGATCGCGACGACCGTTCCGGCGATCGGCGCCGGGATCTCGACCGTCGCCTTGTCGGTCATGATATCGACGAGCGGATCTTCCTCGCGGATCTCCTGCCCCGGCTTCACGTGCCATTTGACGATCTCGGCCTCGGTCGTGCCTTCGCCGATATCGGGAAGCTTGACGATGTACTGCCCCATCGCCTCGGCCGCTCAGCCTTCCAGCGCGCGCCGCATGCCCTCGGCGACGCGCTGTGGTCCCGGGAAATATTCCCATTCGAAGATGTGTGGGTAAGGCGTATCCCAGCCGGTCACGCGCACGATCGGCGCTTCCAAATGATAAAAGCAATGCTCCTGCACGAGGGCCGCCAGTTCGGCGCCATAGCCGCAGGTGCGCGTCGCCTCATGCGCGATGACGCAGCGCCCGGTCTTCTTCACCGAATCGACAACCGTGTCGATGTCGAGCGGCAACAAGGTGCGCAAATCGATGATTTCGGCGTCGATCTCGGCTTCCTCGGCCGCCGCGAGCGCGACATGCACCATCGTGCCATAGGCGAGCACCGTCACCGCATCGCCGGGCCGCACGACCGCCGCCTGGCCGAGCGGCACCGTGTAATAGCCCGCCGGCACCTCGCTTTGCGGATGCTGCGTCCACGGTACTGACGGGCGGTCGGGATGCCCGTCGAACGGCCCGTTATAGAGCCGCTTCGGCTCAAAGAACACGACGGGGTCGTCATCCTCGATCGCGCTGATCAGAAGCCCCTTCGCGTCATACGGGTTGGACGGGATCACCGTCTTCAGCCCGCAGACATGGGTAAAGATCGCCTCGACGCTTTGGCTGTGCGTCTGGCCTCCGAAGATGCCGCCGCCACAGGGTGCACGCACCGTGATTGGCGCCCAGAACTCGCCGCCCGAGCGGTAGCGCAGCCGCGCCGCGGCCGAGATCAGCTGATCGGTGGCGGGGTAGATGTAATCGGCGAACTGGATTTCGACGATCGGCCGCAAACCGTAGGCCCCCATGCCCACTGCGGCGCCCAGCATGCCGCCCTCAGCAATCGGCGCGTCGAACACGCGATGATCGCCGTGCTTTTTCTGCAGCCCCTCGGTGACGCGGAACACGCCGCCGTAAAACCCGACATCCTCACCGAAGATGACGACATCGGGGTCGCGATCCAGCATGACGTCGATCGCCGAGTTCAGCGCCTGCACCATACTCATCGCCGACATGGCTCAGACCCCCAGCTCCTGCCGCTGGCGACGCAAATGCCAGGGCATCTCCTTGAACACGTCCTCGAACATCGTGCGCACGCTGAAATGCGGCCCGGTCTGCATCGTGCCGTAGCTTTCGGCCTCGCGGCCGACCTCGCGCACGTAATCGACGAGCTCGGCTTCGAGCTGGGTGTGCCGCTCGGGGGACCATTCACCGATCCGGATCAAATGCCTCGACAACCGCTCGATCGGATCGCCATAAGGCCAGGTGCGCCATTCGTCTTCCGGCCGATAGCGAGTCGGGTCGTCGCTGGTCGAATGCGGCGCGGCGCGGTAGGTGAACATCTCGATCAATGTCGCGCCGTGATTGTTGCGGGCGCGCTCGGCAGCCCATTGCGTCGCACCGCAGACTGCGAGGAAATCGTTGCCGTCGACGCGCAGCGATGCGAGGCCAAAGCCGATCGCGCGCGCCGCAAACGTCGCCGCCTCGCCGCCGGCAATCTCCTGGTGCGAGGAGATCGCCCACTGATTGTTGACGACGTTGAGGATGACCGGCGCGCGGTACACAGAGGCAAAGGTCAGCGCGTGGTGGAAATCGGGTTCGGCGGTCGAGCCTTCGCCGATCCAGCTCGCCGCGATGCGGTGATCGCCCTTGATCGCCGAGGCCATCGCCCAGCCGACCGCCTGCGGGAACTGAATCCCGAGATTGCCGGCGAGCGAAAAAAACGATGCTGATCGGGCTGAATAGAGGACCGGCAATTGCCGGCCTTTGAGCCGGTCATGCGAGTTCGAATAGCACTCGCACATCATGTCGAGGATCGGCCAGTCGCGCGCGATCAACAGCCCCTGCTGACGATAGGTCGCAAACAGCATGTCGTCCGGCGCCAGCCCAAAGGCCTGGCCGACGCCGATCGCCTCCTCGCCGGTGCATTTCATGTAGAACGAGATCTTGCCCTGGCGCTGCTGCCGGAACATGCGGTCGTCATAGGCGCGCGTCAGCATCATCGCCCGCAGCCCGCGGCGCAGCGTGTCCGGCGACAGCTTCGGGTCCCAGGCGCCGACCGCCGCGCCCTCATCGTCGAGAACCCGGATCAGCTGATAGGCGAGCGGATGCGTCTCTTGCGCCGGCACGCCGATATCGGGGCGTTCGACGGCACCGGCGGCAAACCGCGGCACATAGCTGAAATCGGGCGGCTTGTCCGGCTCGGGGACATGCTTTGGAACATGCAGCCGCAATCGCGGACGGTCGCGCTCAGGCTCGGCATCGCCCGAACCGGGCGCCGAGGGTGATCGGATACCCGAAATTTCTGAATCCATGGCTCGCTATCGCGACAGATGGGGAGGCGTTCGCCGGAAGCGCATCCTACACGCTTCCGGCAAGTAAATAGTTCCCCGTTCAATGTCCGATAAGCACCCGCTATAAGCCCTTGCAGCGGGCCGCGCTGGTCACATGCCGAAGGTCTCGCGGAAGCCGCGCTCGCCCGCCGGCGTCACCGCGACCGCGCGCGATTCGCGGTCGCGGCGGATCCAGTTAAGCGCAAAGCAGCGCGCCGCCAGCCGGGCGCCGAGCGTGCCGCCGATATGCAGCCGCCGCTCGCTCCAGTCGAGGCACGGCCGGCAATAGACGCGGGACGGCGCGGAACCGAGATCCAGACCGAAGGAGCGGAAAAATTCCATGCCGGGCTCGGTGACCGCGCCGCCCTCGTCCGACAGTTCGACATAACCGCGCTCGCACAGCGCATCGGTGAGTCTGACGCCGAGCTGCCCGGCCAAATGATCGTAGCAGGTGCGCCCCGCCCGCATCGCCTTGTCGCGCGGGCCGGTGACGACCGCGCGTCGCGGCCGCTGCTCTTCACTGGTCAACGAGGCTTCCATGATCGTTTCGAGCATATGCGCGACCGCCGGCGAGGCGAGGCGGTGATAGTGATGCCGCCCCTGGCAATGCCGGGCGAGCAGTCCGGCCGCGGTCAGCCGCGAAAGATGCCCGCTCGCGGTCTGCGGCGTGATGCCGGCGGCGCGCGCCAGCTCGGAGGCGGTCAGCGCTCGCCCGTCCATCAGCGCCATCAGCATCGCAGCGCGGCCGGGATCGCCGACAAGAGCGGCGGTTTCGGCAAGAGCGGCGGTCGTGAACATCGCAAGGCTCCGCGGTTTGCAGCGAACAAGCCGCATCCTAGCGGGTCGGGGAGTGGATTGCTTCGGCCTTGGCCGAACTGTCGACGCCAGCTTTTAGTCGGCCGCCTCGGTAAAGTAGCGCCGTGCCGCCGGGGCTACGCGCACCCGCCGGGTGCACCGCATCTTCAGCGCCATTTCCTCGAGCTTCCGCGCGTGCTGCTCGAGCGCGTCGGCCATATCGGCCAGAGAGGCGGCGGCCACCGGATCGTCGGCCCGCGATGCGAGATCGCGCAGCTCATCCGCGCGGTCTCGCCAATTCTCTGCCCTGTTGAATGGGTCCGCCATGCCCGTGAAACAGGGCGCCAATCGGGAATGTTCCCAGTTCGCGCAACCTGCGAACATCCCGGCGATGTTCGCGATTTCCTGCACCCCTGAGGCGCCTTCGCGACCGGCCAAATGATAATCACTCTCAGTCGGCAGCCCTGGGACTCAGTCGGCAGCCCTGGGACGAGATACCTCAGCGGATTTGAATCCCGATGCGATTTACTGCATGACCTCCGCGAGCCCTGAACAAAGGAGGCGCCGGATGACCGTGACCCAGACCGAGAAGGCCAAGCAGTTCCGGGCGCTGCATGAGGCGCCGGATGCCTTCGTCATCGCCAATGTGTGGGA
>JBKOVT010000107.1:0-6702 GCA_046724035.1 Pseudomonadota bacterium | reverse complement strand
ATGCACATTATGCTCGAAGGCCTCAACGAGCCCCTGCAGGCCGGAAAATCCTTCCCGCTGACCCTGAATCTGGAGAAGGCCGGGCAGAAGCAGGTCGAGGTCGCAGTCGAGAAAGCCGGCGCGGCGGCACCAGGCGGCTCGACCGGAATGGATATGCCGATGCCGGCCAAGCGCTGAGCGGCGGTCATGGCATTACCGCCGGTACCCTCCCGCACACCCCCGCGTTTCGCGATCGTCGCAATCGCCTTCGCCGGGGTGCTCGTCATCGCGGCCGGGGTGCTGCTCGCACTCGCCTTGCGCGAGACGCCGCGGGGTGCCGCCGGGACCGCGCTCGCCAGCGCAATCGGCGGTCCGTTCCAGCTGATCGATCAGAACGGGAAACCGTTCAGCGATGCCGATCTCAAAGGCAAATGGCACCTGATCTTCTTTGGCTACACCCACTGCCCGGACGCGTGCCCGACCGCGCTCAACGAAATGTCGCTCGCGCTGGACCGGCTCGGCATGAAGCGGGACGAGGTCGGGGTCGTGTTCATCACTGTCGATCCCGAGCGCGACACACCGGACGCACTGAAGTCTTATGTCCAGAGCTTCGATGCCCCGATCGTGGCGCTGACCGGCTCGCCCGAAGCGGTCGCGCAGGCCGCCAAGGCGTACCGTGTGTTCTATGCCAAGCACCCGCGTGCCGATGGCGACTACGACATGGATCACAGCGCCGTCATTTATGTGATGAACCCGGAAGGCCGGTTTACCGCGACCTTTACGCCGGACAGCAGCGCCGACGCGATCGTGCAGCGGCTGCAGAAGCTGATCTCCTGAGGTCCGACCGGCCGCAGGGATTGGCTTAGCGTCTTCGCGACGACATATAGAGGGGAGGCGTCCGGCCTATTGGCCTAGGCGCCCCGACGGTAACTACCCAACCCAGGAATAATGACGACGCTCCCCGACGAGATCGCGCGCCGGCGCACTTTTGCGATCATCTCGCATCCCGACGCCGGCAAAACCACGCTGACCGAAAAGCTGCTGCTGTTCGGCGGGGCGATCCAAATGGCGGGCGAGGTCAAGGCGCGCGGCGAGCGCCGGCGAGCCCGGTCGGATTGGATGGCAATCGAGCGCGAACGCGGCATCTCGGTCAGCTCGGCGGTCATGACCTTCGAGCATGACGGCCTCGTCTTCAACCTGCTCGACACACCAGGCCACCAGGATTTCAGTGAGGACACCTATCGCACGCTGACCGCGGTCGACAGTGCCGTGATGGTGCTCGATGCCGCGCGCGGCATCGAAGAGCAGACGCGAAAGCTCTTTGAAGTCTGTCGGCTGCGCAACGTGCCGATCATCACCTTCATCAACAAGCTCGATCGCGAGGGGCGCGACCCCTTCGATCTGATTGACGAGATCGAGCAGACGCTCGCGCTCGACGCAACCCCGGTAAGCTGGCCGATCGGCATGGGGCGCGATTTCCTCGGCACGTACGATCTGTTCAACGACGCGCTGCTGCTGTTCGAGCGAGGGATGGGCGAGCGGGTGGTCGAGCCGATCCGCTGCGAGGGCCTGGATGATCCCGAATTGCCACGGCGGCTGCCCCAAGCCGCCATTGCCAAGCTGCGCGAGGAGATCGAGATGGCGCGCGGTCTGTGTCCGGATTTCGATCTCGACTTGTACCGCGAGGGTCACCTGACGCCGGTGTTTTTCGGCAGTGCCATCAATAATTTCGGAGTACGCGAATTATTGCAGGGCGTGGCCAGGCTGGCGCCGCCGCCCCGGCCGCAACCCGCCGAGCCTGCCGCAATCCGCCCAGAGGAAGAGGCCGTCGCCGGCTTTGTTTTCAAGGTGCAAGCCAATATCGATCCGCAACACCGCGACCGGATTGCCTTTCTGCGCGTCTGCGCGGGGCGCTTTCGGCGCGGTATGAAGCTGAAGAACCAGCGTACCGGGCGGCTCATGTCGGTACAGAACCCTGTGTTCTTTCTGGCCCGCGACCGCAATCTCGCCGAGGAAGCCTGGCCCGGCGACATCATCGGCATCCCCAATCACGGCAGTCTGCGGACCGGCGATACGCTAACCGAGGGCGCTGAGACCCGCGTCACCGGCCTGCCGAGCTTTGCGCCCGAGATCCTGCGTCGCGTGCGCATTGAAGATCCGATGAAATCGAAGCATCTGCGCCACGCCTTGACGCAATTGGCCGATGAGGGCGTGACGCGCGTGTTCCAGCCGGCCAATGGCGGCGATTGGATCATCGGCGTCGTCGGCGCTTTGCAGCTGGAGGTCCTGACGGCGCGGCTCGAAGCAGAGTACGGCCTCGCGACACGGCTCGACGGCGCTCCCTATGAGGCGGCGCGCTGGGTCGATGCCGAGCCGGCCGAGCTCGACCGCTTCCGCGCCAGTCCGCAAACGGCCCTGGCCGAGGACCATGACGGTGTGCCGGTGTTTCTCGCGCGCAACGCCTGGGATCTGCGCACCACGATCGACGAATGGCCGGCGATCCGCTTCAGGGAGACGCGGGAGCAGCATTGACCCTGGCGGCGCGGCGCAACGCCTGGGGCGGCTGACCGAAGGCCCGGACAAAAGCGCGCCGCATGCGTTCGGGATCGCGGAAGCCCGTCATCTCGGCGACGCGGTCGATCGGATCGCGGCCGTCCTCGACCTGAGCGCGCGCCGCTTCGAGGCGCAGATGCTCGATGGCCTTGGCCGGCGTGACACCGGTCTCGGTAGCAAAGGCGCGGGCGAAATGCCGCGCGCTCATCGCGGCGCGATCGGCGAGCCGCTCAACCGGCAACGGTTCCGCCAGCCGTTCGCGTGCCCAGCCCAGCAATTCGCCAAAGCGCCCGTCCGGCCGACCCAATTCGAGCAAGGCTGAGAATTGCGACTGTCCCCCCGGCCGGCGGTGGTAAACGACCAGTCGCTGCGCGGTGCGCTTGGCGGCGGCCTCGCCGAGATCCTCTGCGATCAGCGCCAGCGCGAGATCGATCCCGGCGGTGATGCCGGCCGAAGTCCAGACATTGCCGTCGCGCACGAAAATGCGATCCGGCTCGACGCGGATCTGCGGGTAAAGCCGGGCCAGATCGGCCGCCCAGCGCCAATGAGTGGTCGCGCGCTTTCCATTGAGCAGCCCCGCGGCGGCAAGCAAAAACGCGCCGGTGCAGACGCTCGTTACGCGTCGGGCGCATGCCGCCGCGTCGCGGACCAGCGCCAGCATCCCCAGCGACGGCTCCGGTTCATGAGCCCCGAGACCGCCGGCGACAATCAATGTGTCGAGCATCGGGGCACCGTCGCCGCTTTCAGCCAGCAGCGTGATCCCCGATGAACTCGTCACCTGTCCGGCACCGGTCGCCAAGAGGCACAGGCGATACGCGGATGGGTCGATCTCTCGGTTCGCCAACTCGAAGGCGGTGATCGGGCCGGCCGCATCGAGCAGCTGAAAATTTGGGAAGACGAGGACACCGATCGTCCGAGTCATGGCAGAATCCGAGGAAACTTTGTCATTTCAGCCAAAACCTAACCTGGCTAGCATCGCCTGCACAAGGAGAATGGAGCCGAGGATGAATGCTCAACCAACCGTGATCGTGTTCGCCCTGTTTCCCGATGTCACGCAGCTCGACTTCACCGGCCCACACGCGGTGTTTTCCCGACTGCCCGGCGCGCAAGTCCTGGTCGCCAGCCGCACCGGCGAGCCGATCGAGGCGGACGGCATCACCTTTGCCGGGCTGCGCCGGCTCGCCGACATTCCTCGATGCGATGTGATCTGCGTCCCGGGCGGGTTCGGCGCCACCGATAATGCGATCGGGGACGAGGAATTCCTGCGCGAACTGCGCCGTCTCGCGGCAAGTGCGCGCTATGTCACCTCGGTTTGCACAGGCTCGCTGGTGCTCGGCGCCGCGGGGCTATTGCGTGGCAAAGCGGCCGCCTGTCATTGGGCGTGGCGCGACTTTCTAACCTCGTTTGGTGCGCTGCCCGATACGGCGCGGGTCGTCAGAGACGGTAATGTCATCACCGGCGGCGGTGTCACGGCCGGTATCGATTTTGCGCTGACGGTCGTCGCGGAATTGGCCGGGCCCGATGTGGCGCGGGCGATCCAGCTCGGCATCGAATACGCACCCGCGCCGCCCTTCACTGCCGGGTCGCCCGAGACGTCGCCGCCCGAGATTCTCGCACGTGTGCGCGACCACTACGCGGCCGTGCTGCCGCGACGGCGCGCCGCGGTCGAAGCGGCCGCCGCGCGAATGGACGCGGCCGGCTTGTAATCAAGTGACACCTTCTTCGCGGAAGGCGGCGATCTCGGCCTCGCTGTAGCCGGCCTGGGCGAGGATCTCGGCGTTGTGCTCGCCGAGATGCGGCGGCGGGCTGTCGATGCTGCCGCCGCCCTCGTTTAGGCGAAACCCCGATCCGACCAGGGTCAGCCGCCCTTCCGCGGAGTCGATTTGTTGCAGCACATCGCGATGTTCGAGTTGCGGGTGATGCACGATCTCGGAAATCGGCCAGATCGCCGCGCAGGGTACGTCGGCCGCCGTCAGCCGCTTTTCCCAGCTCTTGGCGTCGGCGGCGGCCAGCGCCTCTTCGATCATCGCGCGTAACGCCTTCTCGTTGCGATTGCGAGACGGCCAATCGGCGAAACGCGGATCCTCAAGCGCCTCCGGGCGCCCGAGCGCTCGCATCAGGTTCGCGAACTGCTTCTCGGTCATGACCGCGAGCATCAGGTCGCCGTCGCGCGCCTTGAAGCGGTTGCCGGTGACCTTTCCTGTGCTCGAGAGATTACCGAACTGGCGGTGCTTGTGGCCCGTTACCGTGTACTCGGCGACCTGCGGCGATAAGAAACTCAACGCCGCATCGAGCATCGCAACATCGACAAACTGGCCGATGCCCGTATGCGTGCGCTGGTACAGCGCGCTTGCGACTGCGAACGCGGCGGTCATGCCGCCGATCGTGTCGCACAGCGCAAATCCGGCGCGCGTCGGCCCCATCTCCTCGTGCCCGGTGATCGACATGATGCCGGACATCGCCTGCAATTTGCCGTCGAAGGCCGCGGTGCTGCGCTCCGGGCCGTTCTGGCCGAAGCCAGAGACCGCGCAATAGACCAGCCGCGGATTGATGCTCCGCAACGCCTCGTAGCCGATCCCCAATCGGTCCATGACCCCGGGACGAAAATTCTCCCACACGACATCGGTATCCGCCGCCAAGCGCTTCACGATTTCGATCGCTGCAGGTTTTGATAGATCGAGTGTCAGGCTCCGCTTGTTGCTGTTGATGCCGAGGAACGACGGACCGAGCCTGCGTTCCGCCCATTCGCGACTCAGCTGAGAATGACGCATCTCATCGCCGGATTTCGGCTCGATCTTGATCACCTCGGCGCCAAGCAGCGCGAGCTGATAGGTACCGAACGGCCCGGCGACATAGCGCGTAAAATCGAGGATGCGGATGCCGGCAAAGGGTTTTTTCATCACACTATGCTCGTCATTGCCAGGAGCCGAACGCGACAAAGGAACCTCGTCGATGCGAGGCGGTCCGGCGCGAGATTGCTTCGTGTCACTCGCGATGACAACCGTCGGCGATTCAGAGAGCTACTCCGCCGCTTGCGACTTGTCGCGGACCGATTTGGCGATTTCCTTGCCGCGGTCGAACTCGGCGCGGCGGCGGGCGATCTCCTCGGGCGACAGGCGCGCGATGTTCGAGTAGTCGAGCTTCCAATCCGGATTGTCGCTCCAGCGCAACGGCGACTGCACCGTTGTGCGCGGCCCGGGCGCGGTTTCGAGAACCCGCAATGCCAGTTCCAGCGTGAAGGCCTGCGATGCCGGATCGTTTGGTCGCCCGGCCGGATTACCGAGCGGGAAATCGCTGAATAGAAAGCGAGCCACGCCGGCATATTCGACAATGTCCTTGGCGCATCCCATGATAACCGTCGGGATGCCGTTTGCTTCGAGGTGACGGGCGGCCAGACTCACGGTCTGGTGACACACCGGTCAAACCGCGACAAGAACAACGGCGTCCGCTTTGTCCTCGCGAAGGCGCGCCAACAGCTCCGGGCAATCCTGTTCGAGTGTCACCCGGTGGCTCCGGTTGGTCGGTGCGCCATGAAAGCGCGGCGCCACCTCGGCGATCCGTCCCGCCGCGGCTGCGCGCCGCAATTCTCTCAGCGGAAACCAAGTGTTGCTGTCCTCGGCCGTCGTATGGGCGCGATCGTAGCCGACATGCGCGATGCGCAAATCGTGATCCGCAGCGCTGTCCCCTGAATAGACGCTATAGAACTTGATCGCGGCATTGTAGGCAGCGCCTGGACCTTGGTCGCCTTTCCCGGGCTGATACGGCGCCGCCGTTGTCACGAGGCCGATGCGGCATTCGCCGAGCGGCTTTTTGAGTGGCGCAAACGGTACCTCGGCATAATGCGCCCACCGATACGGCGCGCCATAGCCGAGCGCCTGATAATAGTCCCGGATGCGCTGCAAATAGGGGATCGGCGCATCGTGCTCCGGCGCGAACCCGAACCCCTCCTCAGACTCGCTCATGATGACCTCTACCGGGCTGCGAAATAATCGACGTCTTCCGGGCGCGGCCGCCAATCCGGATTGCTCGGCCATTCCTTCGTGCGCCCGCTCATGTCCCCGCCATAGCGCACCCGGAACAACAGCGTGCGCTCCGGTCCGGTGATCCATTCATGCAATTCGCCGGGTGGATGCACGACAAAAGACCCGGGCACAACGGTCACGGTTTCAT
>JBKOVT010000302.1:0-8555 GCA_046724035.1 Pseudomonadota bacterium | reverse complement strand
GGACAGCGACCCGTTGCGGCTTGTCTCGCAATGGCGCGCCGCCGAGGCGACCCGGCAATTGCCGATCCTGCTGATCGCCGATCCCGGCGAGCTGCCGCGCCTCGCCAAGGGGCTCGACCTTGGCGCCAACGACTATCTCGTGCGTCCGGTCGACCGCAACGAATTGCTGGCGCGGGTGCGCACCCAGATCCGCCGCAAGCGCCTGCAGGACCGGCTGCACGAGAATTACAGCCGCAGCCTGTCCTTGGCGCTGACCGACGAGCTGACCGGGCTCTATAACCGGCGCTACGTCTTCGCGCATATGACCGAGCTGATGGCGCGGCTGCCCGAAGGGAGCACCGCGACGGCCGTCATGATGTTCGACATCGACCACTTCAAGCAGGTCAACGACCGCTACGGCCATCTGGCTGGCGATGATGTGCTGCGCGAGCTCGCCAAGCGCGCCCTGCACAATGTACGCAGCGTCGATCTGGTCGGCCGCTTGGGTGGCGAGGAATTTGTCGTCGTGATGCCCGAGACCAATCTCGGCGGCGCGACGATCGTCGCCGACCGGCTCCGCCTCGCGGTTGCCGACGAGCCGTTCCTGGTTGGCACGGGCGACAAGCTGCCGGTCACGATCAGCGTCGGCCTCGCGATTACCGGCCAGCCCGAGGATACCCTCGAAGCCCTGCTGAAGCGGGTCGATGACGCGCTCTATGCCGCGAAGAACGGCGGTCGCAACCGCGTCGTCGCGGCGCCGCACCGCCCCGGCTCATCGCGCGGGATGCCCGTCGCCGTCGCGTCCTGAGCGCACGTCCTAGGAGGTGCCCATGCCCGGGCTCGTCCCGGGCGCGCCCGTCTTTGTTCTGGGGATTCGAGGGCTTAAGACGCGGATGGCCGGGACAAGCCCGGCCAACGGTTACTTTGCAAAGAGCCCAGCCGCGCTGCGGCGGTGCCGCAGCGCGCTATTTAATCTTCGCTTCGCGGAAGATGACGTGCTTGCGCGCCACGGGGTCGAACTTCTTGAGCTCGAGCTTATTCGTCTTGGTCCGCGGGTTCTTCTTCGTCACGTAGAAAAAGCCGGTATCGGCGCTGCTGACGAGCTTGATCAGGACGGTGCTGGTTTTCGCCATGGCGGATCTCGCGGCTTGGGTCTAGCGCTGTCTCGAAGATAGCGTGCGGTCGACCCCTGTCAAGGCGCGCTCGGGCGGGCCGGCCGGCGCGGGATTGCGCGCCACCGGAGCGCTCGCCGGCAGCGCATGCAGCGCGCTCGCGTAAAGCCGCTGATCGGACAGCAGATGCGCCGCCAGCTTGAGGTCGATCGCCGGGCTCGTTTGCCGCGCTGGGCAGCTTTGGCGCAATTCCGACCAGGCGCGCTCGTCGAGCCCGCGCCGCGCCCGCAACGCCGCCGGCGAACCCTGGGCGATCGCGCCGGCCCGCTGCAGCCCGCGCTGCAGCGAGGCTGCATCGTCGTCGAGATCGCTCGTGCACAGCGTCGGCACGACACCATGCGTCTGCAGATAATAGCCGGAGGGCGTCACAAGCCGCGCCCAGGTCAGCGTCAGCTCGCCGTCATTGGGCAGCCGCAGCACGGTCTGGACGGTGCCTTTGCCATATGAGGAGCTGCCGATCACGACGGCGCGTCCGGCATCCTGCAATGCCGCCGCGACGATTTCGGACGACGACGCGGAGCCGCCATTGATCAGGACGGCGATCGGCACCTCCGGCGCGAGGCTGTGCCCCGAAGCGGCAAAATACTGGTGGCTGGCGGGGTGCCGGCCGACGGTCGAGACAATCGGCCCTTCGCGAATAAAGAGATCGGCGAGGCTCACGGCCTGATCGAGCAGCCCGCCGGGGTTGCCGCGCAGATCGAGCACGATGCCGGCGAGGCGCCCGCCAGTCTGCCGCCGCGCTTCGGCCAACGCCTCCGCGAGCCTTTCGGTCGTGCTCTGGTTGAAGCTCAAGACCTGAAAGATCGCGATGTCGCCGACCCGCGACATCGCCACCGTGGGCAGCACGACGAGCGCGCGTCGCACGTCGAAATCCCGCGCCAGCGCGACGCCGACGCGCGCCACCCGGATCGCAACGCCGCTGCCGACCGGCCCGCGGAGCTGCTGGATCACATCGCTCTGCGACAGTCCCGATGTCGCGACGCCATCGATCGCGACGATCGTATCGCCGGCCTGGAGCCCGGCCTGCGCCGCGGGCCCGTTCGCTGTGACCGCCGCGACCTTGAACCCGTCGGCGGTCATTTCGAGGGTGATCCCGACACCGCCAAAGCCGTCGCGCGCGGCCCGTTGATTGCGCGCCGCCTCGGGGGGCGAATAGCGCGAAAAGCGGTCGAGCGTCGCGGTCATGCCATCAAACACTGCCTTCGAGGCAAGCTCGCGGCGCATCCCGGCGAGATTGGGCGCGCCGGCCCGCGCGGCCGCGATCAGCTGGGCGATCGCTTCGCCCCAGCCGCGCGTGTCAGCCTCCGCCGGCATCGGCACCGCGGCAAGCTCGCGGCCGGCATAGGACAGGATCAGCGCCGGCCCGAGCCCGCTGGGATTTCGCTCGGTCACCGCCAGCTTGTCATCGAGGCGCGACAACCGCGCCGCGCCCGCCACAGCGAGCTTCCGGTTCGTCACCGGCTCGATATAAAGATCGGTAATTTCGTCGAGGCCCCGCGTAAACAATTGTCCGCTGGCATCGGAAGCGGTTGTCTCGTTGTCGGCGCAAGCCGCGAGCGGCAGCGCCAGCGCGACGACCGCGATCCGCGCGAACACAAGCGCGGCGCGACGCATCGAGCGTAGAAATTCGACGCAGTCCGACAAGCGTGATCCCCTATGCGCCTGCGGGCGACTGCCTCGGCGCAATATCCTGGCGCGTTACTGACCCCGGCGAAACAGAGCAGCGGCCCCATCGGAGCCCGGCCCTGCTGCTTCGCAGCAACAGTAAGATGCCGCGCGCCGGTGATCAATGTTCCGGCGGCGCTTCCTCGGAAACAGCCGATCCGGAGCGGCCGTTAACGCTACGAGGCGAGGAGCGGCGCCTGCTTTTCGATCCGGCTGGCGACCCGGCGGTAGCGCCGCGCCAGATCGACGAGAAGCTCGCGCGCGGTCGCGCAATCCGCCGTCTCGGCCATCCGCCGCAACCGGGCTGCATCCATCCGGTAGTAAGCCACACGGTCACGGGTCGACCAGGTGACCGGCTCACATAGCATCGGATGGCCGTGTTGCAGCGCCATGTACGGCATTTTAGGGATCACTTATGAATAATTCGTTGCAACCGCGACAAAGGCCGGGGTGGCGTCAGGCGGCCGCCTCAGCGGCGGCGGCGCAGCCCGCGGCGCTGCCGGGTCCCGGTCATGCGGGGCCGGGCCAAGCCCCCGCCCTCGAGCCGGAACATGAGCCGCCCGCCGACCGGGTCTGCTTCCGCGAGGCGGACGGTCACCGCGTCGCCTAGCGCGAATTCCTGGCCTGACCGGCGTCCGACCAGGCGGTGGCGTCGGGCATCGTGGTCGTAATAATCAGAGGGCAGCGTCGACACTGGGACGAGCCCGTCGGCGCCGCTCTCCGGTAGGCTGATGAAAAAGCCGAACGGCGCGACACCGGTGATGCGCGCCTCATAGACCGTGCCGATCGCCGCCGCGAGCAGCGTCGCGCGGTAGCGGTCGAGCGCGGCGCGCTCGGCCGCCGCGGCGCGCCGCTCGGTAATCGAGATATGGTCGGCGGTGGCGGCGAGTGCCTCGCCCGCCATCGGCGCGCGGCCGGGTGGCGCGGTCAATGCGCGATGCACGACAAGATCGGCGTAGCGCCGGATCGGCGAGGTGAAATGCGCATAGCGCGGCAGCGCGAGACCGAAATGGCCGAGATTGTTTGGGCTGTAGACGGCTTGCGCCTGACTGCGAAGCACCAGCTCGTTGACGATCGGCGCTTCCGGCGTGCCGCGCACCTTTTCCAGCAAGCGGTTGAACAATGCCGGCCGGATGACCTGTCCCTTGGCCAAGGCGACGCCCGCGACGCTGAGCTCGTCGAGAAAATCGCGCAAAGCGGCGAGCTTTTCCGGGTCGGGCGAGTCATGCACCCGGTACATGCAGGGCTGATGCCGCGCCTCCAATTCCTCAGCGGCCGCGACATTGGCGAGGATCATGTATTCCTCGATCAGCCGGTGGCTGTCGAGGCGATGCCGCGGTACCACCGCGATCGGCCGCCGCCCCTCGTCGAGCAAGACGCGGTGCTCGGTCAAATCGAGGTCCAACGCGCCTCTCGCGCGGCGCGCCCGGTCAAGGACCACGAAGGCGCCGTAAAGGTCATCCAGGCGCTTTTGCGGCAGCGACAACAGCGCGCCCGCGGGGTGGTCGTGCGCCGCCTGCACCGCCTCATAGGTCAGCCGCGCCGCCGAGCGCATCAACGCCCGCTCGAAGCGGTGCCGGAGCTTGCGCCCGGATGCATCGATCCACAGATGCGCCGCGACGCAGGCCCGGTCTTCGGCGGGCCGTAACGAGCAGAGATCGTTCGACAGCGCCTCGGGCAGCATCGGCACGACGCGGTCGGGGAAATAGACCGAATTGCCGCGATGCGCCGCCTCACGGTCGAGCGTGCTGCCGGGCCGCACATAGTGCGACACGTCGGCGATCGCGACGACGATATGCCAGCCCCCGCGGTTCTGCGGGTCATCGTCCGGCTCGGCCCACACCGCGTCGTCGAAATCGCGCGCATCCTCGCCGTCGATCGTGACCAGCGCGAGCTCGCGCAGATCGGCGCGGTCACCAAGCTCGACCGGTTTGGCGGCGGCCGCTTCGGCCAGAGCCTCGCGGGGAAACTCGGTCGGGATCTCGAAGGCGGCGATCGTCAGCCGGCTGATCAAATCCGGCGCATCGGAGGGGCCCAGCCGCTCGACAATGCGCACCCGTTTGCCGCCGAAGCGACCCGACGGCAATGCTTGGGCGACGACCGCCTCGCCATCGGGAATGCCGATAGCGTCATGACCGAGGACGCGGTACTCGTTGCGGTCGCGCCGGTCGGCCGGAACAACCTCGCCGCCATCGCGGCTGCGCCGAAACACCCCGACGACGCGGCCCTCCTGCGTCTCGAGCCGCCGCACTGGCTCGGCTTCCGTTTCGCCCGTCTCGCGGCGAATGAGCCGTGCCAGCGCGCGGCCCCCTTCCGGCAATTCGTCGCCCGCGGCGGCCTCGGCGAGCCGAAATAGCGGCGCCTCCCCCGGTCCCGTCCAGGCAACCGGCCGCACCAGCGGGAACCCGTCGGCATCGCTGCCGGCGCGCTCGACCTGCATCGTCTCGGGAAGCGGCTCGCCGGCGGCAAAGCGCCGGTTGCCGCCGCGCACCAGCTCGCCGGAGCGGCCGATGTTGCGCAGCATCGCGCGCAAAGCGGGCCGATCGCCCGGCCCGAGGCCGAAGGCGCGGGCGAGCTCGCGAGTACCGACCGCCTCCGGATTGTCGCGCAGAAACGCAATCAGCGCCTCCGCCGACGGCAATCCCTGCCCAGGCGCCATGGCTCTCGGTCGCCGCTCCGCCCTGGTTCGCGTCTTGGAGCGCATGGAAACAGACCTCAAACTCACGTCCTGGCGAAAGCCGGCACCCACCGATCAGCCGTCCTTATCAGCTGATAAATGGGTGCCGGCTTTCGCCGGGACGCGAAGTTTTTACAGGCCGTATTTTAGGTCGGGCGGGAAGCGGAGCGCTCGGCTGGTTTCTTCTTCACGGCCGGCTTGCCCTTTGCTTTCGCGGAAGGCGGCTTCGCTTTTGCCGTGGCAGGGGTGCGTTTTGCAGCGGCGCGGGGGCGGGCGGGCTTCGCCTCGCCATTGGCCGCCGCGCCGGCCGCCTTGCGCACCGGGCGTCGCGTCTTGCCCTTGCCCTTCGCCTTCTGCGCGGCGAGCAGCGGGAGCGCGTCTTCGATCGGGAAGGTGTTCGGGTCGGCGCCCTTCGGCAGCGAGGCGTACACCTTGTCGTGGCTGACATAGGGCCCGTAGCGACCCCGATACAGCCCGACGGTGCCACCCTCGGGATGCGGGCCAATCTCGCGCAACAATTGCGGGCCGCGCCGCGGCGCGGTTTTCGCCTCGGCCAGTACAGTGACGGCGCGGTTGAGCCCGATCGTCAGCACATCGTCATCGGCGCCGAGCGAAGCGAAGGCCGAGCCGTGCTTCAGATAAGGCCCGAAGCGGCCGATGCCGGCGGTGATCGGCTCGCCGGTTTCGGGGTGCCGCCCGATCTCGCGCGGCAATGACAACAGACCGAGCGCGGTCTTGAGATCGACATCCTCCGGCTTGATCGAGCGCGGCAGCGCGACGCGCTTTGGTTTTTCGCCGTTCTCGCCATTCTCGCCGAGCTGGATGTAGTGACCGAAGGGCCCCTTCTTGACAGTGACCGACAGCCCGGTCGCCGGATCGTTGCCGAGCACCATATCGGCGCTACCGGTCTCGCCTTCGGTATCAAGGCCGAGCGGGCGGGTGAAACGGCATTCCGGGTATTTCGAGCAGCCGATAAAGGCGCCGAATTTGCCGAGCTTCAGCGACAGCCTTCCGGCGCCGCAATTCGGACACAGCCGCGGGTCGGCGCCCGACGCGTTCTCGGGAAAGAAATGCCGGCCAAGCTCGGCGTCGAGCGCTTCCAGCACCGCAGTAATCGTCAATTCCTTTGTGCCGTCGATCGCCGTCGAGAAATCGCGCCAGAAATCGCGCAATAACGCTTTCCAATCGACGCGTCCGCCCGACACTTCGTCGAGCTGATTTTCAAGATCGGCGGTGAAATTGTATTCGACGTAGCGCTCGAAAAAGCTCGTCAGAAACGCGGTGACGAGCCGGCCGCGGTCTTCCGGAATGAAGCGCCGCTTGTCGAGCCGCACGTAATCACGGTCCTGCAACACCTGGATGATCGAGGCATAGGTCGAAGGCCGCCCAATGCCCAACTCTTCCAATTTCTTGACGAGACTCGCCTCGCTGTAGCGCGGCGGCGGCTGGGTAAAATGCTGGTTCGGCGTGACAGCGCCGCGCGTCACGCGTTCGCCGTCGCGCAAATTCGGCAGCCGCCCCTCGCCTTCCTCCTCGGCCGGCTCGTCACGGTCTTCCTGGTAGAGCTTGAGGAACCCGTCGAACACGACGACGGAGCCGGTCACGTGCAGCCGGACTTGGCCGCTCGGATCGGCAATGTCGATGCTGACCTGATCGAGCAAGGCCGAGGCCATCTGGCTGGCGACCGTGCGCTTCCAGATCAGCTCGTAGAGGCGGCGCATATCGTTGTCGAGATGACGCGCGACATCGCCGGGCTTCCGCGCCATGTCGGTCGGGCGGATCGCCTCGTGCGCTTCCTGCGCGTTCTTCGCGGCGATCTTGTAGACGCGCGGTTCGGGCGGCAGATAGGGGCCGCCGAATTCATTCCCGATCAGCTGCCGGGCGCCGGCAATCGCCTCGGCGGCAAGCGTCACCCCGTCGGTGCGCATATACGTAATCAGGCCGACGGTGTCGCCGTCGAGATCGATGCCCTCGTAGAGCCGCTGCGCGATCTGCATCGTGCGCGTCGCGCCAAAGCCGAGCTTGCGCGATGCTTCCTGCTGCAATGTCGATGTCGTGAAAGGCGGGAACGGGTTGCGCCGAACCTCCTTATGCTCGACCGACGCAACGTTGAAACCGGCCGCGGCGAGGATCTTGTCGGCGGCGGCGCGCGCCTTTGCTTCGCTGTCGAGATCGAAGCGGTCGAGCTTCTTGCCGTCGATGTGCGACAGCTTTGCGGTGAACCGGTCGCCCGCTTCTGTCTGGAACTCGACTTCGACCGACCAATACTCGCGCGGGCGAAACGCCTCGACCTCGGCTTCGCGCTCGCAGATGAGGCGCAACGCGACGGACTGCACGCGTCCGGCCGAGCGGCTGCCCGGCAATTTGCGCCACAGCACGGGCGACAGTGTGAAGCCGACGAGATAGTCGAGCGCGCGGCGCGCCAGATACGCGTCGACCAATTCGCGGTCGATCTCGCGGGGATGGCGGAATGCGTCGAGGACAGCGTTGCGCGTCACTTCGTTGAACACGACGCGTTTGACGTCGACATCCTTCAGCGCTTTGCGCTGCTTCAACACCTCGCGTACATGCCAGGAGATCGCCTCGCCTTCGCGGTCGGGGTCGGTCGCAAGAAACAATTTGTCGGCTCCGCGCACCGCTTCGGCGATCGCCTTCATATGTTTCTCGGCCCTGCCGTCAACCTCCCACGACATGTCGAAATCATCGTCCGGCCGCACCGATCCGTCTTTGGGCGGCAGGTCGCGGACATGGCCATAGCTCGCGACGACCTTGTAGTCGCGGCCGAGATATTTGTTGATCGTCTTGGCCTTGGCCGGCGATTCGACGATGACGACGTTCATAGATCCATTCAAAAAAAGGCAGCGCCAAAAACTGGTTAGCGCAGCGAAACGAGGTTGCCGGGATGACGCTCGATGCGCCCGGCGAGTTCCAGCTCGAGCAGCAAGGTGGCGATCGAGGCCGCTGACAAGTGGCACTGCCGCACCAGTTCGTCAACCGCGACGGGCGTCGGGCTAAGCTTTTCAATGAGAAGTTCGAGGGCGGCATCCTCGGGAATCTGCGGC